>DATJPR010000252.1:0-7950 GCA_035506295.1 Bacteroidota bacterium | reverse complement strand
AAGGGGATGACACTCCAGGAGGCCGCCAACGAAATGATCTATCACCGGCTTGACAAAGCCGACGGCGGGCTCATCGCTGTCGACGCCCACGGAAACTACGTTATGCCGTTCAGCACGACGGGGATGTTTCGGGGAGTGGCTTCGTCCGGAGGGACATTCGAGGTGAAGATCTGGAAATGAATTCCTGCGAAGGTCTCGACAAGCGAGGTGCATGGAGACGGGTATGAGCAGGGGGTATTTCGTCGATGAAGCCATGCGGAATATCTCCCCACTTCCGGATTAGTCGACGGCCATTCCTATATTGTGTTCAACCTGCGGTCTGTGGTATCGCTGGCGTAGCTCAGCTGGCAGAGCAGCTGATTCGTCAACGGCAGGAATTAGTCATACAATGCACATTCACTGCCGTCGTTTTTCATCTCTGCGCGTAGCTCTTCCACACCTCCAGAGTACCCTACGTTCACAAATTCAGCAGGTCGGGTCCAGTATGTGACCTTGCCCTGACGATGCCAATATCCTCTCCTCGTCTGTCCTCTTTCCATCTGATCTCATTGGCGGTTTCGGCGGTGGATGGACAAGGATCGCTTCATTGCGCAAGCAAACATCACCTCCCGTTTTCAACTTGCGCCGTGCCAGAAAAAGTGTTACCTTTCTAGAAAAACGTGCTACCATGAACACTCTCATACGCTTTGGGATCTCCATAGAACAGGATCTGCTCAAGAGATTCGACCGATTCAACCGACGGAAGGGTTTCGTGAACCGGTCACAGGGAATCCGTGATCTCATGCGCACCATTCTCGATGAAGATCGGGTTCAGGATGACAAGGCGCCGGCACTCGCCGTGCTGACGCTCGTGTATGATCACCACAAGCGTGAACTTGAAGAGCGTCTGACGACAATCCAACACGATCACCACCATTCCATCATTTCCACCACTCATGTTCATATCGATCACGATAACTGCCTGGAGGTCATACTATTACGGGGTCGAGCGGGAGCCCTGCGGGAAATCGCGTCGGACATCGCGAGCCTGAAAGGCATCCATCATAGTAAACTCCAGATCACATCGGCGGAGCATGTTCATCCATGAATCCTACCTTCCCCCGACGAACAACGTGCATGTTGACTCTTGCCCTTCTCTCGTCGTCCGGTAGCTCGCAGGTGAAACCCGACACCACGAAGACATTTTACCTGGATCCAATCACCGTTACCGCGACGAATGTCGAAGCGCTGAACAGCAGGGTTCCGAATGCCGTTTCGCTGATTTCGAAAACAGAACTCGCAGAGAGTGCCGAATCGTCCGTCTTGCGCGTCATCAGCGAACGGGTCCCCGGTGTTTTCGTCACCGAACGAGGGGTCTTGGGCTATGGTGTGAGCAACGGGGCGGCCGGGGGGATCAGCATTCGTGGCAGCGGAGGGAGTCCGAATACCGAAGTTCTTGTTCTCACGGACGGACGACCGCAAATGATGGGACTGATGGGTCATCCTCTTCCGGACACCTACGTGAACTCCGGCATCGAACGGGTGGAAATCATCCGCGGACCGGCGTCTCTCATGCACGGCACGAACGCTATGGGAGGCGTCATTAATATTATCCGAGAGAAACCGCCGACTGATGGCCTTGCAGCTTCGCTTGGAATCTCCGATGGATCGTTCAATACGCAGAAATATGAAGGCGAGTTGGGGTACGGAACCGACCACGAGGGATTCTCGTTCGACGCCAGTCACTTTGAAACGGACGGCCAACGGGAATACTCGCTCTTCAGGGAAAACAACGGAGCAGTGCGAGGGTGGACAATGCTCGACGAACACTATAGCCTTCACGCTGACGGGAATGTGTCCAGCTACAAAGCCTATGATCCTGGAACGGTATTCACCCCTGCAGTGAACAACTGGTATGACATTGTGCGCGGGAGTTCAGGTGTTTCCGTTGAGGACCGATATGGAGAATCGCAGGGGGCCCTCAAAGTGTTCTACAATTGGGGGGTGCACGATATTTACGACGGGTTCCATTCAACGGACAACAATGTCGGCGCGTTGTTGTACCAGGGCTTCCCGCTCTTCTCCGGCAACCTCACGACCGCAGGAATAGACTACAAACGCTACGGCGGGACGGCCACTCAGGGCTCCACGGATTTCGGTGAGCATTTCATCAACGAAACCGCTGCATACATATTGACACAGCAGGATGTCTGGAGCACCGCGACGGTCTCGGCGGGCGTTCGATTGAACCACCATTCCCTCTACGGGAATGAGACCGTGCCACAAATCGGCGTCGCGTACCGTGTCGATGACGCGACGACGATCAAGGCTTCAGCAGGAAAAGGATTCCGGAGTCCGACCATCCGTGAATTGTATCTGTTTCCCGCACCGACGCCGACCCTCATGCCCGAGCGTATGTGGGACTATGAGGTGAGCGTCCTCCACGCTTTTCCGGACAACGTCGCGACCATCGAGGCCACGGCTTTTCTGAATGAAGGGACAAACCAAATCCGACTTCTCGGGAACTACCCCAACTTCACGTATTCGAATTCAGGTGCATTCACGCATCGTGGCGTTGAGCTCTCCGGCAGCATTCGCCCCATCGGCAATCTGGACTTCGACGTCACGTACAGCTACCTCGATCCGGGCGATCAGACTGCGGCCAATCCGAAGAACAAGCTCTATGTCGGGGGGAAGTTTGGCGTGTCTCCGTTGACCTTCTCGCTTGGCCTGCAACATGTTTCCGGACTGTACGGTGATGATAACCACAAGGAGCCATTGTCCGAATACACCCTCCTCGATGTACGGGTGATGGGGCGGATCACGAATGCCCTCTCGGCCTATGTGTCCGTGGAGAATCTGCTGGGCCGCGACTATTCGATTATGTATGGGTATCCCATGCCGGGGAGGACAATCTTCTGCGGATTGAGGTACGCGGCGCTATGAGACGCCCGTGGAATCGCCAACCGATCGATCCTCGTGAGCTTGCCTATAGCGGAGTCTTCGGCGCCTCCGGCTTGCTCTTGCCGATCCTTTTCCATGCAGTCCATCTCGGCTCCATCTTCATGCCGATGTACCTGCCTCTGATGGCGCTCGCCTTCATTGTCCGTCCTGCCATGGCCTCGTTGACAGCGCTGATTGTGCCCTTCCTCTCTGGCACGCTCACGGGAATGCCGCCTTTCTACCCTCCCATCGCTCCGATAATGGCATTCGAACTGACGGTAATGGCGTTCTGTGGATCTGCGGTCCATCAGAGATGGCCGCGTCTGCACATTCTGGTCGTCCTGACGCCGGTGTTGCTCCTCGGAAGGGTCCTGAACGCGGGCGCGATGTTCGGGATCAGTCGGCTGCTCGATTTGCCGGCGGCATTCGTCGCTGGCATTTCATTCATCGCCGGATGGCCCGGGCTGCTCCTCATGCTGCTCATCATTCCACCTGTGTACCGGGTAATCCAACAGCAGGGGAGCGGCAAAAGCGAACAAGCGGACGATCAGGAATTGTTGACAGCAAAACAGCACTATTTCGATTCACTCGCACCTCGATGGGATTCGTTCGGCGATCCGGCCCAACGACGCGAGAAACTTCGAGCCCTCCTGGACGGATTTCACTCGGGGGAGAATGAGACTGTCCTTGATGTCGGGAGTGGCACAGGAACCCTCACATGTTTCCTTCTCGAAGAGCTGCCGCCCACCGGACGAATTATCTCCTTGGACCTTTCGCCAGGAATGGTCGATGTTGCGAGCGCAAAAGTACAGGACCCACGGGTAACCTGGCTGATTGGTGACGCCGCGTCAACCTCGCTCTACAATGAGAGTATCGATCACGTGATGTGCTATTCTACCTGGCCGCATTTTCGGCATCCGGAGCTTGTTGCGGGAGAATTCTTCCGCCTGTTGAAGCCCGACGGGAGTCTCCACATTCTCCATACCGAAGGGAGAGATGCTGTCAATGCGATCCATCATCACGCCGCATCGGCAATTGTGAATGACACCCTCCTGCCAGCTGATGAAATTGGGTTACTTCTAAAGCAACGCGGGTTCGTTGTCACCTCGACAGTCGACACAGATGACCGACTTCAGGTCGTCGCGAAAAAGCCATCGGCAAAGGTCTGACCGATGTTGTTTCTTTTTGAATCGAACGCTGTGCAGCCGCATCGCCTTGCGTTCCTGGCTTCCCTAGCACCGCAAGCCAAACTCGGCTCTGGAATTCTTCTGGCTTTGGCTTGTCTCATCGCCCCGGCAACCTCGCCAGGATTGCTGCTTGTCGTGGGTGTCACCATAGTCCAGTGTGTGGGAAGTGGGATACGCAAGGCCCAACTCCGATCACTCGCAAAGATGTATCTTCTTGGGTATCTCCCGTTTGTTGCGGTCATGCTGCTGGCCAGACAATTTCTGCCTGAGAGCTCATACGCTGGCGGGAACACAGGATCGACGGCGTTTCTTTGGAGTGTGGTTCTCAGAGGGGCCGCTACAATGGGAATCGCGGGCTCTTCCGTGGCAACAATGACTCACTCGGAGTTCGGGGAGGGTCTTCATCGCCTCGTGCGTGCTCCGTTGCTGGCGGTGCTCATCATGCAGATTCTTCAACAAACCGGTCTGCTCCTGGCAGAGACGAGAAGAGCATCCGCCGCAATTGCACTGCGAAGCGGCTCAAGCGGCAAATACGGAATGCTGCTTCTCGCGCGCAACATTCCCACGGTCTGGTTGCCGAGAATGCTTCACAAGGCCGAACGGGTTGCTGGCGCGATGGAAGTGAGACAATTTGGGGACGCCCCCCTCATCGAGAGACACCGGAGGCTTGAACAAAAGGACCGTATGATTTTGATCTTCTGTATTGTCGTGCTCGGGGTGAGTGTCGCCCTCCACATGTATCGGTTCGGCTGACCATCGATGAGCGACATCCTCTCATGTAAAGATCTGTTCGTACGCTACGGAGCCCATTCGACTCCGGTGATTGCCGTGGATCGCCTGGGGGTCAGAGAATCCGAGAGGGTGGCCTTGCTCGGGCTTAACGGGTCCGGGAAGACGACGCTGCTCCACGCCATCGCGGGGCTCGTGCCCTTTGCAGGATCCATTCACGTGTGTGGAATTCCCGTCCAACCCGACCGGCTCCCGGATGTTCGCGCGCAGATCGGCTTCCTCTTCTCTACACCCGAAGATCAACTGCTTTTCCCGAGTGTTCTCGACGATGTGGGATTCGCCCTTCGGAGCAGAGGGATATCCGTCAGCATGGCAGCCGACGAAGCGAGAAGAATGTTGAGTACTCTTGAATCCGAGAGTCTCGCCCTCCGCTTGACCCATCAACTTTCACAGGGCGAACGCCTTACGGTCGCCCTCGCAGGAGCACTCATCACCCATCCCCCTCTCCTGCTTCTTGACGAACCTACAGCATCGTTGGACCCGCCGGCAAGGACCCGGCTTGCGAAATTCCTCGCAACACAAAACTCATCAATGCTCATCGCGACCCATGACATGGCGTTCGCCACGGTTGCGTGCAACCGTTTTCTAGTCCTTGAGGCAGGCAGATTGTGTGCAGATACACCGTCGTCCAATTCACTGCTCTCGTTATGGGGGAGGGGACCATAGGCGACTACCAATGAGCCGCTGCAATCCTGGCACTTCCGCCTCCCATCGCGTGTTCTTGATATGGTGTCAATACTAGTGCCGTTCCAACAAACTGATTGTACGGAGAAGCTCATGAAGTGTATGTTTGAACGAGCACTGTGCCCCTACAATCTATAAAAGGAGTTAGTTGGAGGAGCACTAGCCATGGCAGGTGGGGCAATGGTTCAATACATGACACAGACTGTCGGATTGATTCTTCTTCTCCTGATTGGTAGTCAGGGCGATCGGACGCTTCATGTCACATTTATGAAGTCCCGATGCGACTACTGCAAGATGCTTTTTCAATTCGAGCGTTTTGGCGGAGAATTAGAGACCACCGCGGATAGCAGCGTGTATTTCGACGCTACGGAATGCATGGTCGCATATCGCTTGAGCCATATGATCGCGGAGAATAAGGTCCGACGACTCTGGTCTGTCGACTACAACGCCCCTGGCAAGCTCATTGACGCGAGAGCGGCTGTTTATGTGAACAGCCCGAACCTCGCCAGTCCCATGGAAGTCAACATCGCCGCCTTTCGGAGTGTTGCGGCGGCCGATTCGGCGATCGCCCGCTATGGCGGCAAGAAGCTCGATTGGCAGGCAGTCGTCGCTCTCGTGGGGCGGAAGTGGTTCGGCGGCAGAACGAAATAGAACAATGCTCTCCAAACCATTTCGGTGTGGTCAAACTGTGAGTTCTTGCCACCTGAATACTCACGTCCTCATTGCATCATCGTCCTTGCGTTGGCCGAAGCGGGAACAGCCTGAAAGTCATTGCTTCGATCCTGGAATTTCGTCAGAGGTACTTGTTCTTTTCTGTCCCTCGTCTGCAGCTGCTTCCTGAGGAAGCAGCATACTTTGCAGAGATTGCCGGACTCTTCTCTCTTTTCACCGAGATTTGCGGCGATGAACGATCGATTGATTTTGAATGGGAGAACAAGGAGGGGGTCCCCGATGCAGGAAGTGATGATAGAAATGAGGAGCGGATCGCGAGGATCTGACGCACGATTCCCAGGATGTGAAATCGTGTGCAAGCGGAAGAACCGGTCAGTCGCATTTTGAACGGTCAGAACCCGGTCAAGGTTCCCTTGAAGAAGCACAGAATGTGTGCTTTACCGCTCATGAACCGATCCAATTCGTATATGGAGATCCGAGTCATGGCATATCTCTCATCGTCCGGACCGAACTGAAGAAGAGAGACGGGTCTCACAAGTACCGGAATAATCCGTGAACTTCCTAAAGCACAAATCTGTAAGTGAAGAGAAATTGAGCAGGAAGCGCCACACCGTCTTTGATATAGGGTTGAAACCTCGTTGCTCTGACCGCCTTGATTGCATTGCGCGTAAAATCGGTCTGGCTCGCCCCTACAATGGACACACTTTGGACATGACCCTCCGCATCAATCGTTACCTGCAGTTGAACGGTTGCTGTAACACCCTGTTCTTCAGCCCATGCAGGATAATCGGGGATCACCTGGTCTAACACTGCTGGTTGCGTGGTCAGCTGCTTTGGACCTTCTGATAACGCAGGAGGAGGTTTTTGGACCACAGAGTCAGCGTGTTTCATTAACGTGTTGCCTGTGGCGACGGCAATATCGCCCGCTTGATTCGTGGCAGCTTCCGGAAGTCCGAAGACAGGAGGTGGCGGAGTTCCTTTTGACGTGACTGCCGGAGTTGGTTGGTCAGGATCTTGGCGACGAAGGGGAGGCTTGGAAGCCAAAGTGACTTGTGGAACCGCTCGCATCGTAGGCGCCACTTGAATGATCTGCACCTGGCTCTGGTCGATTGCAGGAGAATGCACCGTTCTATTTTCAAAATGAATAACCGATACAGCAATGAACATAGAGAGCAGAGCAAGCAGCAGATTGGCTTTTCGATAGGCGTTTTCAGACGGCATGTTCAAACGAATAGCTCCGTCTATTCTGGAGAACATGCGTGGTCGTGACCGTTTCGAATGTCGCATAAATCGAATCATGAATGATTCCTGACAACCTTCAGTGCGTATTTGGTAATCCCTGAACCACGCACGATGTCAATTAACCGGACTATTTCGCGATATGCCAATTCCTGATCCGCGGCAATGAGAACCTGATAATCAGGATTTGTCTTGACAGCATTCTGCAATTGAATCACGATACTTGCAGAATCCACTGGTTCGCCGTCAAGGAACAGGTTCTTTTCCCTGTCCATGACCAAACCTGAGGCCTTTGGTGCCTCTGTTCCGGCATGTGCAGCTTTCGGCAAATGGATTTTTATCTCTTGCCGATCAAGCACGGTACTGGTAATCATGAAGATGATGAGTAAGACCAGAAAAATATCTACGAGAGGCGTGATATTAATGTTGGAAATGATCTCTTCATCATCGTGGCGTG
>DATJPR010000251.1:0-8897 GCA_035506295.1 Bacteroidota bacterium | reverse complement strand
CGGCAAGACGCAATCGAACATGTCAACGCCCCGCTCGACCGCTTCCAGGATGTTTTCCGGCGTGCCGACCCCCATCAGGTACCGTGGTTTCTCTGTCGGGAGAATCTCGGTCGTGAGCTCGATCATCCGATACATCAGGTCCGCCGGCTCGCCGACCGAAAGCCCACCAATGGCATAGCCGGCGAACTCCAACGCTGAGAGCGTTCGCGCCGACTCCTCGCGAATAGCCGGGTAAACGCTTCCCTGGACGATGCCAAAGAGGGCCTGCTCATGCTGGTATAAACGTTCGGTCTTCGCTTCCTGCTCCTTGCTCCTCCGGGCCCACCGAAGTGTCAGCGCGTTGGACTTCGCCGCATACTCCTCGTCGCACGGGTACGGCGGACATTCGTCCAGCACCATCATGATGTCGGACCCATAGGTCCGCTGAAAATCGATGACCCGCTCCGGCGTGAACTGGTGGAGTGACCCGTCAAGATGCGAACGGAATTGTACTCCTTCTTCGGAAATTCCCCGCAGATCCGATAGGCTGAAGACCTGATATCCCCCGCTGTCTGTCAGCAGGTGTCCATTCCATCCGATAAACCGGTGAAGACCCCCCGCCTTCTGAATGATCTCCGTTCCGGGTCTGAGATAGAGATGGTACGTATTCCCGAGAATGATCCGCGCATCTTCCGCGAGAAGCTCCCGATGCTCGATGGCTTTTACCGAACCTTGCGTTCCGACCGGCATAAACACCGGTGTGGGGATTTCCCCGCGGGAAGTGAAGATCCGGCCGGCCCTCGCCTTGCCATGAGTATGTTCGAGGAGGAATCTCAAGCCTTAAAATATATCAAGAACGGCGGGGATTTACAATCGGCGCCCGTGGGAAGTCATTTGGGCTTCTCCGGGGCGGGGTCACCCAACTTGTGGCCATATCGCAAATTGACCACCATTCCCACGCTCGCGCCAAGAATGCCGCCCACGGTATCTGCCGTCCAATCCCAGATATCACAGGTCCTTCCAGGCACCCATAGTTGGTGAAGCTCATCCGTGGCACCGTAGAGCGAGCAGGCGAGGATCGCCGAGAGGAATGTGAGGCGAGCGAGCACCGGAAATCGATGCTGATAGCGGAAGGCGAAATAGGTGAGGAATCCCAGACATCCGTAGACACCGAGGTGCGCGAGCTTGTCGAAATCGACGATGTCCACCTCCGGGATCTTGCTCCCGGGAATAGACGACACGGTAAAGATGACGGCGGCCCATGCAAGGGCCGCAAGCTGGTACCGATTGCGCTTGAAAAACCGATCGCCCAAGTTCAATTCTCCTGGTGTACGAATGCCTCTGCAATGCACCGAAGGATGTCTGTCGCTCTCATCGACCGCTCGCCGGCGCGATCACGGGCGATGTCCCCTGCCCTCCCGTGAAGAAACGCGCCTGCGACGGCAGCATCGGAGGGAGCCATACCCTGTGCCGCCAGACTTGCGATCAGGCCCGTTAACACATCGCCGGAGCCGATGGTCGCCATCCCGCTGTTCCCGCTGCTGTTGAGCACAACGCGGCCGTCCGGGGAAGCGGTGGCCGTCGGCGCCCCCTTCAGAACCACGATAGCTCCGAACTCGAGGGCTGACGCGCGCGCCGAAGCGATGCGGTGCCGCTCAATTTCCCCTCCTGCTTTTCGCAGGAGCCGGCCTAGCTCGCCGGCATGCGGTGTCAGGACGAGGGTCCCCGCATGTGTCTTCAACAGCGCCGGTTCGTCCGTGAACGCGTTCAACCCGTCCGCGTCGAGAATCAACGGGCGCGCCACCTCCTTGACCAGTTCACGGACGAGCGCATCAGTCTCCGCATTCCTCCCAAGCCCGGGACCCAGCACCACGGCGTCTGACCAATCGACGAGGGAGCGCAATTCCGCATGTGCCGACAAAGCGATGGTCCCGTCGGCAGTTTCCGGCAGCCGGCGGATGATGACTTCGGTGAGCTTGGAAGCGAGGATCGGGTGGAGCGATTCGGGGGATGCGAGGATTGCGGCTCCGGCACCGCCGATCAGCGAGGAGTCCGCGGCAAGGACCGCAGCCCCCGTGAACGAGCGCGAACCGGCGATCACGAGAACCTTCCCTACGTCGTACTTGTGGGCGTCCCATTTCCGTGAAGGGAGCAATCCCGGAAGGTCCTCACGCGTAAACCGAAACACAGGCTCTTCCCGGATGCTCATGGCCGCATGAGGGATGCCGATATCCGCGACAACGACATCGCCTGAGTGGATTCTTCCTTCGCCCAGGTAGTGCCCGGGCTTCGCGAGACCCATGCTCACCGTGAGCGTTGCCCGCACCGCGGTGCCTTCGACACGACCATCGTTCGCATCGACACCGGAAGAAATATCGACTGCCGCGATGAAAGCACCCGAAAGGTTCGCCCAGTTCGCCAGCTCGAGAGCGAGGCCCGACAGTTTTCCCGAGAAGCCCGTCCCGAACATTGCATCCACGATCACTTCAGGGGAAAGGATCCGCCCCACTTCATCAATTTTTCTGATCGGGATCAGCTTCAAGCGGTCCGAGGTGATCTTTCCCAGGACGTCGAAGTTCGTGCGGGCGTCCCCCGAGAGGTCGCCGGGGAGGCTGATGACATCGACGCGACATCCGCGGTTCAGAAGATGGCGGGCGATCACAAACCCGTCCCCGCCGTTGTTCCCACGCCCGGCCACGACGACCACTCTCGCGCCGGGCTTCAGAGGATGATGTGCATGCAGGATATCGACGAACGCCCGCCCTGCGTTTTCCATGAGGATCAGACCCGCGATCCCATACTGCTCGATGGCGGTGCGGTCGATGGCGCGCATGTGCTCGGATGTTGCGAGAAGTTGCACGCGCTTCCCCTCCTAGAATAGCAATCGCGTTGCGCTGACGATCACCGACGGAAAGATGCCGAAGCCGGTGAGAGCGGCGGCGGCAACACAGAGAGCGATCATCCCTGGTACCGAGGCCCGCTGCACCGGGAGCGCGGCGCCCTCCGAGAAATACATGACGACGACCAGCCGGAGATAGTAGTATACGGAAACAACACTCATGAGCACGCCGAGAATGGCAAGCCAGGTATATCCACCTTGAATCGCACCCGCGAACACATAGTACTTACCGAAGAACCCGGCGAACGGCGGTACCCCGGCAAGAGAGAACATGAACAGCGACATCAGGAAGGCGGAAACGGGCTTCACGGTCCCGTAGCCGCGGAACTCCTCGAAGGTCAGATGCTCCCCTTTCTCCGTCTCCTCAAGTGCGAGCACGCCGAAAGCACCGCAGTTCATCAGCGTGTACGCAAGCAGATAGAAAAGAACGCCTTCACTTCCTGTCGCGTTTGCCCCCACGATGCCCGACAGGATGTACCCGGCATGGGCTATGCTGGAGTACGCAAGCATTCTTTTTACGCTGGTCTGCGATATCGCAAGGACGTTTCCGACGATCATGGAGAGCGCCGAAACCGCAGCGATAGCATCACGAACCGGATGCATGATGGTGACGAATGACGGAGAAAACACAAGGAGAAAGACAGAGAACGCCGCTGCCTTCCCGCCTGTGGACATGAACGCGCTCACCGTCGTCGGAGCGCCTTCATACACGTCAGGGACCCACATATGAAACGGGACCGCCGCCACCTTGAACGCCAGCCCGATCACCAG
This sequence comes from Bacteroidota bacterium, assembly GCA_035506295.1. GTDB lineage: Bacteria > Bacteroidota > Ignavibacteria > UBA10030 > UBA6906 > DATJPR01. The sequence goes on along the minus strand of DATJPR010000251.1, from coordinate 5,248 downwards.
AAGTCCGAGGCCGATAAGCAAAATCGGATCGGAAGCGTGTTGAGCAACGCTCTCATGGATCAGACGGATTTGGGTCGTCCCTGTGGAGCCGTAGACGAGGGCAATACCGTACAGCAGAAAACCGGTGGCAAATGCGCCCAGGAGGAAATATTTCAGTGCCGCTTCATTGCTCGTCTGCGTCGTACGGGCGAAGCCGGCGAGGACGTAGAAGCAGAGCGACATCAGCTCGAGTCCGAGGAAGAAAATAATCAGGTCACCTGCTGCGCCCATCAGCACCATGCCCGCCGTGCCGAACAGAAGAAGCGTGTAGTATTCCCCGTGCGCGATGTCGTGCCGCTCCAGATATCCGCGCGACAGCGCCGTGGCAAGAAACCCTGCGACGGAGAACACCGAAGACCAGTATCCCGCAGACCCACCGGTGTTCATCATCCCGCCGAATGCCTGACCGGAGGAAGGAATGCTCAGCCACCCTGCGACGCCCGCACAGGCCAATCCCACGAGTGCCACCCACCACTGGATCACAAGAGAGCGCTTCACAAACGCGTCAACGCAAAGCGTGACCAATCCTGCAGCGGTGATGATCACCAGAGGAAGGGAGGCGTTCAATTCCGAAACCATGCGGCCTTCACCTGTCGATGTTCTATGACTACACGAGTCCCGAGAAGAACAGGAACCAGAGAACCAGCAACGTCGGGACCATCACCGGAAGCGTGTACTTTGCAATGTACCCGCCGAAGCTCGGAGTGACAACCCCTTGCTGGTCTGCGATAGACTTCACCATGAAATTTGGTCCGTTGCCAATGTACGAACACGCACCGAAAAATACCGCCGCCAGGGAGACCGCCCGGAGATAGATGTTGTGGTTCCCGATAATGTACGAGGTGGCTATCATGTCGAACGGCGCACTACCGCTCATGACGACGTCCGAATGATATTTCAGCAGGACCCCGAAGGTGTTCTTGACCTCCTCGGAATACGCCCCGACTACCGAAGCGGCATTCGGGCCGTGTGTCGTGACCATCTGTTGGACGGCAGTAACGATTTCGGGCTTGACGAACAGGCCGTAGGTGGCGCTCAGGAAATTCAGATACGTCGGCGCGTTGTCGAGAAAGGCCGACAACGATCCTGTTGCCCAGTAATACTGGCCGGGGGTTTGCAGGCCGATGGAAGCCGCATTCAGCTCGAGCCAATCCAGCGCGGGGACCATGGTCGCGAAGATCCCGACAAAGAGGATCGCCACCTCTTTCACGGGAACGAAATTGAAATCGTTTGCTTTGTGTACGCTTTTCCTCGTCGTGAGATACGATCCAGCAGCGGCAGCCGCCATCAGCGCCTCCCGCACGAATGGCGGATCGGTGACGAACACCGCACCCAGAATGACCAGGAGAAACACGATGTTGTGCATTCCCGACACTTCACCTTCCTCCCCGGCATGCGAAGCAGAACGGCGGACTTCGGGGGAGAGCTTCATGAAGTCGCGCCGGTCCAACACGTAAAAGACGGCAATCACGATCCCGATGCCGATCAACCATTGCACCCAGAGGTGTTCCGCTACCCACAGAAACGGAATCCCCCTCAGATAGCCGAGGAACAAAGGAGGATCGCCGATCGGGGTCAATGCTCCTCCCATGTTGCTCACGATGAAGATGAAGAACACAACGTGATATGGACGAACGCGAACCCTGTTCACGCGAAGAAAGGGCCGGATCATAATCATGGAGGCCCCTGTCGTCCCGACGAGGTTCGCCACCACGGCGCCGATGCCGAGGAACACCACGTTGCGGAACGGGGTCGCGCTCCCCTTGACGCGGATCAGGATGCCCCCGGCGACGACGAACAACGATCCGATCAGCGCCATGAAGCTGACGTATTCGATGCCTGTCTGGAACATTCTCGTCGCAGCATGGAGCCCGAAGAGATAATACAGCACGGTTACGGCTCCGAGGCCGATCGATACCGCGGGATACCATCGCTCCCACCAGTGCTTGTTGATGAACGGGACGACGGCGATCGATAGCAGGAGCAGCAAAAACGGCGCGATCATCACCGGAGAAGGCGACGGGATTATCCCTCCCCCTTCGTCCGAGCATGCAACAGCCGGGAGAAAACTACTCATGCAGATCATCATCAGGAGCCGGGCCCGCCTGGTCATCGTGGGGGTGCCCCGCTCGAAGGAGGTCCCACATCCGGCCGATAGGAAACGTTCGTCAGCATGCCGTGGCGTGCGAGCTCAAGCCGTCTTACAAGCTGCTGTGTCGCAAGCGCCGATTTATCAAGGAAGGTGGAGGGGAACCACCCGATCCAGATGATGAAGACGAGCACCGGCACGAGAACAGCCCATTCGCGAATGGAGAGATCCTTCAAGGACCTGTTCTGTTCGTTTCCCACCGTTCCGAAGAACACGCGCTGATAACTCCACAGCAAATAGACTGCGGCTAAGATGACGCCGGAGGCGCCGAGAATCGCGTATACCGGCGTGCCGAGGACGGACGACGTAAACGAGCCAAGGAGGATCAGAAATTCTCCAACGAAGCCGTTCAGCCCCGGAAGCCCGATCGAGGAGAGCATCACGATCATGAAGAACGTCGCGTACACGGGCATGATCCGGGCGAGGCCGCCGAAGTCGCCGATCATGCGCGTATGGCGCCTGTCGTAGATCATCCCCACCAAGAGGAAAAGCGCCCCGGTGGAGAGTCCATGGTTCACCATCTGGAGAACGCTCCCCTGCACGCCCTCTTCGTTCATCGCAAAAATACCGAGCACGACAAAGCCAAGATGGCTGACGGAAGAGTACGCCACGAGCTTCTTGAGGTCCGGCTGGACCATGGAGACCAGCGCGCCATAAATAATCCCGATGACGGCCAGTGTTGCGATATAGGGCATGAACTCCACCGTGGCGGCCGGGAACAGCGGGAGACAATAGCGGACCAGACCGAACGTTCCCATCTTCAACAGGACGCCGGCGAGGATCACGGAGCCCGCCGTTGGCGCCTGCACGTGCGCATCAGGCAACCACGTGTGGAACGGAAAGATCGGCACTTTGATCGCGAAGCTGACGGCGAAGGCGAGGAACATCCATGACTGAAGGCGCAAAGGGATGCCCGGCGAAATCGCATAGAGCTTCTCGATGTCGGCTGTGAAATGTCCGCCGGGCAGCATGGCCGCGTACATGCCCAGCCAGATGATTGCGATGAGCATCAGCAGACTGCCGGCCATCGTATAGAGGAAGAACTTCGTGGCGGCGTAAATGCGATCATTCCCGCCCCAGATGCCGATGATGAAGTACATCGGGATCAGCATGAACTCCCAGAACACGTAGAAGAGGACCAGGTCCAGCGACACGAACACTCCCAGCGTCCCGACTTCCAGGAGCAACATGAGCGCCACATAGCCGCGCAACCGCGTCGTGATGGATTCCCACGAGGCAAGCAGCGCAATCGGCATGAGGAATGCCGTCAGAACGACGAGCAAGAGCGCAATGCCGTCGATGCCGACCGAATATGCAATGTCCAGTCCGGGGATCCACGGCACTCGAAGAACGAACTGCATCGCCGGATTTGCAGCATCAAATCGGAACCACAAGAGGAGAGAAACGATGAACGTCAACAGCGAGAAGAACAGGCCGGACGATTTGATCCAGAAGGCCCGACCCTTCGGAATGGCGAGGGTGATCGCCGCGCCTGCGGTCGGGACCGCCAGGAGAACTGTAAGGAGTGTGGAATCAATCATGAACCAACGCGAGTCTGTCAAGAATGTACACTGCTGGCGAATCGATCATCGGAACAGGATCCATCCGAGAATCACGACGACTCCACCAATGAAGACGAGAATATAGCTGTGGGCGATCCCGGTCTGCACGACCCTGGTGGCGCGGCTTAACCACCCGAATAACCTCGCCCCGGCATTGATGGTCCAATCGATCACCCCCGTATCCACGCCCTTCCACAACAGCTTCTCTGATCCCCGTACCACGGGAGTCACAATGGCTGCATCGTACGCCTCGTCGACATAGTACTTATTCCAGAGAAGTCGATACGCCCCATCATACCGCCGTTTCAGCGTATCGGGAATGGCGGGACGTTGGAGATACCAGCGCCGCGCAATGTCGATGCCGAGGAGGGCGATCGCCAGAGACACTCCCATAAGGATGTACTCGGCCGCCTCTCCGCTGTGATCGCTGAGCGCAAGCACGGCATTCGCCGGTTCGAACACCGGATCCAGCCAGTGCTCGAAGGGATTGGATCCCCCGAGGCTTGCCGGCAGCCCGATGAAACCGCCGACGACGGACAGGAAGGCAAGAACGATGAGGGGCACGGTCATCGTTCGCGGCGCTTCATGCGGATGTTTGCCCGCTTCCCATCGCCTGGTCCCCTCGAACGTCAGCGTATAGAGTCGCACCATGTAGAATGCGGTGAGCAGCGCTCCGAACAACCCCATAAGCCAGAGAAACCAGTGACCGCTGGAGAATGCCTTCCAGAGGATTTCATCCTTGCTGAAGAATCCGGCCAGTGGGAAAATCCCCGAAATGGCGATCGTCCCGATAAGAAACGTCCACGCCGTTATCGGCAACGACTGCCGCAGCCCGCCCATCTTCTGGATGTTCTGCTCCTCATGCATCGCATGGATCACCGCGCCCGACCCCAGGAACAGAAGTGCCTTGAAAAACGCGTGGGTGGTCACATGAAACATCCCTGCACTGAACGCACCCACCCCCATTGCCAGAAACATGTACCCCAGCTGGCTGATCGTCGAATACGCCAGAACCTTCTTGATGTCGTTCTGCACAAGCCCGATGCTCGCCGCCATGAGAGCGGTGGTGGCACCAACGGCGCCCACGATGGCCATCGTTGTCGGTGCGAGCGCGAAGAGAATGGAACACCGGGCGACCATATAGACACCGGCCGTTACCATGGTTGCGGCATGGATCAACGCGCTCACCGGGGTCGGGCCGGCCATGGCGTCGGGCAGCCAGACGAACAACGGAATCTGCGCCGACTTTCCGGTCGCTCCCAGGAACAGGGCGAGGGTAATCACCGTCATCACGGTGGCGTTCCCGGAAAGGACAGCCGCGCGTGGGAAGATGGAGGCGAAGTCGAGAGAGCCGAACGTCTGAAAGATCAGGAACATGCCGATGAGAAAACCGAAATCGCCGATACGATTTACGATGAACGCCTTCTTCGCCGCATCGGCAGTTGTGCTCTTCTCGAATTTCCGGTCGTACCAGAAACCGATGAGGAGATACGAGCAG
>DATJPR010000250.1:0-11189 GCA_035506295.1 Bacteroidota bacterium | reverse complement strand
GGAAAAGGCCCGGCTTGTCGAGGAGCTGAACGAGATCCTGCGCTACATGGACCAGCTCAACCGGCTGGATACCTCCAACGTCGAGCCGCTCTCCCACGTGATCGAACTGTCGAACGTGTTCCGTGACGACGTCATGCGGCCGAGTTATCCGCAGGAGGAAATTTTGAAGAACGCTCCTGCCCGAACAGACGCCTTCTTCAAGGTGCCAAAAGTGATCGGGGATCGATGAACGGCGCGCGCACACTGCGTGTGATCGTAGTGATCCCCTCACGCTATGCTTCGCAACGGCTTCCGGGAAAACCCCTCGCGGACATCGGCGGGGTTCCCATGGTGGTGCGGGTTGCGAAGCAAGCACGAAGCGCCGAGACGGTCGACGATGTGTGTGTGGCGACGGATGACGATCGTATTCTTCGGGCGGTGGAAGCCGCCGGGATAAAGGCGGTGATGACGTCGCCGGCTTGCCCGAGCGGTTCAGACCGGATCGCCGAGGCCGTCCGCTCTCTTCCGAAAGCTGACATCGTCGTCAACCTCCAGGGGGACGAACCTCTCATTCCTCCGGCCATGATCGATCAGGCGGTCCGCCCGCTCCTCAGCGATCCGGCGATCGAAGTTGGGACTCTCGTGAAAAAGATCCGTACGGAAGAGGAGCTTCAGAACCCGTCGGTGACAAAGGTCGTTCTCGACGTTCACCGCAACTGTCTGTACTTTTCCCGGGCGGCAATCCCCTGTCTCCGCGATGCGGACGCAGGAAAATGGATCGGCGACGGCACCTGGTACAAACATATTGGATTGTATGTCTTCCGTCGCGATGCGCTCTTCCGGTTCACTTCTCTGCCGCAGATGCTGCTCGAACGGGTCGAAAAGCTGGAGCAGCTGAGAATCCTCGAACATGGATACCGTATCCACGCGGAAATAACCGAACTGGAAAGCGTGGCCGTCGACACGGCGGCCGACCTCGAACGCGTCCGGGCAATGGTCGGCGCGCGATGATGCGCAGTCAATTCTCAATCTGACGACGATGATACAAGAGACCGTCCGGAAATCGTTTTTCTCGCACTTGCGGACAACATTTCTCCGCGGCGTCGGTGTCATCATTCCCGCCGTACTGACCTACTGGGTGTTCAGCTCGCTGCTCGACTGGATGGATGGCATTCTCTCGCCGGTTCTCAGCGGACTGATCGGTAGGAAAATCCCCGGGCTCGGCTTCGTGTCGATGCTTGTCCTGATTCTCCTCGTCGGACTTCTCACCAGAAACCTGGCTGGCCGGCTCGTCCTTGCGGCCATCGATACGGTGATCGGCTCGATCCCCTTCGTCCGCTCGGTCTACAACGCCATCAAGGACCTCGTGGGGTCTTTCGCGACGGGCGGGAAAGGGAAGACCTTCCAGAAGGTGATTCTCACGGAATACCCACGCAAGGGGATCTACGTGATCGGCTTTGTGACCAATGAAATGGTCTACACGACTCCCGACAAGCAGCGCATAGAATTTTATAATGTGTACATTCCGAGTCCACCGAATCCGACGGCGGGGTTTCTCTCCCTTGTTCCGAAGAACGAAGCGGTGGTGCTCGATCTCTCCGTGGAGGAGGCATTGAAACTGGTGCTTTCCGGAGGTATTATTGTCCCCGGGGAGCTCACAGGAAAACTCTGGACCGAAAGCGAGCATTCTCTTGGCACGACGAAGACAAGTTAAATACATTTTTGTGACCGGCGGCGTTGTTTCCTCTCTTGGCAAGGGGATATCGTCCGCCTCGATCGGGCTTCTCCTGAAGCTGCGTGGGCTCCGGGTCACCATTCAAAAATTCGATCCTTATCTCAACGTGGATCCGGGGACGATGAACCCCTTTCAACACGGTGAAGTGTACGTCACCGATGATGGAGCGGAGACTGACCTGGACCTCGGGCACTACGAGCGTTTCCTCGACATTACAACGTCGAAGAAGAACAACTCCACCACCGGCCAGATCTACCACGAGGTCATCTCGAAAGAGCGGCGCGGCGATTATCTCGGCGCGACGGTGCAGGTCATCCCCCATATCACCGACGAGATCAAGAAACGGTTCGAGGCCCTCGGCGTCACCGGCGAGTACGATGTCATCATCACGGAAGTCGGCGGAACCGTCGGCGATATCGAGAGCCAGCCGTTCCTTGAGGCGATGCGGCAATTCATGTTCAAGGTCGGCCCCAAAAACGCTCTCGCCATTCATGTCACGCTGGTCCCATATATTTCCTCCGCGGGGGAAATCAAGACCAAGCCGACGCAGCACAGCGTGAAATCGCTTCTTGAGCTCGGGATCCAGCCCGACATGCTGATCTGCCGTTCCGACCGTCCGTTGTCGAACGAGGTCCGCGAGAAGATCGCCCTCTTCACCAACGTCGAATCGGAAAGCGTCATCGATGGACGCGATGCACCGACGATTTATGAAGTCCCGTTGATCTTCGCCGAGCAGGAGGTCGACGAGCTCGTGCTGGAGAAGCTGGACCTGACGTGCCCGCGGCCGAACCTTCGCGAATGGAAACGGATCGTGGACCGGATCAAGAACCCGGCGGGTGCGGTCTCGATCGGCGTCTGCGGGAAGTACACGGATCATCAGGACGCCTACAAAAGCATCGCCGAAGCGTTCATCCACGCAGGTGCGGCGAACAACGTCAAGGTGAACCTCAAATGGATCCGCGCCGAAGACATCGAACGCGACGGGGCGGAACTTCATCTGCAGGGGGTCTCCGGACTTCTGGTGGCGCCCGGCTTCGGAGAGCGCGGGATCGAAGGAAAGATCATCGCCATCAAGCACGTGCGCCAGAACAACATACCGTTCCTCGGGATCTGTCTCGGACTGCAGTGCGCCGTGATTGAATTTGCGCGGAACGTCTGCGGCCTGGAGCACGCCAACAGCACGGAGTTCAAGCAGACGGATCAAAACGTGATCGATCTCATGCTCGAACAGAAAAAGGTCAAGGAATACGGCGGGACGATGCGGCTGGGTGCATATCCGTGCAAGGTTGAGAAGAACACGCGGGCGTACAAAGCGTACAAAAGCGAGCTCATCCATGAACGTCACCGTCACCGTTACGAGGTGAACGACGCGTTCAAGTCTCAACTGCAGGAGAAGGGGATGATCTTCAGCGGGATCTGTCCCGACAACGGCCTCGTGGAGATCATGGAATTGCCGGATCACCCCTGGTTTGTTGGCGGCCAATTTCATCCGGAATTGAAGTCACGCCTCACCAATCCGCATCCCCTCTTCAGGGATTTCGTCAAGGCGGCGATGGAGCATCAGGAGGGACACCGGGGATAAACGCCGGGATTCGCATCCCCTGTTCACGCTATGAACGCTGAGTTGGTCGTCCATCCGATCGGCGTCGTCAGGTCGCCGTTCACACGAAAAAGCGAGACCCCGAGACAACCCGGTCTCGGCGGAGCACCGGCGCGCGGCAGAATCCTTCTCGACCGTGGACGAAATTTCGAACAGTCGCTCAAGGATCTCGAAGGATTCGAGAGAATCTGGTTGCTGGCGTGGTTCGATCGCAGCGAGCATTGGAAGCCGATGGTCCTTCCTCCCGGCAGCCGGAAAAAGCACGGCCTCTTTGCCACGCGTTCTCCTCACCGGCCCAATCCCATCGGGCTCTCGCTGTGTCGGCTTCTCGCGGTGAAGGGACGGACACTGTATATCGAAGGGCTGGATCTGCTCGACGGCACCCCGGTGCTTGACATCAAGCCGTATCTTCCCTACATCGAAGCGTATCCCCATGCCCGATCCGGATGGGCTGACGCGCAAAAAGGAAGGCCGCGGGACACTCACGTCGTGCACATCGGGCAGACGGCACGAGATCAGATGTCATGGCTCCTCGAAACCTATGGTGTGGATCTGGAAACCCCCGCGCGCACCGTTCTTCGTGCCGATCCGTTTCCTCATCCCTACAGGCGCATCAAGGCGGGACCGGGCGATGCCTTCACGCTCTCTGTCCGATCATGGCGGATCATCTTTCATCTCGAACACCGCATCGTCCGGGTGGAGCGCGTCCTGAGCGGCTATGCAGAATCAGCAGTACGGAACATCACGCCGGCCTCTCTCCATGACGGCCCGGCTCACGTTGCATTTCATGAACATTGGCCGAAGCAATCGCAGTAAGTGAATCACTTTCGACCGGGAGACCAGCGTATGACACCGAAGGTCGATTTGATGAAGGTCCTCTACTCCGCCAAGAGCAGCGCCGCGCAGGAATGCACGGTCCCCGCGATGAATTTTCTGATGATTGACGGAGAGGGCGATCCGAGCGAGAATCCAGAATTTCAATCGTGCACTGACGCGCTCTACAGCATCGCCTACACGACGAAATTCGATCTCAAGAAACGAAAAGGCTTGGAGTACAAAGTGCCGCCGCTTGAGGGGCTCTGGTGGTCCGACCGGATGGCAAGTTTCCTTGAAGGGAACAAGGACGAATGGAAGTGGACGCTGATGATCATGCAACCGCAGGGAGTCACCGCATCGGTCATCGAGAAGTCCCGGCAGGCCGTGATGGCGAAGAAAAGCAATCCGGCGGTGGTACACGTCCGGTTTGCCGAATTCAAGGAAGGACGCGTCGCACAGATTCTTCACGTCGGACCGTACAGCAATGAGCGGCTGACCATCGAGCGGCTTCATGCCTTCATCACCGGACGGGGTGGGATCCTCCACGGGAAGCACCACGAGATCTACCTCGGCGATCCGAGCCGCACGGCACCGGAGAAACTCAAGACCATCATTCGTCAACCATTTGCCTGATCCCATGGCCTCCATCGTTACGAAGCTGCACATCAAGCCCGGCATGAAGCTGGCGCTTTTGAATGCACCGGTCAGGCAAGCGAAGATGTTCAGCGATGTTCCCGATGAATGTTCGGTCTCCAGAAGCGCAACTGGGAAACCCGACGTCGTGCTTCTCTTTGTCTCAACGATGAAGGAGCTTGAGCGGAAGTTTCCGGCCGCTCTCCGCCTTGCGAAGGATGATGTCCCGCTCTGGATCGGCTATCCCAAACAGACAGGAGCGGTGAAGTCCGATCTCTCGCGCGATCGCGTATGGGAGCACGTGTCCGCCTCCGGTGTGCGGCCGGTTTCGATTGTCGCGCTGGACAATACGTGGTCGCTGCTGAGGGTCAGGCGAAAGGAGCTCGTGAAATCCACTCGATGAACATCGAACTCTCCACGCCGGCGCTGCTGTTCCCCGCCATCTCGCTCTTGCTGCTCGCCTACACCCAGCGTTTTCTGACGCTTGCCGGACTGATCCGCGAGCTCCATGCGCGGTTCAAAGCGCATCCGGATCCGATTATTCCCCCGCAAATCCGGAACCTGCGCAAGCGCGTCTATATCATCCGCGATATGCAGGCGCTGGGCATCGCGAGCCTGCTCCTGTGCGTCCTCAGCATGTTTCTGTTGTACACGGGGAAGGCCGACCTCGGAGCGTACGTTTTCGGCGCAAGTCTGTTGTTGATGATGTTTTCTCTCGTCTTCATGATCCGGGAAATCTCACTCTCCGTCGGCGCGCTGAACCTGGTGCTGGATGATCTTGATGCTGATCAATCATCGAATTAGGGACCAGGACCTGGCGGGGAGTTCGTCGCACAAAGTCCCTCAGCCCCACACTCTCAAAGTTCCCCCCTCTTTCCCTCTCATTGTAAGTCCCCACGCTTTTGGCTATATTTAAGTTTTGGTAAAAATGAGGATGGAATGAAGCGTAGGGAAGACATTCGGAATATCGCGATTATCGCGCATGTCGACCACGGCAAGACGACGCTCGTGGACCATATGTTGCGGCAAACCGGGACGTTCCGGCAAAACCAGCAGGTCGTCACGCGCGTCATGGACTCGATCGATCTCGAACGCGAGCGCGGGATCACGATCATGGCGAAGAACACGTCGGTCCACTACAAAAACATCAAGATCAACATCGTCGACACGCCGGGCCACGCCGACTTCGGCGGAGAAGTCGAACGCACCTTGACCATGGTGGACGGGGTCCTGCTCCTCGTGGACGCCGCGGAAGGGCCGTTGCCGGGGACGAAGTTCGTGCTGAAGAAATCGCTCGACCTGAATCTCAAGCCGATCGTCGTGATCAACAAGATCGACCGGAAGGATGCGCGGGCGCACCAGGTGCTGGACGAGGTTTTTGAGCTGTTTTTGTCGCTCGGGGCGAACGACAAGCAGTTGGATTTCCCGGCCTTGTACTGCATCGCCAAGCAGGGGATCGCGAAGCGGGAGATGGACCAGGAAAGCACCAATCTCGAGCCGCTCTTCGAGGCGATCGTCGAGCACGTCCCTCCCCCGCCGGGCGATGTCTCCGCCGCGTTCCAGATGCTCGTGACGACTATTGACTACAATGATTACCTCGGACGCCTGGGCATCGGACGTATTCACCGCGGGACCATCCGCCTGGGTTCGCCGATGAAGATCATTCACCGAGACGGCGCCCCCGACGATGCGCGGGTGACGAAGATCTACACGTTCGAAGGTCTTCACCGCGTCGAAACGCAAGAAGCCGGAGCGGGGGATGTGATCGCGATCGCAGGAATGGAAGACGTGGACATCGGCGAGACCATTGCGGACCAAGCCGATCCGTCCCCCCTCCCGTTCGTGGCGATCGAAGAACCCACACTGTCCATGATGTTCATCGTGAACACCTCACCGTTCGCAGGACAGGAGGGGCGCTATGTCACGTCGCGGCATCTGAGCGAGCGGCTGGCGCGCGAGCTGCGGTCGAACGTCAGTCTGCGGATAGAACTGACCGATTCGCCCGACGCCTTTAGAGTCAGCGGCAGAGGAGAACTCCATCTGGCGATTCTCATCGAAACGATGCGCCGCGAGGGATATGAATTTCAGGTCTCACGACCGGAGGTCATCTACAAACGGATCGCCGACGTCCTCTGCGAACCGATGGAGCACGTGATCATCGACGTGCCGGATGAGTTTGTCGGCGTCGTGATCGAAAACCTCGGCAGGCGACGAGGCGCCATGAAGAACATGATCTCCTCGTCCGGGAACACCCGGTTGGAGTTTCTTGTCCCTTCGCGCGGCCTTATCGGTTTCCGCGGAGAGTTCATGACGCAGACGAAAGGCACGGGAATCCTTCACCACAACTTCCACGGCTACGAGCCGTTCAAGGGAGAGATGGCGCACCGGACGAAGGGCGCGCTCGTGGCGATGGAGACGGGCGAGGCGGTCGCGTACGGGATGTGGAAGTTGCAGGACCGCTCGGAGTTCTTCCTCGAACCCGGGACGCGGGTGTATGCGGGCATGATTGTGGGAGAGAATGCGCGAGAACAGGACATGAACGTCAACGTCTGCAAGACCAAGCAACTGACGAATATGCGCGCGTCCGGTTCCGACGAAGCCGTGCGCCTCGAACCGCCGCGGATCCTGACGCTCGAACAGGCCATCGAATGGATCGGGGACGAAGAGCTTGTGGAGGTGACGCCGCAGAGCATTCGCCTGCGAAAGAAATATCTCGATTCGAACGAGCGGTACCGGATGGCGAAGAAGAAAGAGCTCGTTGGACCGGAAGAATAGGACGAATTGCGTAAAGCATTCTTTTCTTGTACCCGGGCGCAAGCCTCGTTGACACCATTGGATGAATCCCGACACAGGAGAACACTAGCGTAATGGCCAGCACTCCCTCACCCAAACAGATCGAAGCGCTCATCGCCGAGCTTCACGAGCTTTCCCGCAACCTGTGGTGGACGTGGAACCACAATGCCCAGGAAGTCTTTGAGCAGTTTTCCCCGTTCATGTGGGAGCGAAGCAACCACAACCCCGTCGAGGTCATGCGGTGGCTGAGCCCGTCGGAGTTCCACCTCCGGTTGCATGACCCTGCTCTGTTCGGGAGAGCATCAGCAGTCTGCCGTGAATTCCGGGCTTACATGAAGTCGGCGACGACATGGGTGACAAAGAATGCACACGACTTCAAGAACGCGTCGGTCGCCTATTTCAGCGCGGAGTTCGGTCTCCACGAGAGCCTGCGCATCTACTCCGGCGGCCTTGGCGTCCTTTCGGGTGACCATACCAAGTCCGCCAGCGACCTGGGACTTTCCTTTCATGGAATCTCCCTCTTCTATCGTCAAGGATATTTCCAGCAGCAGATGACGCCGGACGGGTGGCAGATGGAGAAGTACCCGGCGTACGACCCCGCCAGGCTGCCGATCACGCCGGTGCTGGACAGCAAGGGCCATCCGGTCATCTGCCAGGTCGAAATCGCGAACGATATCGTGAAGTTCCAGGGATGGGCGGTCAAAGTGGGAAGGGCCACGGTCTATCTTCTCGATACGGACCTTGCCGAAAACGATCAGCGGTATCGCGATCTCACCGCCCATGTGTACGGCGGCGACCAGTGGACGCGGATCAGTCAGGAGATCGTTCTCGGCATCGGCGGGATCCGGTTCCTGCGGGCGATCGGCGTGACGCCGTCGGTCTTCCATATGAATGAAGGGCACTCCGCCTTCCTGACCCTTGAGCTTCTCCGTGAACAGTTGAAAGGGAAGAAGCCCGTTCCCCTCGAAGCTGCGGAGGAGCAGGTCCGTCGCAGCTGTGTGTTCACCACACATACCCCGGTTCCTGCTGGTCACGATCGCTTCGACTACGGCCTCATGAAGGCCGCCTTCCCTGCATTCTGTGCCGCGTCGGGAATCAACATCGATCAGCTCATCCGCTATGGCCGGGTGCGGCAGGACGACTACAACGAGCAGTTCACGATGACGGTGCTTGCTCTCCGGATGAGCCATGCGGCGAACGGAGTGAGCCAGTTGCATGGGAAAGTCAGCCAGCAAATGTGGAAGGACCTCTTCCCGGGTGTCCCGGTGACGAAGGTGCCGATCGGGTCGGTGACGAACGGCGTCCACATCGCGGGTTGGACAACTCCGAGCGCCGCGCGGTTCTGGTCGGAACGGTTCGGCACGCAATGGATGGAAAAGGTCGCGGACAAGGAGTTCTGGCACAAGGCGTTGAAGTCCGACTCGGTGAGCGACGAAGAACTCTGGGCGCTCCGCACCATGTTGCGTCGCGAGCTCGTCGAATTCGCCCGCAAGCGGTTGCGCGAACAAAGCCTGCGGAACGCAGCGGCGGACCTCAGCGCCCTCGACGAAGTTCTCTCTCCGGACGCGCTGACGATCGGCATCGCGCGGCGGTTTGCAACATACAAACGCGCGCCGCTGATTTTCCGTGATTTCGATTGGGCGATCAAGACGCTGCGAAACCCCGATCAACCCGTCCAGCTGATTTTCTCCGGCAAAGCGCATCCTCGCGACGACGCCGGCAAGTATTTCATCAAAGATATTGTGAATATCTCCAAGCGCAACGACCTCTTCGGGCGGATCGTTTTTCTGGAGGACTATGACATCAACGTGGCGCGCTACCTCGTCGCGGGTTGCGACGTGTGGCTCGCAACCCCACGGAGGCCGATGGAAGCCAGCGGAACGAGCGGCATGAAGGCACTCATCCACGGATGCCTCCATATCATGACCATGGACGGGTGGTGGAGAGAGGCGTACGACGGGCACAATGGATGGAAGATCGGAGAAGACACCACTGCCTCCAGTGAACAGCTTCAGGACGATCTCGATGCCGCATCGCTTCGCGCCGTGATGGAAAACGAAATCATTCCGATCTTCTATCGACGCGGGAAGGACGGCATTCCCCGCGAATGGCTGAAGCGGGTGCGTCATGCCATGATCAGCCTCATCCCCGAGTACAACACGCACCGTATGGTGGAGGAATACATCACCAAATATTATCGCCTCGGCGCAAAGAAATAGCGGGGCCGCGACCGATGCTGTTCCTTTTCATCCTCATCGTTTTGTTCCTCGGCTTCGTCGCCTTCGTGTCGACCATGCTGCTCTTCATCGGGCCGGTGATGCTGCTGCAGCCATACAAGCGGACGGTCGAATATTACAGGAAGCGCACGACCCTCCTTCAGCCGAGCGATGCGGGGCTCCCGTATGAAGAGCTCACCCTCGAAACGTCGGACGGTGTTCCGTTGCGGTGCTGGCTCATCAATGCGGGACGGGAGGCGAAAGGTACCGTCCTGTACCTCCACGGCGTAAGCGAATCGAAGATCGCGGGAATCCCGCTCACCCGGGCGCTGCATCAACGGGGGTTCAATGTCTTCCTGTACGATTCGCGCCGGCATGGCGAGAGCGGAGGAACGTATTGCACGTACGGCTTCTATGAAAAGTACGACGCATCGATGGTGATCAACCATCTCGTGAGCAGGCCGGATGTCGTCGTGGGCAGGATCGGCGTTTTTGGGAATTCGATGGGAGCGGCCGTGGCGATTCAGCTTGCCGCGATTGATCCGCGCGTGAACGCGGTCGTGGCCGAGAGCGGGTTCGCCACGCTGCGGAGCGTGTTCGATGACTACCAGAAGCGCATGGTGAAGCTTCCCTGGCACTACCTGCGGAATCTTGTCATCCGCCGCTCGGAGAGTATCGCACACTTCAAAGCCCGCCTCGTCTCACCGCTGGAAGCGGTCCGGTCCATCCATGTGCCGATCCTGATCGTGCACGGGACAGCCGACGACCGGATCAAGAGCCACTATTCTGAGATGGTGTTTCACAACGCGAACGAGCCGAAAGAAATCTGGCTGATCCCCAACGCGGCCCATCATAATCTTGCGGAGATTGGCGGGAGCGAGTATACCGGGAAGATTTGTGCATTCTTCGAGCAGACGCTGCAAGGATCGGCTTACGAGGTAGGGAGTAAGCAGTAAGGAGTGGGGAGAAAACGGTGGCGTCCATTTATCTCCCTACTCCATACCGCCTACTGCTTACTCTCAAAGATGCTTTGTTCTACAAGGAAAACCAGTAAGCCACTTTCGCCAGCAGCACATTCTCCTGTGGCAGTCGGAAAGTGTCGTTGAAACTCATGCCTATTGAGCGTTCGTATAGTCCCCAATTCCCATATCGTTCCTGCGTCCAGGCGAGATAGAACGAGCTCCCTGGAAGGAACTCCCACCGCAACAGAAGATTCGCATTGAGTGTCGACTCGTTGAAGTCATGGCTCGCAAAGAGCGCCGAAGCGGCGTAGTCGTACGGAACCATGTTCCCCATGGTGCCGATGCGCGAGTAGTTCACGTATCGACCCCGGGCGAGGAGCACCTGGACGAAACCCTGCAAGGAAAGCGTGCGGGTGAAGGTGATCGTTCCCCGGAACCCGAAATCCAGTTGATCC
>DATJPR010000249.1:0-4728 GCA_035506295.1 Bacteroidota bacterium | reverse complement strand
GAAGAAACATGCGTTATACCCGAGGAGGCGATCGGCGATTCCCTCATAATTGAAGAAATCTTCGTGGATGATCTCCGTGAGTTTCGGATGCTGAACCTCCGATGGCCTCCGTCCGATCACGAGAACGCTTTCCACATCCGGGCTCGCCAGCGCAACGTGCAGGACGCCTTCGCCGACCATCCCTGTTGCCCCAAACAGTATCGCGCGGATCTTCATCTGCAATCAGCTTTCGTTTTCCTTGAGCCTGTGGCGAGCCGGCTATGAACGCGAATCTCGCTCTTCCAGACTTCGCCCGAACCTGAATTCGAGAATCAAGAGCACCATCAGAATGGCCACAAGTATGTTCCAGATCGCACCCGCAACCATCCCCCAGTTGGTGAGCACCCAACCGGGAACGATAGGAAGAAGCGCCGCGGATGCCACGCTGACAACGCAGTTGGCCCACAGAAAGATTTTGATCGCTCGCTGTCGACCGTGACCGTCGAACAGCGGAGCAATAAATGCCGTGGCAATTCCGAGAACGCCGTAGCCGTACAACTCCAGCGACCACCCGAGCGATCGTGGATTCGCCATGGTCACGAATCCGACAATGGGGTCGCAGTGGGAGATCCATTGCGGAATAAACGTCGTCTGCAGGACGTAATTCGCGAAGACGAGCGAGGCAAAAACGCCCGTGAACGCGATTGCCGTCACCTCGAGTGGTCGGAACCGTTCCGGTCCGGTCCCGTTCAGGCTCGACATCAAGAGGATGAATCCTCCGACGATAAGAAATCCAAACACATACGGGAGGGATTGAACCCACGAGTAATTCCGGGCAAACGTTTCGGTGTCCTGCCATGGCGGCTGCGGGGCGAGGAGCGAGACGAGGCCGACCGCGACGGGACCCGAGAACACAACGCCGCACAGCACGATTACAGCAGAAATCGAGACGAAGCGGGCTTTGCTATGTGAAACGAGCATTGGGATTTTTCTGATTGATGAGACAATGGACCTTCAGCGCTCGCGGTGCACGCGATACTCGAAATGGTACGAACCGGAGCCGAGGGAGAGCGTCCGACCGCCGTCGGGCAAGGCGACATCTGCGCGCGTGTTGGGCGGAATCTGCGCATGGAAGCTCATCGTATCGCCGCTCACTTCCCAGGATGAAGCCACCGTGCCGTACATCGTTTCCAGCGTCGCCGCCGCCGATGTAAGATCCCCACCCGCCAACGGAGCAATGCGGAAGCGCTTGTAACCGGGATGGGCGGGGTCAAGCTGGATACCTCCAGGCGCTTCGATAAGCCATTCACCAATGGCACCGTACGCATAGTGGTTGAAGGAATTCATCCCGGGATTCTGGAAGGTGCCGTCCGGGCGAATACCGTCCCAACGCTCCCAGATCGTGGTCGCGCCCATCGTCACCGGATACAGCCATGATGGGTATGTCTTCTGGAGCAGGAGCGTGTAGGCAACGTCCGCATATCCAAAGCGTGTGAGCACCTGGCACAAATGGGGGGTCCCGAGAAAGCCGGTCGTGAGGTGGTCGCCGTATGAGTGAATATTCTTCACGAGCCTCTGTGCCGCCTGTGCCCGGAGCGCGGGCGGCAGAAGATCGAAATCGAGTGCAAGGACGTAGGCGGTCTGCGTGGGAGAAACCAATTCGCCGTTCGGAGTAAGATACTCCTTCTGGAAGGCGGTCCGGATGTTACCGAGAAGCTTCGCATAGCGCTCAGCGTCATTTTTCCTCCCGAGGACGAGCGCTGCATCCACCAGGAGCTGTGTGGAGTGTGCGAAATACGCTTGCGCGATCAGATACTTGTCGGTCACCGCCGAACGACCGTCATTGTCATCGGACGGTCGATAGAAGAGCCAGTCTCCGTACTGCCATCCGGTGTTCCAGAGATAATTCGTGCTGTGTGCCTCCATGAAACCCACCCATGCCGCCATGCTCCTGTATTGCCGTTCGAGAAGTCGCGTGTCGTCGTACGAGAGATAGACATTCCATGGGACAACGGTTGCAGCATCCGACCAGCCGGCCGAGCCGGCGCTGTTCGAGTCGAGCACGGTGGGGATGACATGCGGCACAGCCCCGTCGCCTCTCTGGTCTGCCGCAAGATCCGCCAGCCATTTTGTATAGAAGGGGGCGACGTCCATGTTGAGCATCGCTGTCTTCGAAAACGCCTGCGCGTCTCCGGTCCACCCGAGCCGTTCATCGCGTTGCGGGCAATCGGTCGGGACATCGAGGAAATTCCCCTTCTGTCCCCATCGGATGTTGTGGTACAGCTGGCGCACCAGTGGGTTCGAGCAGGTGAATGTGCCGGTCGACTCGAGGTCGGAATAGAGCGCCACGGCAGAGATCTTCTCGGGATTCAACGTCCCCGGATATCCTGAGATCTTTGCATAGCGAAATCCGAAGAATGTGAAATTAGGCTCGAAGAATTCGTCCGCAGCACCGTTGAGGACATACTTTGCTTCTTCGGTCGCAGCGCGGAGATTCAATGTGTAGAGATCGCCGTTCCTGTCCAGCACTTCGGCATGCCTGATCGTCACCGTGTCCCCTGATGTTCCGCTTGCTCTGAGGTCCACCCATCCCACGAGGTTCTGTCCAAAATCGACGATCACGCTGCCGTCGGGCCGGGGAGTGAGGCTCACGGGATGGAACACTTCGTGCTTCCGGACCGGTGGTGAGCACGATGCAATGAGATTCCCCATTGGGAAATGAACTTCCCGAACCGGCGTCCATCCGCTGTCGTTGAACGCCGGCTCCTCCCAACCGCGTTGCTCCCGGCGGGCGTCATATGTTTCCCCCAGATAGATCTCGGACATGCGGATCGGGCCGGTCGATGCCTTCCAGCTTCGGTCAGACACCAGGGTATCCTTGCTCCCGTCCGCGTAGACGACGGCAAGCTGAAGGAGAAGTCCAAGCTTGTCTCCGTAAAAGTTCTTCTGACCCTGAAAACCGATCAGCCCGCGGTACCAGCCGTCCCCGAGCGTTGCGCCGATGGCATTCGTTCCCGCGTTGAGCTGATGCGAGACATCATACACCTGATACTGCAGGCGCTTGTTATAGCTCGTCCAGCCCGGGGCTAGATATCCATCGCCAACGCGATGACCGTCGATACTGATTTCGTACATACCGTGGGCGCTCACATACAATCGCGCGGACGCAACGTGTTCACGAAGGGTGAAGGCCTTTCGAATCATTATCGCCGGGCCGCCACTCGTGTCTTCCGGCAAACCTGATTCAATCCATCGGGCTTTCCAATCGTCTGGTGAGAGAAGCCCCATCTCCCACCACGCTGCTGCACTCCACGGAGACACGTTGCCCTTGTTGTCCCAAACGCGCACTTGCCAGACATAACGTTTTCCGGACATCAACGCAGGGCCGCCATAAGGGACCTGGATGGAGTGGTCCGAGCGCACCTGTCCGGATTCCCAGAGGAGCTTGCCGCCGAGAGAGTCTTCGCAGACGCGCAACGCGTACGCTGTTTGGAGAATGTTCTGTTGGTCGGACGCAAGCTTCCAGCTGAGACGGGGAGCCCTCGCGTCGATACCAAGAGGGTTCTTGAGATATTCGCAGGAAAGGTCGGCAACGCTCAGGTGCTGTGCGTCGGCGATGGCGGCAGCGAAAACGAGCAGGAGAGCGAGAATGCTGCGCAAGGTGAAATCTCCGTAAGCGAATCGTACAGGCGAGAGGTGAGTAAGACGGGTAAGAAGTAATGTCGGGAGTTTTTCGGAGATGATCAATCGGTCACGTGGACTCGGGCACACGTTCCGGCACCAGGACTTCACGCCATTCCCGGATCGACCATTTTGCCACAACGCCGTTTTGCACGAAAGGGTCGCCGGCGATGAACTCTTCGGCTGCCTCGCGCGACGTGAACACACCCAGGGCAATGTCCGTCGGGTTAAGAAGGGGCCCGGACATGAGCAGCACCCCGCGAGCATGAAATTCTTCGAGGCGTTTTCGATGCTCCGGGAAGAAGAGCTTCGCCTTTTCGAGTCCGGTGGGGCTATTTTCGTAGATCATGACATACTTCATGCTCGTCCTTGCATGTCTTTCAAATGATCGATTTACCTTCCAATCGGAGCATCATATGCGCGTTGGAGCTCCGCGATGTTCAGCTTTTTCATTTTCAGCATGGCCGCCATGGCGTTTTTCGATCTGGCAGGATCGGCCCCATGCAGGAGCTTTCCCAGCGCGGTAGGGACGATCTGCCACGAGACGCCAAACTTGTCCTTCACCCATCCGCACTGACTCTCCGCTCCATCCCTGGTGAAGGTGGACCAGAGAAAGTCTATCTCCTCTTGCGTTTCACAATTAACAAAGAACGAAAACGCTTCGTTGAACCCGAAGTCATGTTTGCGGCTGCTGTCCATCGCCATGAACTTCTCGCCGTTCAGGGTGAACACGCCGTGCAAGACCGTCCCCTCGGTTTCACCTTCAACTTTGCCGTAGCGTTCCAGCCGCTGTATCCCGGAATTTTTGAACAGGGAGGTGTAGAATTGCATTGCCTCCTCGGCTCTCCCCTTCTGTTTTCCGACAAAGAGAAGAAAGGGATTGATCTCCAATGTACCTCCGCCCTGGTTCAATTGCCACGACAGGCCGAACCTGTCCTGCACCCAACCGAAGCGCTTGCTAAAGGGATACTCTTGCATCGGCATGAACACCGATCCGCCGGGACTCAATTCTTGCCACAGTGCATCGATCTCGGCCTGTGATTCACAGTTCACGAAGAACGAGCATGC
>DATJPR010000248.1:0-6677 GCA_035506295.1 Bacteroidota bacterium | reverse complement strand
CAACCTTGCCAGACTCATGAACACCCGGCAGCTCTTCCTTGCTGTTGACCTCTCCGGCGCATTTCCCATGATTTCGACAGATCAGCAGGCGATCAGTTCGGGAACAACGGTCGTGCCGATTCTCCTGAGCGGATACATCGGGCCTCTGAAGAAATTCTGGTTCACCCGGGCCAACCTGAATATCGGCGTCGGTGTCGGCGTCGATTGGTTCCACCTGTCGAATTCGAGCCCATCCTATGGTGAGATGGAGAGCATGAGCATCGCCTCCATCGGGGCGAAGGCGGAGGTGGGACTGGAATACCTGGTGACGCCGGACTTCATGATCAATGTCAACGTCGGATACAAATTCGGTATCCACCCCTTCAGCGGGACAGTGAAGTTCAACGGCATTGCGGACGAACTCGATTTGACCCAGAATAACATCATCATTGACAGTCCGTTCTACAAGGATTTCAATTTCAGCGGCCCGAGCGCCTCGATCGGCATCTCCTATTCACTGCCCAGTCTCTCGAGCAATCCGTTTTCGGGGTTAGAGACATCTAGGATGGATTACTGAACTCATCCCCCCGTCCCCCTTCTCTTTGTAAGAGAAGGGGGAGTGAGGGGGGTTGAGTTCCGAAAGGACCACTATGAAACTTTGCACGGCCATCGGTATTGTGTTCACGGGGTTCATTGCGTTGCCCCTTTCTTCTTCCGCCCAATCCAACCTTCCTAAATGCCGCGAAGCGGTGTTCGTTGAAAGCTTCTCGCCCTCGGAAGTCAATATCCGGGCGAAGGGCCTTGGGGAGGACGTCGATGCCGCGGAGAGCGATGCGAAGAAATCCGCAGTCTACTATGTGCTCTACAACGCCCCCTCGAAGATCCTCCAGACACCGGCCGAGGAAGAAGCATTCAGCAAGGTCGCGGAGACGATCTTCGCCGACGAGACGATAGGAAACTATATCACGTTTGTCGGAAACGATATCCTCAGCCGCGTGAATACGAAAGATGGGGTCAAGGTGGAGAAGCTCGTTCGCGTCAACCAGCAACGGCTGATCGATGACCTCTCGCAGCAGGGGATCATCGCCTCCCATCAGACCCTGACGGAGGCGTTCGGCAACCCGTTCATCATGGTCCTGCCGGAAGTGCCCAAAGGACAAAATCCGATCGCCGCCCTGCAGAACTCGCCGAACCTGAAAAAGGGAGCGGAAGTGATTGAGGGGTATCTCACCTCGCGGAAGTACGATGTCCAGGTCCCGGAACAGGTCGAAAACCTGTCCGAGCTCGCGGACGCCCACTCGGCCCTGAAAGGTGTCGAGGACGACAACGCCTACAAGCTCGCGCTCACGATAGGCGCGGACGTCTATATCGTCTACAATGTCGACGTCCAGAGCGTTCCTTTCGGCAAAAAGGGCGTGGTCGGCTGCCGCGCCTATGAAACGACCACGGGCCGGCTCCTCGGCACCGAGACGGGATACAGTCCGGAAAAGCCGAGCTCCACCGATGCCGCGCTGATCGAAATGGCCATGAACGACGCCATCGAGAAGGTTCTCACGAAGATCAACGCATACTGGAAAGACGATCTCCGGATCGGGCAGCAATACAAGCTGATCATCAAGATCACCGGCAGATTCGACGACCCGCTCGCCGTGGGCGACATGTTCGACGACGTGCTGAAGGGCATGACGACGAAGAGGAAGCAGAACGCCGCGACGGAGAAGACGGTGGACTACATCATCTGGCAGAATCAGTTTGAGAATACGATCGGGCTCTTTCGGGAGCTGAGCAAGAGGGTCGAACAGAACAACGACGCCCGGCAGATGGGCGTGAAGGTCAAGCGCCTGAACGTCAACCGCAAAATGATCATCCTCGAGGCGACCCATGCCTAAGCACGCCATCCTCTTTGCACTTGCGACGTTGCTCTGCTCCACCGCGATCGCGCAGCTTCCCGACTGGGCGCGGACAGGCAAGTCGAACCGGTATCCCGAAGAGATGTACTGGGTTTCCGTTGCAAGCGCGATCGGCACCGATGGGATTGAAAAGGCGAAAACGCAGGCCCGTGTCGGGATCGCATCACAGATCAAGGTCACGGTCTCGTCCCGGATGAAATATGTGCAATCGGAAAAAATCGTCGGGGACGTTTCGAACTACTCGACTGACATGACCAGTGAAACGCAAAATGTCGTGGAGAAAATGGAATTCGTCGACCTCACGTTCCCGGAAACGTTCGTCAATCCGGTGGATACGAGGTCGTATGTCCTCGCGGTCCTGGACAAGGAGCAGTTTTTCGAACGGTTGAGGCGCGACATTGATGGGCCGGTGAGCGAGCTCCAGCAGAAATTGCAGAACGCACGCGCACAAGCCGGCGCGGCCGACCTTGGTGAAGCGGTGAATACCTTCGCTTCGATCATGGGAGAAGTCCCCGACCTGTACCCCAAAATCTTCTTCTACAACTCGATCGCTCCGAGCGCGTACTCGCTTCCACCAGAGCTGGTGTATGATAATCTTGAATATGAGCTGAGCAAGATCCTCGACAACGTGTCCCTCACCATTCAGGGTGGGAACAACCAGACGGTCGCTCTCGGCAAGACGTTCCCGGAACCTCTCGCCGTCAAGGCGATGACCGTAATCGACGGGAAGCCGACACCGCTCAGGGGACTGACAATCTCCTACACGACCGGCGCGGAGGAGAAGGAGACAGCGGTGACAAACAGCGACGCCATCGCCGCGCTGAGACCGATCGCGTCGCCCGACCTTGTGACCGACGGGACTGCCGGAGCCCTGAAAGCGTTTGTGGACATCCCCCGCATGTCGGCCCGCTTGAAGACCAAAGTCGAGCAAAAAACAAGCGTCACCTTTGCCTTCACAGCCGCCGGAGCGCAGATCACGATGAAGGTTACGATTGGCGGGGCCGGACCCGATCCCGCGCAGTTCGAACTCGTGAAACGCGTGATCAAGGACCTTGAGAAGAATAACGTGCGCGCGAACCAGCAACAGGCCCGCTTTGAATTGCATCTGGTCGTTACTGCTTCCGAGGGGCAGACCGTCAGTGGGATGGGGGGGAACCTCTATTCACAGATCGTCCAGGTGACCGGGATGTTGAAAGACGGCTCGAGCGGCACCATCGTCGGCACGGTCTCGACGTCGGCAACGGGGATGGACAAGGACAAGGATCGCGCATTGGAGAAGGGAATTGCAGGAGTCCGGTTCTCCGCGAAGGACCTCTCCTCCATTATCGCGCGTGCGCGTGAACAGTGAGCATCGGAGACACGTCCATGAAACACCTGCTCCTTGCATACGTCTTCCTCGCATCGCTGGTCCTCTCGTTCTCCGCGTTCGGTCAGGACGAAGAGGAATTCAAGAAGTGGAAGAATGAGGAAGACGCGAAGTTCCAGCAGTTCAAGGACAAGAACGACCAGGCGTTCTACGAGTTCCTGAAACACGAATGGCGCGGCGTGGACATGTTCCGCGGCGTTCAGCGCGACCCGATCCCCGACCCCGTGAAGTTGCCTGTCTACACGCCGCCGAAGAATCAGCCCAGGCCCGTCGCGCCTACGACGCCCGCAGTGACACTGGCGCAGCCGACGCCGGCAATTCCTCCGAAGCCTGTCGAGGCGCCTGCGCCGAGCCCTGTCGAGGCGCCTGCGCCACCTCCGGACGCTGCGTCGATCGACTTCTACGGGGCCGACATCTCGGTTCCCCTACCCTCCGAGCTTGCGGTGAAGCTGCACGGCGACCCGGGGAAAGAATCGATCAGCGGGTACTTCGCAGCAATGGCCGGACGGCCGTATGACCGGGTGCTCCATGCCGCGACGTCGATCCGAACGGCACGAAGGCTGAACGATTGGGGATATTGCCTCTTGCTCGCTTCGATCGGACGCAAAATGTATGGATCGATGTCCAACGAGACGGTCCTCTTCACCTGGTTCATGTTGCTGAAGTCGGGCTACATGGCGAAAGTGGGCTTCACCGGGGGACAGGTGTTTCTTCTGATTCCCGTCGATGGGAGGTTGTTCGGCGTTCCTTACTTCTCGTTCGGCGACAGCCAGCGGTTTTACGCCGTGCCGCTCGATCCCAAGTCCCCGGTAGAAATCACGCAGATGTATGCCTACGAAGGGGACTATCCCGGCGCCTCCACGCTGATGCGCTTCGCGGTCAGCGAGCTCCCGTCGCTCACCAACTCGACGGCAAGCAAAAGACTGCAGTTCGAATACGGTGGGACCACGTATACCGTCCCGGTGACCTTCAGCAAAGACGCTGTGCGGTTCTTCGAGTACTATCCCCAGTCGGATTTCCCCGTGTACTTCGACGGCTCCATCTCGCCGGGAGCGGCCGGCTCGCTCTATGCTGCATTCGAACCGATCCTGAAAGGGAAGAGCGAACTTGAAGCGGTGAACGTGCTTCTGCGGTTCTCCCAGACGGCGTTCGGCTACAAGGTTGACAAGGAGCTCTTCGGGCGGGAGAAGCCGATGTTCCCCGACGAGGTCCTCTATTACTCGGATTCCAACTGCAAGGACCGGGCGATTCTCTTTTCCTATCTCGTGCGGGCGCTGATTCGCCTCGAAGTCGTCGGACTTGACTATCCCGGCCACATTTCGACCGCCGTGATGTTCTCGAAAGACGTTCCGGGAGACAACATCGATTATCAGGGAAGGCGCTATACCATCTGCGACCCCACCTACATCGGCGCGGACGCCGGCATGTGCATGCCGCAGTTCAAAGGAGTCACGCCGTCAGTCATACCCTTGAAGAGGCCGTCATGAAATCTGTGGTGCTCTCTCTCGTGCTGTTGTGTGCCGTGGTGCCGCAGACGGAGGCCCAGGAGGAGAAGAAGGTCCGTGACCGGTCACATGACGCGATGGAAGAACTGGAATCCGGCAAACTGACCTTGCGTTTTTTCAATGCCTTGACGGGCAAGCCGGTGAACGGGGGACACGTGACGCTGCGCGACATCGGAGACTTCGTCACGGATTTCGACGGCAAGATCCTCTTCGATCCACCGGCGGAAGACGGCGAGCTTGGGGTAGCGTTCCGCGCGCCGGGGTACATCACCGCTGAGTTCGGCGTCGAGGTCATGAACGGATCGCTGTACTTCAATCGGTTTTCCGTGTCGCCAACGCTTAACGTCCACCAGGTGCGCATCGTCCTCGACTGGGGAGAGGAGCCACGCGACCTGGATCTGCATTTCGTCAAGGAGGGCGGATATCATATTTCGTATCGCGACATGCACGCCGCCGCGGACGGGACGGCCATCCTCGATCGGGACGAGACGCACGGGTTCGGCCCCGAGACGATCACCGTGCAGGATATCTCGAGCACAGCTCGCTACGAGTGCACCGTCCACAACTATTCCGATCGTCATGAGGATGATTCGAACACGCTCGCGCGGTCCCACGCGACCGTGAAACTCTATGCCGAGGGGCGTCTCCTCAGGGTCTTCCAGGTTACGCCGGGGATGCCCGGGACGCACTGGCATGTCTTCGAATATGTCGACGGCATGGTAAACGAACTTGGTACGGTCACACCCTGACGCACCGACTGTTGATTTGGTCCCCGTTGTCATGTTGTCGTGGTCTCATTCTTCACAACACACTCAAGAAGGAGGTCTCATGCGTATCGTGAAACTGCTCGTGCCGGTTCTCTTGATCATCATGCTCGTTGCAGGATGCGGCGGCTCCAAGGAAGCGGCGCCGCCTCCGGCTTCGGATGTCCCGGACTGGTACCTGAATCCGCCCAGCGATCCCAATTTCCTCTTCGCGGCGAAATCCGCCCCCTCGGCCGATATGCAGCTGGCGATCGAGAAAGCCACCGCCGAAGCCCGCGCCGACATTTCGCGGCAGATGGAAGTCCGCGTGCAGAGCCTCGTGAAGAAATTTGACGAGGAAGTCGGGACCGGTAATGACACACAGCTTCTCTCGCAGTTCACGTCGGCGAGCAAGCAGGTGACATCCAATGTGCTCAACGGCAGCAAAGTGAAACAACAGAAGGTGGGGCACGAAGGCAACGGATATCGCGCCTATGTGCTGATGCAGCTCCCCATCGGCGCCGCCGCCGACCAGTTGCTCGAAAGCATGAAGAAGAACAATCAGACTTACACCCGCTTCCGTGCAACGGAGACATTCAAGGAACTGGACGACGAAGCGAAGAAGTACGAGGACTTCAAGAAGAGCGAAGGCCAGTAAGCAGATGAAGATCGTCTTCGGAGGGATCGGGACGGCGCTGTTGCTCGTGACGATGGCAACAGCGTACGCGCAGAACTACCCGCGATGGTTCTTGTTTCCTGATGAGCTCGGTTGCGGGAGCTGCGCGATCGGCATGGCACGAACGCCATACTATCCCGATTCCTCCGGCGGCGAAGCGTTCGCCTCGGGCGTCGAAAATGCCGTCCGCGGTGAAGAGGTCGTGATCGAGGGGACGAAGAAATACGGCGTGACCGACGCCGGGGTAACGGCAATCAGCACGACAGTGCGCGAAGTGATCGACACCGCAAGGATCGAAACACTCGCAAAGGTGCTGAAGTTACTCGACATCAATGCCGTCGGAGAGATGACGGTGGCCCTTGTTGGTCCGGGCGACGGCGCTTTTCCTGATTCCCTCAAACAGAGCATCGGCATCGCCCGCACACCTCCACCCTGGCTTGCCGCGTTGCCGCAGGACTCCGGATTTATCTACGCGCTTGGCATGAGCGAGCCGGCGTA
>DATJPR010000247.1:0-4127 GCA_035506295.1 Bacteroidota bacterium | reverse complement strand
GCGACGGGCGAACCGATCTACGTAACGTCCATCGATGCCGCGCAGAATCGTGTCGACGTAGGCCCCGAGAGCGCGCTATTCAGAAAGTCCATGATGGTTCGATCCGTGAATTGGATGAAGTATGCGGCTCCAGACTCCGCTCTCCCGGTCGACGTCCGGATCCGTTACAAAGATCCCGGG
Organism: Bacteroidota bacterium; assembly: GCA_035506295.1. Lineage (GTDB taxonomy): Bacteria > Bacteroidota > Ignavibacteria > UBA10030 > UBA6906 > DATJPR01. Next base: position 3,947 of record DATJPR010000247.1, on the reverse strand, counting down.
GGACGGGCGCGGCTGACGAACCTCGGCGATGGTACGGCATCGGTGGAATTCGATGAGCCGCGTCGGGCCATCACTCCCGGTCAGTCTGCGGTATTCTACGACGGGGACGACATCGTCGGTGGAGGAATCATCGCTGATGAAAGGCGGGATCCATGAAAGTGTCAATGGGGACGGTCAATGCATTCGGGTACATCGGACTTACGGTTCTGGTGATTCTTGCTGTCCTGGTGTGGATGGGGCAGGTGCCCGACTACCTGCAGCTGCCTGTGCTGTGTCTTGCGTTGACGCTCCTGCTCGTCCGGGTCACCTTGCGGTTGCTGGCACAGCGGACAAAACGGATCGCCGAGGAGGAGTCCAGGAAAACAGACGCAGGGCGCTCCGACGACGCAGGGCGCCCCGAGTAACGACCAACGGACATCGCCGCCCAAACAGTGTCGATTTTCAGGCTTCCTTTTTCGACGCTATTCGATAGAACAACAGCAGCCCCAATCCGCCGAAGACGGCGATCAAGCCGGGAATGATCCCATCGCCGATAAAGTACAACGAGTGGAGCCAGACCCCGAGAATTATGGCAAGCCCCACCATCACAAGCAGGATTCCCCACTTCAAAGAGCTGAGCGGGGAAGAGGGTCTCGCCCATGTCGAATACAGCGCTTTCATGTCATCCGCTCCAAGCCCTTTTTCGATGATGCTCATCCGTTCCTTGTGCCGCGAGATGATGGTACCTCCCCAGATGAGAAGTACGGTAATGAAGAAGAAGATCACTATAAAGATGCCGCCTTCCATGATTGCCTCCGGTAATGTGTCTCAGGAACTTTCCCTTCTCTGATAGCTTAGACGCCGGGGTTTCAGGGATTGTTGCAGGGGGCACCGATGCAACAAAAGGGGGGAACAGTGCCGTCTAACTCTATGGAGAGGTGACCACCCAAACCTGAGGGACATCCCATCGATCCAGATCGAGACATCATCGTCGAGCTCCAGCATGGACGGACACGACGGTTCCGGGAATTGGTCGAGCGCCATTCGGACAAGGCGTTAACCCTTGCAATGCGGGTTCTGGGGGACCGCCGCGAGGCGGAGGAGGCGATCCAGGACGCGTTCGTCAAGGTGTTCCGCAATGTCGACCAGTTCCGCGGGGACTCGACGTTTGCGACATGGTTCTATAGGATTGTCTATAATGAGAGCGTTTCACGGCTCCGGAGGACTCGCAACGCGCCGATCACGGTTCCCGCGCTCGATGACGAAGATCTCGATGCCGCGGACGATGACGCGATGACCGATGCGCGGGCGATGGCTTCCGATCTGCAGAACCTCATCGCGGTCGAGTTTGAAAAACTCTCGGGGCACTACCGCACCGCGCTCACGTTGTTCTATCTTCAGGAAATGCGGTACGAGGAAATTGCGCAGGTCATGAACGTCCCCATCGGGACGGTAAAATCATTTCTGTTCAGGGGAAAGCAACTCTTGAGAAGGCGGCTGGAGGAACTCGGATATCGGGAGGCTGAAGTGGCATGAACGGAACGCATGAACATTTGACGGCAGGCACCATCCAGGACTTCCTTGCGGGACGCCTTGGCGAGGGCGAGGAAGCAGCGGTCCGGAACCACCTTGCGATCTGCGGGCGATGCTCCGGAAGAGTCGGCAACTATCGCTTGATTGAAACCTCGCTCCGCAAGCTGCCGATCGAGCGGGCGGACGATGTGCTGATCGAACACATCCTCGTCCGGACAGGGGTCTCGAGGCGAACGGACTACCGATTTGCCGACGTCATGGCGGGCGTCATGGCCGCGGTCTTCGTCGGAGGCATTTTGCTGGTGGTGTTCGGTTCGCTGGGGATTATTCCCATCAAAACCGCGATAGGAGGGACCGCGGAAGTTTCTGCGTGGATGACGAATGCATCTCAGGAGGTCGGCAGGATTCTCGACGGATTTTCAGCGAAGGTGGGAGTCGGACCCGTGAGCGTCTCCTCGCTTACCCTTGCATCGCTCTCCCTCGGCGTGATCGGAGTCCTCCTCGGGCTCGATCATGTCATCGAACGGTGGATGGCGCGGGGGAACGGGGCACGATAGGCCTTCGCTTCAGCCGGCGGAAGTGATGTAGCACACCGGTTTCCTTCCGATCACCTCTGCCCAATGCGGCGTGTTGGCGGGAATATCGATCCTGTCCCCGGGCTCGAGCGTCCACACGTGGTTTTCTGTTCCGAGCTTCATCTTCCCCGATGCGATGACCACAAAGTCGTCGAATTCGTGCTTGTGCATTCCATAGGACGTACCGGGTGGATCCGTCACGACTTCACAGGCGAGACCCTGGCGTTCAAGCATCGCCCGCAACGCCTCCACTGTTGCCTTCTTCGGATCCATAATTCGCGAGACATCCATGACCAGCGACGCTGCCATTGCACCTGCTCCCTCTCTCTGGTACTAGGCGGTTTTATTTCACTGCTGCCCGGAGAACGTCGTCATTCTTCGTCTCCAGGCAGCGGCGATAGTACTCTTCGTACTGCTTGACGATTTTCCCGGCTTCGAACTGCTCCTGTGCCCGCCGCCGGCCGGCTTTGCCGAACATCTCCCGTTTCACATCGTTGCTCAGCAACTCCACTGCGTATCGCGCCATCCTGTCGATGTCCCCGATTTCGGCAATGTAGCCGGTTTCGCCGTGCACCTGGAGCTCCGGGAGTCCCCCCACGCTCGAGGAAACAACCGGGACTTCGCATGCCATCGCTTCCAGTGCGGACAACCCGAAACTCTCGGACTGGCTCGGCATCAGCATCAGATCCGCCGCAGCGAGGATCGGCACGAGCTCCTGCTGTTTCCCCAGAAAGCTGACATTGTTTTCGAGGCCGAGTTCGCGGACGAGAATTTCGCAGTTTGACCGATCGGGGCCGTCTCCCACGAGGAGCAGTCGCGACGGCACCTTCTTCAGGATCTCATGAAAAATCCTGACGACGTCCGGGACGCGCTTCACCTGTCGGAAGTTGGAGACGTGAACGACGATCCTCTCATGGTGCGGGGCGAACTTCGCCCGGACGACATCCGAGGACTCGCGCTTGTACGTGTCCGTGTCGACGAAATTCGGAATCACCTCGATCTCTTTCTGGATCCCGTAGTTCGTGAGCGTCTTTTCTCTGAGGAACCGCGAGACCGCGGTGACGCCGTCGCTCTGCTCAATGCTGAATTTCATCACCGGCAGGAAGCTCGGCTCGAGTCCCACCAGCGTAATGTCCGTCCCGTGGAGCGTCGTGACAATCGTGAGATCGCCCCGCATGATCTCCCGGGCGAGATACGCGCTGATGGCGTGCGGGATCGCATAGTGGGCGTGCACGATATCGAGCTTCTCGAATCTCGCGACCTCCACGATCTTGCTCGCCAGCGCCGGCGTGTACATCGGAAACTCAAACAACGGGTATTGGGCAATTTCCACTTCGTGGTAGTAGATGTCCTTCTGGAAGCCATCCAGTCTCCTGGGCATGGCATAACTGATGAAATGGATCAGATGGCCCCGCCGGGCGAGAGCTTTGCCGAGTTCCGTGGCAACCACGCCGCTCCCCCCATACGTGGGGTAGCACACAATGCCTATTCTCATGAGAGAAATCTCCGTTCGCTGAAGATATAAAAGCCGGGGTATTGTCGCAAGCCTCCACCGTTGAATGGTGAGATATTTCCAGGTATCTTCATCGCAATGAATGACGAGCCATCCAGACCTTCCGACGCCTTCAAGACCCTCGCAGGCCCCGCCGAGGGGGTTCTCAAAGTTCAAGGCTCAAAATTCCTCTCGTTTGCTCGTCCGGTGGAGACCGTCGAGGAAGCTCTCGCAGCCTGGCATGCACTCCAGCGGGAGTTCCATGATGCGACACATCACTGTTTTGCCTACCGGCTGCAATCGGAGAGCGGCGAGTTCAGGACAAACGACGACGGGGAGCCGACCGGGACGGCGGGAAGGCATATCCT
>DATJPR010000246.1:0-13816 GCA_035506295.1 Bacteroidota bacterium | reverse complement strand
TCCGTTCCAGGCCGTCGCTGAGATTGGTAAGACCTTGCCGGTCATCAAATCGAAACCGTGCAGAAAACAGCGGGTTGCCGTCAAGAATAAACAGATCCTGACTGAACAAACGAGAACCATCGAGAGTCGTTGAATCTTTGCGAAAACTGTCGAAATGCAGCAGGTAGATTTTCGCCAGATCATGCTCGGTGCTTTTTTCATCGACACGAATATACGTTTCAGCCGTCAACGCCCGCACAATGTCTCCGAAGACGCTCTGCGCGTGGACGAACCGTGCCGGTGTTGTCCGCACGCGTAGCCCGGTACGAAGGTTGATGACCGGGATCAAATTGTCACTTGGCACTGTTTCTGCGATGTAGTCCCCGTCGAACCGCGCCGGTACAAATTCGTCGTCATCGGCAAGACCATTGTGATTGAGGTCCCCGAGATACTTGTATGTTCCGGTGCCGACCGCAACCTTGACATACACCCGTTCGAGCTTCGCAGCGCGTTCCGTCGACACCTCGTACACAAGATCAGTCTCCAGACCGTGGTTGAGCGGTGAGTACCGTGTCTGGTTCCGCACGAGGACGCTCCGCACGTCGGGATTTCCCGACTGGAACTCCGGCGCAAACGTCCGATTCCGTATCGCCACATCGACCTGGTCGGCAATGTTGTTCCATTCATTCAATTTGACGCCGAAGGTCTTCGTAACGGAATTCGACTCGTGCAGCAGCCTGCCGTTCAGCGCAAAATCGTCGTCCCTCCATCCGAAATCCATCGACGCGGTCAGCGGCCCAAGCCCCTTGATCGTCACACCGGCGCCGATATCATCGAAGGAGAACGAGCCTGCGCCGGTTTCCATCGAGTCGCTGCTGTAGATGCGGCGCTCCGCCTCGTAGGTCACATGCGGCACAAGGAGATCGAACACCGTCCGTTCGACACCCCCCTTCTGTCGCAACCATGAACTGCGCGTTCCGCTTTCGTCGTCGGTCGATCGAATGCTCTCGATCGCATAATCGGCCCTCCCTACCGACGGGGCGTGGAGAGAGAAGAGCCCCGCATCGCGGGCAGAATGGAAACCATTGCCCCGCGTGTTTGTCCCGATGTTCCCGCCCACGGTGACGGATGAATCCGGGGAATACGAAAGCGAACCCTCCCGGACTTCTTCGCTCGTCTGGATGAGCGAATCGATCCCCCATTTCCTACCGTATTCAATGTCCGTTGTTCTGTCGAGCGGGTTGAAGGCATCGCTCGTATAGCGCTCGTGGATCGCAACGTCAAGCCTGCCCAGGTTGGTCCCGCCAAGCATCAGGGAGGTGGGGCTCCACTGCACTCCCGCATTTACTCCGTTGCCGTTTTGCTTCACATCCGTCAGGGAGAGGCGGTTGGGATCGAACGTGGTTCCCGCGAATTCCCCGGTGACGTGCAATTGCTTCGCAGGGTCAACATCCAGTTGGACATCCATCATTTGCTGTGATTGAGGGAGGGGCAAATATTGGAGTGGCACATAGTCTCCTCCGCCCGGCCCGTGCCAATCGTAAATCCCGATCTGCCGTCGTGTATACTCCCCCTGGCCTGGCGGGACTTTGGAAAAGGTCACGTTATAGTGCGCGTCGGGATCGCCGGGTGCATAGCGATAGAAGCGCTCCGCGACCCCTCCGGCCAGGACCGTGTCGATCTGCAAATACACTCCGTTGGAATCAACCTGTGTCACGCCGCTCATGACCGCCCGGTTTCTGTCCGCCCCGGCGGAGGCAATGATATTTCGAACGCTGTCGGTCAGGTTGAGATCGATCGGGGCGGACGGGTCGTCGGCTTCACGGAAGAAGGTGAGGGTGAGACGGCCATGGTCATTCAGGAACGACGATTTCGTCTGTCCGCCAAGGAGCGTACGGGAGAACTGACGGTCGGAATATTCAAAATCCACGGTAATGCGTGAAGCGGCCGTAATCAAGCGACGAGTGGAGAAAGTGATTTCCCCGAGCGAGTAGTCGATGGTATAGTCGTTGGATTCGCCGCGAACCATGAGCTCGCCGTCCACGTACACTTTTTCGGTGCCGGCAACGACGAGGATCGACTGCTCCTGGTACCTGCCGGTGAGAAGATATGGGCCCTGGACCCCTTCAATCCCATTGAATTGCATCGTGTTAAACTTTCCCCGCGTGACCGCGCCGGCTGCAACCGCCGAACCATTCGAGAAGCCGAACCGGTAGGTGGCATCCGCCTCCGCACCCTGGAGCTTTCGTGAGAGATTGGCGAATTCCGTGCCGTTCACATTGAGCACAAAATCTCCCAGCGTGGCAGACAGATCCTTTCCCCGGATGTTCACGAACACCTTGTCGAATTCCTGCAGCGTCTGTGTCGTTCCTTCCGGTTGAATCGGCGTGTTCTCGTCGGTCAGCACGGCAGCCACTTCGATGTCCTGGGTCAGTTTTCCCGAGAGTTGCATCCGGAGGCCGGAACTCAGCGAGAGGTCCCTGTTCGTGCCGACAGTGAATCCCCGGAAGATGCTTCCGCTCTTCTGCAGATGGGATCCGAAGATGTCTTCGAGGTTCAGCGTTGCCGGCGGGCGGACGAGTCGCGAGGTGTCCGCCGAGTCCCGGAGGACAATGACCTGATGGCGCGAGTAGAAATCCTGAAAGGAGAACGGGTAGTAGCGGAACCGGACGGAAACGGCAGGCGATCGGAGTCCACGAGCAGTGACGAGGTTCCAGAATGCAGGCGTGAACTTCACGCTTCCGTGCGTAGGAAACAGAACAAAGTCGGTGTCAGCGCGAAGGACCAGAAGAGAATCCAGCAGAACCGTTTCTGAACCAGCGGCGATGAACATGTGTGGAAGCACATAGATCGAATCCGGTCGCGAAGCCACGGGTCTGACAACGGCGATCGTATCAGGAAGCGAAGGCTGAAGGACTTGTGCTGTGCTGAGGGAAGTGAAAACAACCGAGGCAACGATAGCGGCACTGCATCTCAGTCTATAGAGGGATACAGACATGGACGAACGAGAGTAGGAGTCGACCGCATCCTTGATTCTCGATGCAATCCTCCGTATGTTTTGGGGCGCAGTGGGCCGGGGATGTGGCGAAACTGGCAACCGCAGCAGACTCAAAATCTGCCGCCCTCACCAGGCTTGAGGGTTCGAGTCCCTCCATCCCCACATCGCGCACTTAATTCCCACCGATGACTTGCTTCTTGTACCCCTCGGGCAACTCGAATTTCTCCTCGTCAACTGTCCGCTGTTCAATCCTGGAAATGTCCTGCGCTTCGACAAGCTTGCCGCTGACCGTTGTCCTCGCGGAAAGCGTGTACATCCCGAGTCGACGAAGCTCATTATTCCAGCTCGGGACATCTTCCTCCGACTCCCCTCCGAGCACGGAGGTGGTCGTGGCCATCAGGGCCGGCAGGGCGCGGGTGCCCCAGATCTCTGTGACCTGATCGCCACTCTTCATGATGAAGAGATCGCAAGGATATCCCAGAATCTTTTTCTTCTTCCCGGTCTTCACCAGGCTCTCGTCCGGTTGTGAACTCCGGGTCCCGGTGTCCTGGAGAGCTCCTCCCCCGTTCTGGAGGATTTCGAAAAACGAGTGTTCGTCCTCGTTCAACATCCACACCATCTTCCGGTCGGCGCGATAAATCATCGTGGTCGCGGGCGTGGTGCCGATAGGCCCCGTTTCCACCCGCATCCGGTCGTTCTTGATCCACATCGTGATGATGAATTTCTGTGGTTTTCCCTCATCGTCTGTCGTAAGGTTCCGGCTCTCGATCACGCCTTCAAACTGTGCAAGCGCGGTGGTGGAGAATACAAGCGCCGCCGCTCCCACGCGAACACAGCGCACGGTCGCAGGGACGATGCCGATGGAGAATTTCATTTGAGATAAAGGAGTTTTCGTGTTTGCGTAAATTTCCCCCGCGATCCATCGAGCGGGACAGCCTCAAGGCGGACAAAGTAAACCCCTGAGGCGTTGTCGCGAGGACTCCACACTACCCTGACCGGACCCGACTGTTCCGTTCCCGTCGCCAGCGTCGCGACCCTTCGTCCAAGGAGATCATACACGGAAAGCGTGACGTTGCTTGACAGCGGCAGCTGATAGGATATGACCGTCGAGCTGTTGAACGGATTCGGAAAGTTCTGGAAAAGCGCATACGCCGTCGAATCGCCTCCGGTCGGTCCGCCCGGACCTGATGGGCCTCCGGAAATATACGAAAGAATCTGGCCAAAGGATGTAGCGCCCCACGCATGGCTCTCGTCGATCACGCTCACGTGGTCGATGGACCCGTCGAACGGATATGTCGTTTCCGGCGTCCAGGAACGGCCGGTGTCACTTGAAGAATACGGCGTGAACGGTCCCGACACCCAGACGAATGCCGTTGCCGGAACGAAAGCGACGGACGTGAGCGAGGCGCCTACGGTCGAGCCGGCACTCCATGTGGCACCGCCGTCGGAGGATGTCGATGCCGTCCCATCGTCGAACACCGCGACCCCGTGAAGTTGATCGCCGAAGGAGACACCAACGCTGTTGGATCCCGATGTCAACCCACTCGCCCACGTCGATCCGCCGTCGGTCGTTCTCCAGGTCTTGTTGTGATTGGTCCCGAACCAGCCGTGCAGCGGATCCGTCCACCACCAGGAGTTGTTCCAACCCGCTTCTGACAGGGTTCCGTTCGGCTCACTCTGCACATGAGTCCACGTCTGCCCCCCGTTCGACGTCGTCAGTATCACGAAGCGGGCATTGGATCCACCCGGCGGATCTCCAAGAGCCCGACCATTCAGGTTGTCGAAGAACCAGATCCCGTCGATGAAGGGAGACTGCGTTCCCGGATACGTCTGGGCACTCCAGGAAGTCCCGCCATTCGTGGTCGCGAAGATACGCCCGTCGCTCGTCCCCACCCACGCGTGCGACGAGTCGGTCGCGGTGATGCAATACAGATCAACGTTCGTCAGATTCCCCGTGGCAAGAGACCATGTCGCTCCGCCGTCCACGCTCCGCACAACGCCGGGATCCGTCTGGGCTCCGTCGCCTCCCGAGGCCCAGAGCACGGATGAGGTGACCGCCTTGACGGAATACAGCGGCGACGGCGCCGGAGTGTCATGCAATTTCCAGCGAGGCGCCTGGGAAAAAATGAGGAGAGGTATCGCAACGGCGTCTGTGTTACCACCGTCGGAAACCCATCGAAGCGCAAGGATAACCGTCCTCGATCCGGTAATCGTGTCCGCGCGGACGACAAAATCGGGAAGGGCAACCTCAGTCCCCTGCGGGATGGACGTCACGCCTGCCGTGCCGCCCAGCACCTGCACCGCGCCGTCGGAAGAGGTGAGTGTGAACTGCACATTCGCCGCAGTGAGAGGGAGAATGTTCTTCACCTTGATCGATATCCGAACCGTATCTCCCGGGATGATGTACTCCTGCCTGGAAGAAACGATGGCGGTGTCTCCGGTGATCTCCAGGCCGGGATGCGCTTCGGTCACCGCGCGCGCGAAATCCACCATGCCGTGTCCGATGACGCCGGCGTACGACGGGTTGGCCGCATCGAGAGGATCCGCGGTGACTCGGATCTGTGCCGCCACCTGCCCGGGCGTCCAGTCGGGGTGCTGGGTGAAGAGCAGGGCCGCAAGCCCTGCGGTCAGCGGGGTGGAAAACGATGTGCCGCTGCCGATGATACCGTAGCCACCGCCAACGATCGCGCCGAAGATGCTGACACCCGGCGCGTAGACGGGAACAGAGATCCCATAGTTGGTGAAATCGGCGATCGTGGGACCCGACGACAACGTCGCCCCCACGCCGAGGACCCCCGGGAAACTTGAAGGATAATTGGGGACAAGATCATTGTTCGTGCTTGCATTGGCGGCGGCGGCGACGATCAAGGCGCCCGATGCAGTGGCGGCATTCACGACGTCATGTTCAAACTGTGAGAAACTCCCGGTTCTTCCCCAGCTGCACGAGATCACCTTTGCGCCATGTGCCGCGGCGAACTGAATCCCCTCGTAGCCAAATTCGATCGCGTTGTCTATCACGGTGGATGCGGAGTTGATCGGCATGAGGACGCAATTCCACGCACTGCCGGCCATCCCGACGCCATTGTTCGTCGCCGCAGCAACCAGGCTCGCCGTCGCCGTTCCGTGCGAGTAGCTGATCGGCGTCGAGGCGGAACCGTTGGGGTTCCCCGTGCTCGTCGCGAAGTTCCATCCCACGTTTTTCGTTGCAGTGTCGCCCCAGATGTTCGGCCGAATATCCTCGTGCTGCCAATACGTCCCCCCGTCCACGTCTGCAACGATCACCGAAGAATTCGTTTTGACCGTCGACCAGGCATCGGGCACGTGCATAAGCGAAAAATAGCTCGCCTGAATCGAAGAAAAATACGGATCGTTCGGCGTTTCGTAGAGGGTCTGCAAGTACTTGGGCTCTGCGTACTCCACCTCCGGGAGTCGTGACACCCGGGCGGCAATCTGCCTGACGTCCGCTGAACCCGGCACCGTCGCAAAGAAGATGCGGTCAAGCCCTGACTGCGCCATGGGGTTTGAACGGGCAAGGGCGCGGACTTCAGGAAACGCCTGCTTCATCGATTGCACGCCACGGAGTTGCAGTTGCGTCGACAGGACCGACGAGAGTATTCCACTGGCGGCGGCCGGCACGCTCGACCTGAATTTCACCACGATGACCCCTGCGATGACCCTCTCTTCCCGCGGTGGTTCCGGATTTCGCGGACGAGGCTGCACTGCGCCTATGGCAAGAACGAAGGATAACACTGTGAGCGCCAACAATGGTCTCGTGCGTCGCATGAGCTTGGAGTTCATAGGATCAGGGAGAAGATCGTTCGCTACGTTCGTAAGAATTTCCGGGAGCGGGGCGTCAGGGCAAGGAACACCGGCAGCAGGACCGCCCCGACGACAAACCCTCCCGCATGAGCCCACCAGGCAACCCCTCCGGCACCACTCTCCGTCGACGTGGCTGCGGCCTCGATAAATTGCAGGATGAACCAGAATCCAAGGAAGAAAAACGCCGAAATTTCCACGATGGGGAAAAACAAGAACAACGGGATCAGGGTCAGGACGCGCGCCCGAGGGAACAAGAGAAAATACGCCCCGAGGACCCCGGCAATTGCCCCACTGGCGCCGAGAACCGGTGTTCGGGATTGCGGCATGGCCAGCACCTCGGCGAGGGCCGCCCCGATTCCGCTCAACATATAAAAGAGCAAAAAGCCCTTGTGCCCGATCCTGTCCTCAACATTGTCGCCGAAAATGTAAAGATACAACATGTTCCCTATCAAATGCATCCACCCACCGTGCAGGAACATCGAGGTGAAGATGGACAGGGTCACAGCGATCGGAAACCTGCCATGCAGCACCGTCCGGTAGACAGAGACCGGGACCAGAGCAAACCGGCTGATGAACAAAGCCGCCCGATCACCCAACCATGCTTCGTACAGAAACACCGCCGTACAAACGGCGATAATGCCGTAGGTGACGACGGGAAATGTCGAGGACCGGACGGTATCCCGGAGAGGAATCATGCTTTCCTGTAACGAGAGTATTCCCTGAAACAACACGCGAAGGACAAGTTTCGTGCCGCAGAAGCCAGGGTTAAAGATACTAACCATGATTCGTTCGAATGTCAACAATATTGCTTTTGCCTGATCGGATTGCTATCTTTTCGGCAGATCATCGCATCCATTTCTTGCTGATCGGCAGGTGCGGCTCGTTCCTCCGTACATAGAATCCCTCGAACCTTACAGGCCCGGCAAACCAATTGCCGAACTGCAGAGGGAGACCGGGCTCACCTCGATCATCAAGCTCGCCTCAAACGAAAATCCTCTGGGCCCTTCACCGCTTGCCGTCGAACGGATGAAGGAACACCTCCACGAACTCCATCAGTACCCCAACGGCGGACTCGATCTCCGCGAACTCCTTGCCGATCGCTTCAAGCTCAAGACGATGAATGTGGTGTGCGGGAGCGGATCGGAGGGAATCATGTCCAGCATCATACGGGCGTTTCTCTGCGACGACGACGAGGTTTTGACGTCCGAAGGGACCTTTGTCGGGTTCTATGTGCTCGCGCGATCCCGCGGGACCAAGCTCGTCACCGTGCCGTTGCGCGAGTACCGCTTCGATCTCCAGGCGATCGCGGACGCCATAACATCGCACACCAAGATCATTTATCTGGCGAATCCCAACAACCCCACGGGCACGATCGTCACGACGCCCGAGTTCGATGCCTTCATGGCCCGCGTGCCCGAGCATGTCCTCATCATCTTGGACGAGGCATATTTCGAGTATGCCCGGGACAACCCTGCATACCCGGATTCGATGCACTACCGGTATGACAACGTCATCACCCTCCGTACCTTCTCCAAGGCGTACGGATTGGCGGGGATCCGGATCGGCTACGGGTTCGCCCATGACCGCCTCATCACCAACCTCCTCAAGGTCAAACTTCCGTTCGAGCCCAGCACACTCGCACAGGCGGCCGGCATCGGCGCCCTGGCGGATGACGAGTTTCTCCATCGGACTCTCGCCGTCAATGCAGCGGGACGAAAATCGCTCCCGGCGGCTCTGGCCGATATGGGTTTGCACGTGATCCCAACGGAAGCCAACTTCTTCCTTCTTCCGCTTGACAACGAATCGATGGCAAACTACCTGTTTCAAGAACTGCTTGCGCAGGGTATCATCGTGCGACCGTTGCGAAGTTTCGGTTTGCCGCACTGCCTGCGCATCACCATTGGGACGCAACCACAGCTTGATGTGCTCGTCGATCGTTTGAAATCCATCATGGCTCACGTGCCGGCCTGAGCTGTGCGCTCATGGCTCGTCAGGCGCGGCTGTCCATTTTGTGTCATCACCATCCACCATCGCCGATAATATTCAATGCAGGATCTTTCTTCTGACGTGTTCGATCTCATCGCCAGGGCGCGCTCCGTCGACGGGCGTCCACCCGACCAACCCCTGGTGCCGTACGGAAGCATCAGAGATCTGCTGGAACAGCAAACCGACCGGCTTGAAGTCAAGCCGTTCCTGGTGTTCTATGCGGAAGGAGCACAGCGGAAGGAGTTCACCTACAGAGAGTTTTACGAGGAATGCTGCCGCACCGCGATGTACCTCAGCGCCTCGGGCGTGCGACGCGGCGATCGCATCGCCACGATGTCGTTCAATCACAGCGATGTCATTGTCCAGTACTTTGCAGCCTGGCTCCTCGGCGCTAGCGTCGTTCCGCTGAACCCCGCTGAAGACGATCGCTACCTGGGCTTCATCCTTAAGGATGCCGCGCCCGTCGTGATCCTCGCGCGCGACGAGTACGTCGATCGGGTGAAAGGACTTGTCGGGGCATCCGCGGTGCACGCGCGGATCGTTCAGGTCGGTGGAAGACCATCAAAGGGCGCTTCGCATCTGGAGACGGAAGTGTTGCGATATGCTCCGTCGGTGCAAACCATCCCCCCGCCTGCGCTGACGGACGAAGCCCTCCTCGTGTACACGTCCGGCACCACAGGAAACCCGAAAGGCGTGGTGCTCGACCACTACAACCTGCTTGTCGATGCCTACGCCATCGCGGAATGGCACCAGGTCTCGGAAAGCGAGACGATGATGTGTGTCCTCCCCCTTCACAACGTCAACGGCATCGTCGTCACCGTCATGACTCCGCTCTACGGCGGCAGTACCATCGTTCTGAACCAGAAATTCCATCCTGACAGGTTCTTCGAGCGCATCAGCGCGGAGCGCGTCGCGATTACCAGCGTTGTCCCGACCATGCTCCAGTACCTTCTTCACGCACGGCTCGATATGGCGGCCTACAAGATGGTCAATTTCCGCCATCTCATCTGCGGGGCCGGTCCTCTCACCATCGACCTGGCATCGCGTTTCGAGCAGACCTTTAAGATTCCGATCGTCCATGGGTACGGGCTTTCTGAGACGACCTGCTATTCCTGTTTCCTCCCCATCGACCTCGATACACATGATCACCGTGCGTGGCTGACGAAGCACGGTTTTCCTTCGATCGGCATGCCGCTTCCGAGCAATGAGATGGCGATTCTGGGCCCGGAGGGAAATGAGCTGAACGAGGGAGAACGGGGAGAAATCGTCATTCGCGGCCACAACGTCATGCGTCGATACCTGAGCAACCCGGAGGTCAACGCCGAGACCTTCAAGTTCGGGTGGTTCAGGAGCGGCGACGAGGGGTTCTTCCTGTTTGATGACGAGGGACGGAAGTTTTTCTTTATCACGGGAAGGATCAAGGAGATCATCATCAGAGGCGGCGTCAATATCTCTCCGTTCGAAATCGACGAGGTCTTGATGCACATCCCCGGCGTGTCCGCCGGGATCGCCGTGGGATTTGAGAATGACTGGTACGGGGAGGAAGTCGGAGCCTTGGTCACCCTGCGCCCGGACGCGGAGCTGACGGAGGAGAGGATCATCGCCTACTGCAGAAAGCACCTCCCCTTTGCCAAGAGCCCGAAGGTCGTCGTTATCGCCAATGAGGTTCCCTCCACCTCGATCGGAACAATTCAGCGGTCGCGGTGCAAGGAGCGGTTCTCTTCATGGAAGACCGTGCAGTTCAAGGAATTCACGCCATCCGAAGGCTAGAGGTCTTCTCGAAAATAGCGACGCCGCGGGATCACACTCCGCGGCGTCGATGTTTTCCGACTCGTGGTGGCTTCAGAATGTGCCGACCAGGAGCGCGACATTCACCGTCCAACCTTTGCCGGATACCGAGCTCGGGACATTGAGAATGTCCCAGTTGCTGTCAAGCTTCCATGACGGTGACGACATCCCCATATAGCTTGCTCCCACCCGAACCCCGGCCCAACCAAGGAAGGAATACTCCAGGCTCACCGAAGGAACCCAGATCAGGAACTTCCCGGAGAGTGTTCTCGTGACCGTCCCTGGGCTGGCATTGTCGCTCCCGAGAAACGTCTGTTCCCCCGTCCACGAGATGGCATTGCCGTCGCTTTTGCTCACGACGATATCGATGCCGCCGGCGCCGAGTTGCAGTCCGCCTACAAGTTCGAGGTGCTGCACCAGCGGTACCACGTACTCAAACGACACGGCCCCATAGCCCGCTTTCACCGTTGCGTCACGCCTGATCCCTGTGGCCGGATCCAGGACGCTGGCTGTCGCTGAGCCCCCCATGCCGATTCCTCCCACGCGAAGATTCTTGACGATCATGATATACGCTGCTCCGGCGCCGCCGTCCATGAAGACGGGACTGTTCGAGAGAGGTCGACCCATTTTCCCGCCGCTCAGAAAGTCGTTGATGGGTCCCATGTCCATGAAGAGAAAAGTGGTGGTGAATCCGCCGACCGCCCCGACCTTCGCCATTTGAGAACGTTTTGGCGGGATTGGCTCTTCCTGAGAAAAGGCAATCGTCGAGAAAAAGAGCAGCGCTCCCGCCAGGATCCACGCATTTTTCATTCGTTCCTCCGGAATTCTGGAATGATCTGGATAAGACGTCATGAATTCAACGCTGATGCTCGCCGTTGATTGTCGGCGCCATGTTCGGTATATTAACGTTCACTTCACTCAAGAACTCGCCCTTCATGATCCGCACAACCCTTCTTGCCGCTGTTCTCGTAATGGCTTTCGCTCAGATCGGTTTTCCTCAGGTCAGCACAACAACGCAGGACGACCGATGGCAGTTCCTCCCCGGAGGAACGATGTTCAAACCGCTCGTGGCAAACCCCCAGGAGCCCCGCGTGGGAGTACGAAAAGAAATCGGATCTTCGCGCCTGAAGCTCGATATCGGGAGCATGGTCGACTTTGTGCAGTTTGCGGCCAACGACAGCGGCACCCTGCGATTGAGAATGGGCGCGGATTTTTTCACCTATGCTCTCACCACGAGCGCCCAGGGGTTGCGTCTCCAGGTCGATGCGGTCGACGGATTCTTCGGAGGTCACATCGTGATGCGTTGCGACGACGGACCGCGCAGTTTCACACTCCGCCTCCGGCTCCTGCATTTGAGCGCTCACCTGATCGACGGTCACTTTGACAACGCGACCGGGCAATGGAAAAACGGACAGCTCCCGATCCCCTTCACCAAGGACTTCGGCGAGCTTACCGCCGCATATGAGTTTCCGCTGGCCTGGTCCCGGTGCCTCGTGTATTCGGGATTCAACTACGCAACGCTCGTCCGCCCGACCGACATCAAGCGGATCATGACTCTTCACGGGATCGAACTTCGGACGAGGGACAACTTTGCGACCGTGCTCGGGAAACCGTTCGCCCTTTATACAGCCTACAACATCACGCTGACCGGCGTGCCCTCGTATATCGGGACGAATGTGGTCGAGGCCGGCGTCAAATTCGGACGCTGGGACGACATCGGCCTCAAATTCTACGTCAATTATGTCTCCGGCCT
This sequence comes from Bacteroidota bacterium, assembly GCA_035506295.1. Taxonomy (GTDB): domain Bacteria; phylum Bacteroidota; class Ignavibacteria; order UBA10030; family UBA6906; genus DATJPR01. The sequence continues at coordinate 1,493 of DATJPR010000246.1, read as the reverse complement.
GGAGTTCTTCAGCCAGTACTATAACGTTCGCCGCAACATGGGAGGCTTGGGATTTGCAGTCGATTTCTACTGACCGACCGCCCATATTTTCCCATTCTCCCGTTCCCCCTTTCTCCCTTTCTCCCTTTCTCCCATTCTCCCATTCCCCCGTTCCCCCTTTCTCCCATTCCCCCCTCTCCCTACAATCCGAGTTCCGTCGCGATGCTTCTCATGGCGTCGATGACCGTCTGAACATGCTCATCAAACGGCACACCTAATTGCTCCGCGCCCTTCTGGATGTCCTCCCGGCTTACCGCCCGTGCAAACGCTTTGTCTTTCAGCTTCTTCTTGATCGAGGAAACCCCCAGGTCGGCGATTTTGTTCGGCCGGATCAGTGCCGCTGCCATGATAAAGCCGCAGAGTTCATCGCAGGCAAAGAGCGTTTTTGCCATCGGTGAATCGCGCTCGACATGCATGTCGGGGACGTGTCCGAGGATAGCCGTTCGTACCTTGTCGCCGTAGCCATGTTCCTTGAGAATCTCGGACCCCTTCGTCGGGTGCTCCGGGAACTGCGGATACCGCTCGTAGTCGAAATCGTGCAGCAGCCCGACCACTCCCCACTCTTCGGCATCCTCTCCGAATTTCGCCGCATATGCACGCATCGCCGCCTCAACGGAAAGCGCGTGCTTTCGCAACGCTTCGGTCTTCGTATACTCGAACAGAAGGTCCAGTGCTTTTTGTCGCGTGTCGGTCATGGACGCCCCGATGATAGGACGATGGTGTCAGGGAATAGATCAGAAGATACGGAAGGGGGAGGGAAAAAACCAATGACCGCGGCCTCTCCGGAGGGAAAGACCGCGGTCACGAGATGGGGGCACTCAGGATTCGACGATCTGCACCTTCAGAGCATGAGTGGCGCAGGAGATGCATGGGTCGTAGTTCCGCACCACCTGTTCACATCTCCACGTAAGTTCTTCCCTGGGTAGATCGATGTGGGCGCGGGCGAACCGCCGGATATCTTCTTCCATGGTCCCGAGATTCTGCGCCGTGGGTGGAACAATCTTCGCGTCCAGGATCGTCCCATCGTCGGCCAGACGGTAACGGTGATAGAGCATTCCCCGGGGTGCTTCAGTCGCAGCTATCCCGATACCGGTGCGTGGCTCGATGTGCACCGCCGGAGGATCGAACTCTTCGTATCCGTCGATCAGCTTCACCGCTTCATCGAACGCAAACGCGGTCTCCACCAGCCTGACGAGAATGCTCTTGAAGGGGTTGGTGAGAGGAGGGGAAATCCCGAGGTCCTGCGCCAACTCTCGTGCAACCGGCGGGAGCGTCGCAAAGTTCAAATTGAAGCGCGCGAGGGGCCCGACGCAGTATTGTCCGACCCCCTTCTCGATGCTATGGAGGGCATTCGAGTGATGAACGTGGCGCTCTTCGAAATGGAATTCATATTCGCGCTGCTCCATTTCCAGCCCGGAGCTCGTTCTGATCGTCCCCTCGCACAGCGGGTATTC
>DATJPR010000245.1:0-4235 GCA_035506295.1 Bacteroidota bacterium | reverse complement strand
GCAGGGCGAAGGTCGTTATCCCCGGATAGTTCACGGCCGCGGAATACGTTGTCGACAACGGGAGATACTCGCCCTGAAGTGCGGTATTGAAGACGAGCGAGTCATACCCTGTCGCGACCTTTTTCCAGTCTCGCATCTGATACGGCGCCGGCTTCGCCGGCAGGAGCTCAATGCGCGGGATCGAGATTTGCTGCGCCCGTGACCCGGAGAAGACGATCGCGGCGAGGACGATGATTACTCCGATTCGTTTCATTGAAGACGTGCCTGAAAGGATGAGCTTTCCTTGCCTTCGAGGACCTTGAGTCGCCCGTCCGAGTTTCGAAGAGCGATTGTCACCTCGCCCCCTTCTCCGTTCTGGAATCGTGCGGCTTCCCATTTCCCGGTCCGGACAGCCGCCACTTTCGTGTAATGAAGGTACTGAGATGCTTCCGGGAAGGATTCGAGTTCCTGGAGAGTGGACAACGCTTCGATCGTGGACTCCGCGCCGGAGTTCTTGTTGACTGTCGCCGAATCGGTGATTCCATCATAACAGCGTCCTGTTCCCGGATCGTACATCGGTGCTCCGGCCACATTGTCGCCGAAGAACCAGGAAGCTGCAAGCCCCGCCATCACAAGATACTTGCGCTGTCCCGTCGCCTGATACAGATGCAGGAGACCGACCGTCATCGGCCGCACAGCGTAGGCGATCTGTTCGAACCGCATGCATGTATCCCCCTGCGAGAGATCGCACTGCTTCAGGAATCCTCTGATGAGGAGCCTGCTATACCAACCGTTGGCTTCGAGTTCTGCCGAGGAAATCATATCGCTGTCGGCGAGGCGCTTCCCCGCGGCGGCAAGAAATTGCGTCTGCCCGTTTCCCCACATATGCCACTGGGTTTCCCATGAGCGATGGAGCCCGAACGGGTAGCGAGACGGCGACCCATTCTGCATCACGATAAGACCGTCAGCGAGCTGCCGGATCACTCGGTCAAGAAGCGTATCCCGCCGCGCGGCGGCGTAGGCGTCCAGGCCCAGCAGGAGCTCCGACGTGACGTCGGCTCCGGATCCATACAGTAGCCATGCAGGCACGCGATAGCCGGAAATCTCAGATGTCTGTCCATACCGCTGAAGAAGCGCGGTCACATGGGGGATGCATCGTTGCAGCGCCCGTTCCAACCGACCGGCGAAGAGCGGGTCCATCTTGGCGAAGATCCGGTATCCGGTCCCAAGGGCCCACGTGGCGCGCGCCGCCCACCAGCCGAACGATTTCATGCTCGTTCGGCCTGTGCGATTGATCGAATGATCGCGGTAGATGAAATTAAAGAACTGGCCATCGTCATCCTGCATGACGAGAACGAATCTCAACAGCGCCTTCGCCCGCGCGAGACTTGTCGAGTCTCGCCGCATCTCATAGCTTCGAAGATAGAACACCGCCGCCCGGGCGGCATCATCGACGCATGCCGTCCCTTCGACGCCCGCATCCGACGCGTCGAGCCAACGGTAATCGGGGTAGTTCGCATACACGTGGACGATATCCACGGTGTCGCCGTTGAAGGGAATGGATTCCGTCAGCTCGTGCAAATGTCGAACGTTGACCATCGAAGCCTGCGCCCAGAGACCATGGGCGAGAAATATCGTCCCTGCAACGGCTGCGAGTCTCCAGACTGTGTGGTGTACGCGAGGGATCGTCATCAGCGCCATGGATCAATGATGGTCTTCAAAGCGCTTCCTTTGCGCAGATTGGCAAACGCTTCGTGCACCGCGTCGAGCGGGAAATGCTGAATGTCCATCTCCGCAGCCTTCACCACCTTCGCTTGCAGAAGGGCAACAGACCGCGTGAAGGTGTGCGGGTTCACGTACGACCCTACGATCGTCAGCTCCTTCGCGTAGATCGCATTCGGCTCGACGTCGATACGTTCTCCAATCGGACAGACCCCGAAGAATTCGACCGTCCCTCCCTTCCTGGCAAGGTCGAGACTCATGCGCATCGTCTCCGGTCTTCCGACACACTCGATCACCACGTCCGCCCCGACCTGGGTTTGCTCGAGTATCCGTGCAGTGACATCCTCGGACGCCGGATCGATGACAAGATCGGCCCCCAGGCGCTTCGCCAGGCCGCGCTTCTGAGATTGCGGCTCCACCACTATTGTCAGTGCGGCACCCGCCCTTACTGCGAGTTGCAGCATGACAATACCTGCGGTCCCGCCACCGAGGATGACCACGCTGTCCCCCGCGTGCAGATGCACGCGATCCAGTCCATGAACGATGCACGAAACCGGCTCGATGAGAGCGCCTTCGTCCGAGCTCATGTCGTCCGGGAGAAGATGCAGCTGTTTGACGGGAACGATGGAGTACTGCGCCATCCCGCCGTCACGGTCCACACCGAGCGCCCGAAGATTAGTGCAGAGATGCACAAGACCGCGGCGGCAGTAGAAGCAGGTCCCGCATGAAATATTCGGATCGATCGCCACTCGTGAACCGACGCGAAGTGCGGTCTCCTTTCCCGCATCCTCGACGACCCCCGAGTACTCATGCCCGAGAACAACCGGGGGCGTGGACCGTGAACGTCCGTCGACAATATGGAGATCGGTCCCGCAGATTCCGCATCCATCGACCCGGATCAGCGCTTCGCCGTCCTCCAAACGCCGCAGATCCTTGTTGACTTCTCGAAAGGAACCGGGTTTCTCAAATAATACCGCTTTCATGTTCTCCTCTGGGAGATCATTTCAGGTTTAGTATTGCATCGTCGCAACCTGTATTCCATCTTTCGCTTTCCACCGGATCTGCGTCACAAGTTGTTGCCCTGGCCGCCGGGCAACTCCGATATCCCGGAGTTCGCTCCCGTCCACCGTCACGTGGTGCGGGAATCCGGCTCCGAGGATCTTCGCCACCACGGCATGACCCTTGAACGACGAAACGGTGAACACAAGGCGCCGGTGTACGCTGTCGAACTTCACGTCGTGCACAATGGCATTGACGCTGAGAAGGACGGGAACATCGATCCCGACGTCCCGGTTTTCCCACGACCTCGTTGTCCGAAGGGTGAGGGGGATCACCCGGGAAGGTATGATGCGCCCGTCAGCCTCGAGCGCCCCGTTGCCTCGGCGCAGTCTGACATCCTTCTCTCCGCCGAACTCGTAGACGCATCGGGCGGTGTCAAGTGCAGACGGGAGGGGCGCCGCGAGTGTGAGATTCCATTCCGTCTCGTCGAATCCCAGCAGGTGGTATCCGGTGAGCAGCGTGAACCCGGCGGCCCACAGAAATGAGGGTTTGTCGATCTTGCCGTATTCCGGAGAAGCTGTGTCGGAGAAACGGTATTCGTAGAACGCAGGCTGGCCCATCGGGCTGTGTGCAATGCCGTCCAGGGTCATCGTGGACCGATAGAACCGATAGGCGTCCTCGCGCCGACCTGCAGACAGCAACGCCAGCGCATACCAGGCGTTGTTGTGCGGCCACACGCCGCCGTTGGCGTACAGGTACGGATCGCCGGCCTCGTTGTCGACGAAATGGAACCACGCCCTCATGGAGTCCGTGTGGAAATCGGCCGGCATGGCGGTCCTGATGCCGATCCCTCTGGCGAGCAGCTCATGTTCCGCCGTCGCCACGAGCGAGGCCGACCGGGAAGAATCGAGCAGGTGAAAGACGGGCGCGAGAAGCGAGCCCATATAAAAGTGGGGATCTTTCTTCCCTGAATTCACATTCATGAGATACCGTGCATGACCATCCCACAGGAGCTTGCCCAGGGCCGTTTCCATCAAGGAGGATTCACGTTCCAGCTCTTCCAGCCTCGGAGAGTACTTCCTCAGGTACGAACTGATGAAAAGGTATTCACGCACTGCCCGAATGGCGAGGATCGTCATGTACGAGCGCGGGCCTTCGTTCTTTCCGATGTCCCACCAGTCCGGTGCGCCGGCATACATCAGGTGATCCCCATGCAGTTGACGCAGAGCATCGTTGATGCTCGTCGTGAGAAGCGGATAGAGACCGGCGACCATCGCGGAATCCATGGTATGCCGCAGATAGGCCGCGGACACCAGGATAAACCAGAAATGATTCCAGTTGTCGGGAGCGCAGTATTCGGTCTTGAACCCGTCATCTCTCCAATAATACGCGTGCGGAATGATGTTATCTTTTGCATGGGCGGCGAGATAGAGAAGGTCCCTCTTTACGCGGCCCGCGTCAAACGCGACAGCGGCCAGGTCGGTGAGAAGCATGTCGTGCGTGAAAAAGAAGTTGTACTCCGCCGGGCACGGCAT
>DATJPR010000244.1:0-16026 GCA_035506295.1 Bacteroidota bacterium | reverse complement strand
TACGTCGTGTGCGACGATACCAGGATGCCGATGGCGGTCGAGTTCACGTAGTTTACCTTGCTCAGGTCAATGACCAGTTTCTGATAGTTCCTGTCGACAAACCCGGCGACGGCCTGGCGGATTTCCACCGTCTCGTCCCCTCCGACGAGATTCCCTTTTGGCTCGATCAGGCCTATGCCGTTTTCGAGAGAGGTGACTTTTGTTGACACGGGGGCCTCCTGTGCGTGTGGCTTGTTGAGGAGAGAGAAGATGCCCTGGAGTCCGTGCGAGGCGCTCCAGGGCATGCTGTAAGAACATGTGGACGTGGTTCAGAGTTCGCTGGTCATAATAAAGAGCGGCTTCATCTCGAAGCTCTTGTAGTGCGGTCGCAATCGCTCCGAGTTGTAATGTTCTTTGATGTTCACGACCTTTTTCGAGGCCGTGACACAGTCGATCGGCATGTTGTCATACCGCCCATTCTTCAGGACGACAAGCCGGCCGTGGACCTTTTTCAGGATCAGGTCCAGCGCCAGATTCCCGTATGCCATGGGGACAATAGAGTCGATGGCGTCGGGATCGCCGCCCCGGACGAGATAGCCGAGCTTCTGGGTGATGCAGTTGATCGCCTTCCCGTTGTTGAACTTCGTGGAGATTTCGGTCAGCTGCGATGATACCATGTCCCCGATGCCGCCCAGCTTGGAGTGCCCGTAGTCGTCCTTCGCTGCATTCTGGAACACCATTTCGACACCTTTGAAGGTTGCTCCTTCCGAAACGAGGACGACGGAATAGCGGCTGGGGTTCTTGTTGCGATCGTAGGTGAGGAGCTCGGTGAGGTGCTCCATATCGAACTCAAATTCCGGTATGACGCACCGGTTGGCAGCGCCGGCCATGGTCGGGAGCATCGCCGTGAACCCCGCGTAGCGGCCGAACACTTCCAGCACGAGAAACCGCTCATGCGAGCCCGCAGAGGTGCGCAGGCTGTTGGTCATGTTGATGGTCCGCGTGACGGCCGTGCTGAACCCGATGCAGTAGTCGGTCCCCGGGACGTCGTTGTCCATCGTCTTGGGAATCGCCACGACGTTCACGCCTTCCTGGTAGAGCCGGACGCCGTAGCTCAGCGTGTCGTCGCCGCCGATCGGGATCAGGTAGTCGATGCCGAGCCAGTCCAGGTTCTTGAGCACTTCGTCGGTGACATCGTTTACGTCGTTGGTATAGGAGCCGGCGAGGTGCGGAGGGAGATTTCCCTTTTTCACTTTGGTAGGATTCGTGCGGGAACTATGGAGGAACGTTCCTCCTGTCCGGCCTGCACGATTGACCACTTCTTCACTCAGGATCTGATATGCGTTGGAATTGTCAGCGTCCTTGTCGCGCACCAGGTCCACGATTCCCGCCCATCCCCTCCGTAGCCCGATGACCTGGTACCCTTCTCGATTAGCACGAATGGTGACTGCACGGATAGCTGGATTAAGACCCGGGACATCGCCACCGCCCGTGAGAATGCCGATGACCCCCTTTTTTGTGTTGATGTTTGCCATGAAACGTAGCCTTGATTGGATTGTGAAGATTCTGGGAAGGAGCAAAGCAGAAAAATGTACCACGAGGAGGGGTGAAATGCAACAAATCTACGTTGGAGCACCGAGGTCAGGAGCCGGGCTCATGCGTGATGCAGGTCACAATCTGCTCGACCTCTCTTTACTTTCGAGGATAATCAATGTAGTTTCGCCTACACTTCGCTGATGGGCTTGCCGACGGCTCGACCGTCGAACAGATACGTCTTCATTTCCAGGAGGTATCACCATGAGACGTTTCCCCGCGCCATGCATCGCTCTTCTCCTTTTCGTCGTCTCTGCAACCGTGAACGCACAGATGGTCTGGGATCGTGCATTGACATTGACCGGAGTGCATCCGAGTTATGCTGTCGTCTCTCCCGCTTCGGCCCTCAATCCCAGGACAGCCCTGACGATGGAGTGCTGGATCGATCCGGCCAATGCTGCTTCGCCCACCGATCAAGTGCTCCTGTCCAAAACACAGTCATCAGACGGCTATCAATTGTTTCTCAGAAGCGGAAATGTTTGTCTCGCGTTGAATGGACTTGTTGTCTGCCGTTCCGTCGGCGTGGTTCCTTCGGGCGGGTGGACGCACATCGCAGCGACGTTCGACAGCGCGACCGGGATCGCAGCCGTCTATCTGAACGGAGCGCTGGATACGTCGACGACAGGAAATAAACACGGCATCACGACAAGCACCGATTCGTTGTTCATCGGTCGAGCCGGGTATTCCATAGCTGCACTTTTCGCCGGAAGTCTTGACGACATCCGGGTTTGGGACCACGCGCTGACGAGCGCCGAAATCCAGCGCTACTTCCGGTCGATCATCAAGACCCATACCGGCGTCTATGCGGGGCTTCTCCTGTCGATGCCGATGCAGTTGGAGTATGGTTACGGCGGCACGATTGCCGACTACTCCGGGAACGGCAATATCGTCGCTCTTCGCGGCTCGACCAGCTGGCTCGATATGAGGGACACTCCTTCGATGACCACTTGTCCGAACGAGTCGGTATACTTTGATGGCAGCGGGTATCTCGTCACGCCTTGGAACGGATACAACAATATCTCCGGCAGCTATACCCTGGAGGCATGGGTGTGGCCTTCGGTTACTCAGCTCAGCACGATCCTCCAGAAGCGGCAGTCCGCCAACAACGCCGGATACACGCTCTACCTGTCGAACAACAAGCCCTGCGTGAGGACCAACAGCAGCACGTATCTCGTTTCCTCGAAAGCGATACCGAACAATCAGTGGTCGCATATCGCCGCCACCTACGATTCGTCAGCCGGGCTCTACTGCTTGTACGTCAACGGGGTGTTCGATACGTCATCGACGTTCACCGGCACGAATCCGACGGCCAGCACCGATTCGCTGTACATCGGCAACGGTTTCAATGGCGCGTTCCGGGGATACCTCGATGAAGTAAGGATTGCGAACTACGCGAAGACGGCCGCGGAAATCAAGAAGTTCACCTTCTGCTCCATCGACAACAACAACGAGCCGAACTCCGGCAAGACGAACATCGTCTACTCTTTCGACGGAACGTTGATGGATGTGGCTGATGTGTCGGCTTGGCTGACATTTCACGGTTCAGCACGGTTCAGTCATCCCGGAGGATTCGCTGATGTCCCGGTTTCGCCGTTGCTGAGGGATGATGAGATCGGTTATCCTGGCGGGTTCTGGATGAAGCCCTCGATGCGGAAGGTTCCTGCGAGCGGAACCCAGGGGTTGATGGTGGATGACACGCTCTCGATCTCGCAATCCGTGTCCATCACCAGTCTCCGGCTTGCGGTAATGATCAACCACACGGCGGAGTCCGACCTGAGAATCACATTGATTGGACCGGGCGGAGACAGCGTCGATGTCGACACACGCGAAGGCTTGGCCGGTTCTGCCGACAACGTCATGACGATTTTCGACGACGCGGCGGCGAAGGACATCACCGGCGGCCCGTTCATCAGCTGGACGCCTCTCATCAAACCCGCAGGATCGCTCAACGCCGCGTTTGCAGGAAAAATGTCGAACGGCGTCTGGCGACTGCGTGTTCGCGACGAAGCGGCGCTGGATAGCGGCTGGGTGAACGGTTGGGGACTCCAATTCAATAATTCGTCGCTGGTCAACGTCTCCGAAAAACCGGCGGTCGCACAGCAATACCGACTGGAACAGAATTATCCGAATCCGTTTAATCCGACGACCCGGATTAGCTTCAGCATTGGTGGAGCCGCCGCCCCGAGCGGAGCCGAGGGGCCCGCCTCCACCAACGTTCGCCTTGCCATCTATGACCTTCTCGGTCGGGAGGTCGCCGTGCTTGCTGACAGCAGATATCCGGCAGGTAACTACACGTTCACGTTCGACGGCACGCGTCTGTCAAGCGGCGTCTACTTCTGTCGCTTGACGGCGGGGAGCTTTGCAGCTGTGCGGAAGATGACGTTGTTGAAGTAGCGTCAGGAGCAGCAGACAGTCGATAGCGGACAATGATGGAGCATTGACGTCCTCCAACTGTCCACCGTCGGCTGTCTGCTGTCAGTTTTGTTTTGCGCTGCTATTTCTGACCGGTATTGCTAGTCTTCTCCTCTGTTTTCGGTTTCGTTGTGCTCTTGGCAGTTTTGGATTTCATCTTGGCTTTTCCGCTTTTCATCATCGACTTGCCGGACTTCGAGCTGGCGACTTTTGTGCCCTTGGAACTCTTCGTTCCCTTGTGCGCCATCTTTTCGCCCTTGCCCCCCTTCTTTTCCCCTTTCATTTCGGTCTTCGTCGTCTTCTCGGTTTGGGGCTTCGTGGTTTCCTGGGCGAACAGAGCGACTTGCGCGCCGGCGAAGACCAGCGCGAGCATCAGCACAGACATTTTTCTCAGCATGGTTCCTCCTCAACACGTGAACGTTTTCCCCTCGGCACATTGCCTCGGAGCCATGGTGTATCATACGCGCCGCGGCGAGAAAAGGCAACGAATGGACGAATGAATTTTTCTTAACACTCGCGAATCCGATCAGGAAACGCCGGACTCGCGCACAATGTAAAAGGGGAGACTGGTTGAGCCTCCCCTTTCCTTGCAGACAGATAACGCGCCGGTCATTTATCCTTGATGTATTCCTTGTTGCCGTTGCTGTTGATGTAGTAGTGCCCGCCGCGCGGTCCTTCGTAAATCGTCCGGCCTTTGTCATCCTTCCCGATCACTTTGTCGGCGGTCTGGACATTGGGCGTCGCCTGGACCTTTGACTTCGAGACCTTGGTTTTCGTCGCCCCGGTCATCGCCTGACCGCCCGTCGCTGCGCCCTGCGCGTTCGACTCGCCGACCGTTGAGGGCGATTCCATCGAGGACGGCTCCTTGCTCTTCGAGACCTTCGAGCCCTTGGGCGACTTCGTCTTCGCCGTGGTCACTTCCTTCGCAACGTCGCTGTCCTTCTTCGAAGACTTGCCCTTCGCCTTGCTTGTCTCCTTCGCCGTCCCTTTGTCCGCCTTCAAGGACTTGTCACTCTTTGTCGTTGACTTTTCCTTCGTCGATTTCGTCTTATCAACCTTGTCTTTCGACTTGGTCGACTTGTCCTTCTTCGAATCGGTTTTCGTTGAACTCTTGCTGCTCTTGTCGCTCTTGTCGCTCTTATCGCTCTTCTTCCCTTTCTTCTTTGACTTGTCCGACTTGGTTTCCGTCGTGCCGGTGTTCTTGCCGTCTTTGGCCAGGGCGGGTGTCCCGGTCTGTGCGGCCAGGAACACTCCGGTGAGCAGGAGGGTGAGCAGTAGTCGTCGCATAGGTACTCCAGCGTGGTGGTGGATGATGATGGGAGGTGGGCCGGCCGGACAATTCGTCCTACCGGCTCCGTTTGATTGCCACAAGAGTCTTGTCGTCCGAGTATTCCTCGAGGCTTCCATGTGTCTGCACTTCTTGAAGAATTGCGTAGCAGATTTCTTTGGGAGTCTCCTTGCGATGTTCCCGGAGAAGGTGAATCAGGCGATGTTCGCCGAACAGCTCGCGCCGGTCGTTGGCCGCCTCGGAGATTCCGTCGGTATACAGGAGTAGGATGTCGCCCGGCCGCATGATGGTGTATTCCGTCCGATACTTCTCGTTCGGGAACGGCCCGAGGATCTGGCCCGTGGCGCGGAGCCGTTCGGCTTCGTTGGTGGCCGCATGAAGCAGGATCGGGTTGCTGTGGCCGGCATTGACATAGAAGATCAGGCCGTTTTCCGCGTTGGTGATTTCCGCGTACACCATGGAGATGAAGTGTTCCGCCGTGAATGTGCGGTTCACCATCTCGTTGATCCTGTTGATGAGATGACTCATCTTGGTCTGGAACTCGACGCCCATGCGGAGGGCGCCGGACACGTACAGCGCCTGCGCGGCTGCGGAGAGTCCCTTGCTTGCGGCATCGCCGATCGCCACGCCGAGGCGGTCCTTGTCTTCCTTCACCTGCAGGTAGTCGAAGAAATCACCTCCGACGATCCGCTCCGGCACCGAGACGCCGTACATGTCATATTGATAGAACCTGAATTCATGCGCCGGCAAAATGCTCTGCTGGATCGCGCGCGCTTTGTCGAGATCGGCTTCGAGCAATTTCGCCTTCTTCGCCTGGCGCCTGGTCAACAGAGACGAGGTCAACGCTGTTGCCAGGATGTTCAGCGTGTAGACCATGTCATGCTTCAGGTAGTCGGCGTTGATCGCCAGAAGATACTGGTACATCTGGTGGGAGCGCCACTCGATTTTCTCGCCGAACCCCGTCGCGGAGTAGTGCTTGATCCCCTTCTGGCGCAGGTACTTGTTCGTTTCATTTTCGACGACCGTCCCGCGCTTGGCGAGCTGACGGATTGCCGGATAGTCGGAAATCTTGATCCGGAAATTCTTGGCGATCGGCTCGACGTCGCCCGCCTGATGAATCAGTCGGTAGGTGCCGGCGCCTGCCTCGAGTTTCCAGATGCGGCCGCCGCGGATCGGGATTTCTTCGTTGGCGATGACATTCTCGAGGATATGCGCCAGCAGCTGGTCTTCCGTGCGGAGTTTCTCCTCCGCGAGAACCTTGATTGTTCTATAGAGTTTGTGTTGATCCATGCAGAAGGTTCTTTCAGACTCCTGGTGTAGTGTTCTGGTTGCCCGGCGATGAGCGGCGCCAGGTCGCAGGCCGGAGCAGGATGACCAGGCCGATCAGAATCAGGATCGACGGCCAGTACTCCGGAAAGCCGCTCAAGGTGAAAAAGAAGATCACGCTCAGCCCCGTGAGAATGGAGGCCGGAATCAACAACCCCGGCTCCCTCTTCCCGAACAGGTAAAGCACGAAAAACCCCAGCCCGGGCGCCAGGATGAACGTCGGCCAGAGCTCGCTCATCTGACCCCAGCCTCCGTTTTGACAGGCGAAGAACAGGGCCGCATACACGGTGAGGATCGTGGCCGGCATCAGGACGCCGTACTGGCGCCGGTCCCGGATGTACACAATCACGAAGACCACCGCCGGTATCAGGAGGAACACTGGCCAGAATCCGGTGAAATCCATCCGGAGAAGATTGTTCGCGAAGAACAACAGTCCGAGAACGATCAGGACCACGCCCGGGACAACCGACCGGGATTCGGGGGACGGCGAGGGTGAACCAGTGGAATCAGTCATGATATTTTCTCTCCCCAACGCGAAGGTAAATGTCAAGGTAGTCTTCTTTGCGCGGCCTCGCGCACGAGTATGTTGCACTGTACGCGCAGTATGGATTGTAGGCTTTATTGAAGTCGATGACATACTCGTAGTTCGGATCCGGCTGCTCGTCGCCGACATCAACGTACCGGCCGACGTCATACGTCTCCGTGCCCGTGGTCCGGTCGCGGAACCAAACACTGAGACTGTTTTTGAATCGAAGATAACGGAGGCTATCGTAGGGCGTGAACTTATACACGTTGATCTTGAGGTCCACCGGGACCCCGTGCTCGTTCGGCAGCGTGAATGCAAAGTAGCCATACTTCAGCTCTCTGCGCTCCTCGCCTTTAGTCCCCATCACCGAGACGGTTTCCGGCACTTCGTAACGATGAAGAATCGACGCCACCCGGAAGTGCGGATCAATCGGGTACCATTGGATGCCCCGGTACGATATCGTCGTGTCCCTGCGAAACGGGGAGGAGTCGTCATACCGGAAAAAGGAATCCACTTCCGCGCGACGGTTGATGTTGTCGATGACGATGGCAACGCTGTCGGACGCCGAGAGCGGCTTCACTTTCGTCCCTGATCCACAGGAGAACAGAAGGAGAGAAAGGAGGCCGGCGGGCATGAGAGCCGCGACGACCAGGAGCATCGATTTATGCCTTGAGGACTGTCTCATAGACCTGCTCCATGCGCTTCGCCATGATATCCGCATGATACTGGCGATCGAAAATTGCTCGCGACGCACTCCCCATCGCTGCGCGAAGGTTGCTATCAGCAACGCACGCGAGCAATCCTTCCGCCAGCGCTCCAGGATTGTCAGGCGGCTTGAGGTACCCGCTCGTCCCGTCGTTCACCATCGCTGCGATGCCTCCCACGTTTGTGCACACGACCGGTAGTCCTTCGGCAAGCGCGCGCAAGATCGCGAGCGGGAACGCTTCTTCCGCCATCTCCAACGACGAATGGCAGTAAATATCGAAGGCGGGGTAAAGTTTTTCAAGGTCATCTCGGAAGCCGAGAAAGCGCACATGCGGGTCGAGATTGAGCCGTTGTGTCTGCGCCTTGAGTGTATCGAGAAGCTCTCCGTCCCCGACGATCGCCACAACAAAATTACTGCACTGTTTCGCAAGGAGGGAGGCGGCGTCAAGCAACACGCGGTGCCCTTTGAACTCCACCAACCTGGCGACATTGCCGATCAGGATCGTCTTCTCATCGATCCCCAGCTCTCTGCGAATTTCCCTCCGCCAGTCGCCGGCATGTTCACCCTTGCCCGGCTCGACGCCGATCGGAATGATCGTAATCTTTTCTCCCGGGATGCGATCCTCGCGGATAAGAACATCCCTTACCGAATCGGCGTCCGCGACGAAGTGTGTGGTTCCGTACCGATTGCGGATCCAATGCGTGATGTTGTGTTGGATCGAGTGCGATGAATGCACTCCAGCCACATGGCGTGCACGCGTCCCCATGGCCCCGATGGCCGCCGCGGTCCTGTCATAGTTGGCGTGGCTGTGGACGATGTCGATGTTCAGCGAGCGCATATGCGCACGGAGCTCGCGGCCGACCTCAAAAACGCGGTTCATGCCGACGTAGGAGACCGGAATGGTCTTCAGCCCGGCATCGCTGCTTTTACGTAAAAGCAGATGCCCGGGGTTCGCCGAAACGAACACTGCATGCCCCCGGCGGGCCAGATAACGGGCCAAAATCAACACATAGTCTTCCCCGCCGGCAAAAATATCGGTGGAATTCGTTAAGAGGATGTTCACGCGGCAAGAATTACGGTGGTATGATGTAAGATACGCAGGTAGGCGGCGACAAGCAATGTGCACCAGAACGTCGGCGAAGGATAGCTACGAGTATGAAGTAGGACGTAGGAAGTCTCACATTCTCAGAGTCTCCTGTTCCCCCGTTCTCCCCTTCTCCCATTCTCCCTTCAGAGCCCGAACTTGTTCAGCAGATGATTGATCCTCCCCCGCAGCCCCAGCCCATAGCCGTGGCGCATCGCTGTGCCGCGACCCTCGTGACGGACATACTCCTCAACCGGAAAATGAATCAGCGCAAGGTTCGATCGCTCAGCCGCAACGAAATTCTCGAGACACGGGGCGCCGTGTTTCCGGAACGGCGGGAGCCCGAGATACGCGTCGCGTCGGATGAGCATGCATATCGGCCGGATGTAGGGATGCCCTCCGGATTCCTGCGCAACATCAAAGCCCCGATCATTCATGAAGATTCGTTTCCCGACAGTATAGTTCCTCCGGTCCTCCTCGATCAGCGCGACCATCTTTTCCAGGAATCCGCCCTTGAGGACCTCGCAGTCAGAATCAAGAAAGAGGACCAGAGGTGCATCGATCGAGTGGAGCGCCTGATCCATCGCCGGACCGTGATGCCGGTTTTCGGCATTTGCGACGATGTCCGTGCGAGAATCATTGATGCGTTTCATGTCATGCAGCGCGTCAAGACTCTCATCACCGGATCCATTGTCGATCAGCAGCAGACGCACATCAGGATAGATCGCTCGAAATGAACGCACCGCGCGCTCGGTGAGGTCCGGCGTGCGATAGTTGATGATGACGGCGGTGACGTTGTCGAGGGCGGCTGAAACGGTCTGCGTCTTCATTCGAGAACGGGCGGCAAGGCATCTTCCCCTTCCCGAAAGATGCTGATGGCAAACCAGGCGCCGAAGGCGATCGACGCGGCGCAGGAAAGGAAGCCCGACCATTGGACGATTGTCCCGAGGATCTCGGAGGATGTTTGATCCCCGTTGAGAAGCCAGTTCCAATCGTGGATGAGCCCACGCGCGAGAAGGTGGAGCTTCTTGTACGGCGCATCAAAGATATACACGCTCACGTTCACCATGTTCTCCCCCATCCAGAAGAGTGGGAGCCCGACCCAGCGCCGATCCCGTTGATACGCCACAAACACCGCCAGCGCCGGGAGGAGAACCTGCATCAACGATCCGCCGAGAATGTACACCCATTGTCCGAAGATCCGGAAAATAAAGTGTCCCCCCTCGTGAATGAAAAGATCCACCCAGTCCACGACGAACAATATGAACGGAGGGCGGAAGGAAGGATTCGACGGATCGTACTCCGCCATCAACACGTACAACAAATACGCGAGATAGGAGTACAGAAGAAGCTTCAATGCGAGAAGGGTGTAGCGCATGCCGTTTGGTGGTTACCCTTTCGAGGACCCGAGTTTCGCGGATTCAAGGAAGAACCCGATCATCCCCGTTGACGGGGGCACCAGTCCCTGTTGGCGCATCATCGTGACGATCTGCCCGCGATGATAGGAGCAGTGGTCAACCACATGCATCATGGACTGCCAGCAAAGAAGCTTCAGGACCTCGCCCTTCGCGGTTTTCATCTCGACAAATTCCTGCAGCTTCTTCTCCGTCAGTCCGCCGAGGAATTTTGCCGTGTCGAAGCCCACCCTGGTCCAAATCTGTTTGAGTGCCGCGAGCGTCGGGACGCCCGCTTCGGTCAGAAACGGCTCGACGGTGGTGCCGGTCCAACGCGAGCACCAGTTCTTCTCCGCTCCGACAAAGTGGACGAACGTCGCGTGAATCGATTTGTGGCTGGTCTGCATATCCTTCGATAGTTGCTCCTGCGGCAACGGCGCAAGAGCATCGAAGAACTTGTTTGTCGCCCAAGCATTGAAGGCGAAAAGGTGTCGCGCTTCCTGTACTGTCATCCGCTCCTCCGTTGTGCTGTTTCTTCCGGCAGGGACGCCGCCGCGCGTTTCTTACATGAGCGCCCGCCACTCGGTGGTGAGCGCGACATGCACGACGATTGCCCCGGCAAACACCAGGAGTGTCGCGCCGGCGAATCGATAGATCCAGTTGATGAAATTCTCCGAGAGCCTCGTCCGGAAAAATGCCAGGAGGCGCATTGCAGACAGAAACCAGAAGAAGGTCCCGGTCCCGAACCCGACCGAGAACAACATGTTGTCCTCGACGGAATAGTGCAGCCACCGGTTGGTCTGGAGAAACCCGACGGTCGCCACCATGGACGGGAGAAAGGCCGGCGAGGCAAGGTTCGTTATCGCCATAATCAGGCCCAGGAAAAACGGCGACGAATGCCCGAGTTGCTTCGCGCGTTCCTCCTGTCTCCGCTCGCGCTGCTCTTCCACCTGCTCTTCGTGCTGGCGCTTGGCCGGCAGCAGAAACGTGATGCCCAGGACGAGAAGGATGATGATGCACAGGACCTGAAAGACAAGCGGAAACCACAGGCTTTCCTGGACGAGCCGGCTCACGGTGACAACGATGGCCGAGGAAGCGAAGGTGGCGACAAGCATATAGACCACATCCATCAGAGCGGCCGCCATGACGATCTTCAGCGCCGTGGTGAAAAAACCCGCCAGCACCTGCCGGGTGGCCGCGAGACTGATCGGACCCGGAGGCATGGACAGCACGAAACCGCTTGCAACACCAAGCAGGAGAGAAGAAATCATGAGACCTTCTCCTTCAGTTGGGCCAGGATTTCCAGCGCCTTCAATGGCGTAAGCGCATTGACGTCCAAGCTGCGCAGCTGGGTGTGCACGGCGTCATCCTGTGCTTCGAACAACGTCAGTTGAACAGATGCCGGCGCGACTCTCCCTCCGCCTTTCCGGCGGCCGTTCCCCGTGTCCTCTCCTTGCAGCGAGAGCCCCGTGCGTTCCAAATTCGTCAACAGATCTTTCGCCCGGTCGGTCACTTCCGAGGGAAGGCCCGCCATCTGCGCCACCTGTATGCCGTACGAGTGGTCCGCAAACCCCGGGTTCACCTTGTGGAGAAAGATGACTTTGTCGTCGTACTCACGGACATCGACTTTGTAGTTGCGGATGCGGGGAAAAAGATCCGCCAGTTCGTTCAGCTCATGGTAGTGCGTGGCGAACAGCGTGCGCGCGCCCACATGGTCGTGCAAATATTCCGTGAGCGCCCAGGCAATGCTGATCCCGTCGAACGTACTCGTTCCCCGGCCCACTTCGTCAAGGAGGATCAGGCTCCGTTGCGTCGCCGTGTTGACGATGTGCGCAGCTTCGTGCATCTCCACGAGGAACGTGCTCTCGCCGGTAGTGATCCTGTCGCTCGCGCCGACGCGCGTGAAGATCTTGTCCACAATCCCGATGGAGGCCCGCTGCGCGGGAACAAAGGAGCCGACCTGCGCAAGCAGGACGATCAGGCCCGTCTGTCGGAGAAAGCTGGACTTCCCGCTCATGTTCGGGCCGGTGATAATCAGGATCTGCTCTGCGTCGGTGGAAAGTCGCACATCGTTCGGCACGTAAGCTTCGCCGGGAGGCAGCAGCCGTTCGATCACCGGATGCCTCCCGCCGGCGATCTCGAGAACTGATGACATGTTCACTTCCGGCCTGACATAGTCGTAGTCGATCGCGCATCCGGCGAAGGCGATGAAGCAATCGAGAGTGGCAATCGCGCGCGCATTCTCCAGCACCTCTGCGGCGTGAGCGGCGATCGCGAGACGGATCTCATTGAAGAGCGACGTCTCGAGCGCAAGGAGCCGCTCCTCGGCATGAAGGATCTTCTCTTCCTGCTCCTTCAAACCGGGCGTCACGTACCGCTCCGCGCCGGTAAGCGTCTGCTTCCGGATATAGTCCTGCGGAACTTTTTCCTTGTGCGAATTCGTGACTTCGATATAATAGCCGAAAACATTGTTGAACCCGACCTTGAGAGATCCAATCCCCGTCCTTTCGCGCTCGGACTTCTGCAGATCGGCGATCCAACGCTTCCCGCTGAAGGCGAGGGAACGAAGCTCATCGAGCTCGGCATTGTAGCCGGTGCGGATGACACCGCCGTCGGCGAGTGTCGCCGGCGGCTCGGGCTCAATGGAGCGTTCGACAAGTTCGGTAATATTATAGAGGGGATGAAGGGCGGCACGGAGGGCGGTAAGGGCGGAAGAGTTGACGGGGGCGAGGATCGTCCGTAGCCTCTCGACGTCCTGGAGAATCCCCCGCAGCGCAACGAGGTCCCGCGGGGTCGCCCGCCCGGTGCAGATTCTCATATTCAGCCGCTCGAGGTCTGCGATACGAGCGAGCGTCATGCCGGCGTCCCGCCGCACGTGTTCCGTTTGCGCCAATTCGTCCACCGCATCAAGCCGCTCGATGATGCTTTCGAGCACGTTGAGGGGCTGACCGATCCACCGCTTGAGCATGCGGCTGCCCATCGGTGTCTGCGTGCGATCCAGGACGCCGAAGAGGCTTCCTTCCTGGGTGCCGTCGGCCGACGAGGCGATCTCGAGATTGCGCTTTGTCGGCGCATCCAGAACGATGTACCCTTCAATGGTGAACGGACTGATCTTCCGGATGTGGAGCAGGTTGTGCTTCTGCGTTTCCTGAAGATAGTGCATCACGGCTCCGGCGGCCGTGATGCCGATGCCGAACTCGTCGACGCCGAATCCCTTGAGGGTCTTCGTGTTGAAATTCTGGAGGAGCAGATCGTAGCCGAAGGTGCGCTCGAAGAGCCAGTCGTCGATCTTTGTATACAGACCGGAGAACGAATTCTTCAAGAGATCGATGAGCGACTGGGCGTCGCGCTTCTGCACGAGAAGCTCGGAAGGAGCGATGCTCGCCACCTGCTCGGCGAGATGACGGAATGGGAATTCTCCCGTCGAGAATTCTCCGGTCGATGCATCAACGAAAGCAAACCCCACGATATCATCCGCGCCGGCGATCGCGTGGGGCAGGGCGATCGCCGCAAGATAGTTGTTCTGCTTCTGATCGAGGATCCTGTCGGAAAAGGCGACACCGGGCGTGACAACTTCAATCACGTCCCGCTTGACGATCCCCTTGGCAAGTTTCGGATCCTCCAGTTGTTCGCAGACTGCGACGCGGTGTCCGGCCTTCAGCAGTTTCGGGAGATAGGCGTCGAGTGCATGGTGTGGAAAGCCTGCAAGAGGTGTTTCGCCCGCCGCGCCGTTGCCGCGTTTGGTCAGGGTGATGCCCAGGACGCGCGAAGCGATTTTCGCGTCTTCGTCGAAAGTCTCGAAGAAATCCCCCATACGAAACAAGAGAATGGTATCGGGGTATTTCGCCTTGACCTGCGCATACTGCTTCATCAAGGGCGTGGACATGGAGGAACGACTGCCGTGGTCAGGTTGGGCGCTGCTGCCCCAATTAAGATAATCGGGGGAGGAAATGCAATGAATGGGGAGTGCAACATGACGCACAGCGCGCGGAGCGCACCATGGGATGCGCCCCGCGGGCCGTGGCAAGAGAGGTGATGATCAGCGCTTGGCGTTTTCCGGTCTGAGCGAGCGCACCGTGGCGCCCGCTTTCCACATCTCCGATTCGCGAAGCGCCTTCAGTTCTTTTTCGAGTTTCTCGCGATAGTCGGGAGCGCTGCACGTGTCGAGGACGCGCCGCGTTTCCACGCCTTCGATGACGTCGCGATAGAGGAGCTCCATCAGCGGCTTGACCGCCTGTTCGAACCGTGGCGCCCAGTCCAACGCGCCGCGCTGTGCCGTGGTGCTGCACGCGCCGAACATCCAGTCCATCCCGTTTGCGCCGACGAGAGGGTAGAGGCTTTGCGTTGCTTCTTCGACGGTCTCATTGAACGCTTCGCTCGGCGAGTGGCCGTGAGCGCGCAGCACATCGTATTGCGCCTTCATCGCCCCGGCGATCGCGCCCATGAGAACGCCGCGTTCGCCGACGAGATCGCTGTGGACCTCACGCTCGAACGTCGTGGGGAAGAGGTACCCCGAGCCAATGGCGATGCCGAGCGCGAGGACGCGTTCCTTCGCCCGCCCGGTTGCGTCCTGATGAATTGCGTAACTCGCGTTGATGCCGCTCCCCGCCAGGAAATTCGTCCGCACCGTCCGACCCGAACCCTTCGGTGCGACGAGGATCACGTCTACATCGGGAGGTGGAATGACGCCCGTTTGATCTTTGAAGACCACGGAGAAGCCGTGGGAGAAATAGAGTGCCATCCCCTTCTTCAGCTGCGAGCGCACCGTGGGCCAGTGCTCCTTCTGTCCCGCGTCCGAGAGCAGGTATTGCACGACGGTCGCGCGCTTGACGGCCTCCTTCATGTCGTCGAAGAGCGTCTCCCCTTCCTTCCATCCGTCGCGGACCGCCTCCTGCCATCCCTTGCCGCCCTTCCGCTGGCCGATGATCACCTTGACGCCGTTGTCACGGAGATTGAGCGACTGCCCGTGCCCCTGCGGGCCGTAGCCGAGGATTGCCACGACCTCGTTCGCCAGGACTTTCTTCGCTTTTTCAATCGTAAATTCTTCCCGCGTCACGACTTCTTCCTTCACACCGCCGAAATCCAACGTTGCCATACGATTTTCTCTCCGATTAATCCGGTCGACTATTGACTATTGTCCACTGACCATCGTCCATCGATCTTTACACTTCACCATGGAATTCCCTCTTGAGCGCAACAGCCCCCGTCCTTGCGATCTCCAGGATCTTGAACGGCTTGAGCATCTTGATGATCGCATCGACCTTGTCTTTTCTCCCCGTCGCTTCCACCGTGAACGTCCCGGGGCTCATGTCCACGACCTTCGCACGGAAGATCTCGGCGATCTGAATCAGCTCCGAACGGGTCTGCGGCGTCGACCGCACTTTGATCAGCACCAGCTCCCGCTCGATGAACGGATCAAACGTGAGATCGACGACCTTCACGGTATCGATCAGCTTGTTCAGTTGCTTCAGGATCTGTTCGATCACCTGGTCGTCGCCGTGCGTGACGATCGTCATGCGCGAGATGGTCTCGTCTTCCGTCGGACCGACGGTGAGGCTGTCGATGTTGTATCCCTTCGCCGCAAAGAGCCCGGCGATCCGGGCGAACGCGCCGAACTTGTTCTCCACGAGGAGCGATATTGTGTGCTGATGCTCTGCTTGTGCTGCCGCTTTCGCGCCGCGGCCTTCTGAGGTGTGGGGCATGGTATTGTCCGCCTTT
>DATJPR010000243.1:0-7182 GCA_035506295.1 Bacteroidota bacterium | reverse complement strand
ACCTGGAGTCACCCAGCCAGCGGCGAAGATGAAAATCACGAGTACGAGCATCGACGAACGCATACTGCCTCCTTCGCATTGCACGACCATCAAACACCAGGGCCGAAGCGAGTGCTCCGGCCCTGGACTAGCTTCACCGCTCAAGAATACTGCAGCCGGTCCGGATTTTCCCTGTGTCCCGGACGGCGTCTCGATGTGACGACTACTTCAACATCAACATCTTTTTGGACATCGTCTGATCGCCGATCGTCAAGGTATAGAGATACGCGCCCGACGCCAGATTGGCACCGTTGAACGTCGCGATGTAGCTTCCCGCCGTCTGGGCCCCGTCGAACAGCGTCGCAACTTCCTGTCCAAGGAGATTATACACCTTCAGGGTGACCTTTGCCGCTTTCGGCACCGCGTAGGAGATCTTCGTCTCGGGGTTAAAGGGGTTCGGATAATTCTGATCGAGACGCATGACCTGCGGCACTGACGCGGAGGTCTGCTTCACGGACGAAAGCCCGAGCCACTGGGTGTACTTGGCCGGGTACCAATGGAACAGGTCGCCGAGGGGGAGTCCGTCACTGCCGCCGGCAAGAAGAGTTGTATTGGAGTACGTGAGGTCTTCTTTCAGCGGCCAGGTCCCGTAGATGTCCGGATTGTATCCCCAGAAGCAGCTGCCGCCTTGCAGATAGCGATCGGTAAGAAACGTCATGATGCTGTCGAGGTTGGTCGCGGCTTTGGTGAATCCCGGATCCTCGCCGTCGTAGTTGTTTGCCATGGTGAACTTCGGATGCCAATTGAACATGTCCAGCGTCCGGTCATTCATCATGGGTTCCGCAAAGATGTACAGATGAGACGCCTTTACGCTGTCAACTTTGTTATAGTTGTCATAGAACGTCTGGAACTCCGCCTGCGTGAAATTGCTGTTGTTCGAGAAGTTGACCACGCGGTCCAGTTCCGCCACCCCGTTGTATACGGTTCCGGTGGGGATGGTATCGATGTCAAGAACAGCGCCGTAGAGCAGGAGATCCGGATCCTGACCGACGCGATCGGCTTTCCGCTCGCCGGTGAAGTGGCAGTTCATAAAGACGTTGTTGATCGCGATCAGGTGCGTCATATAATAAAACTTGAACGCGAACTTCGCGATGTTCAGGAACGTGTTGTGGTTATAGTAGACGTAGAGCGGAGGCGTATAATCGGTCTGGAAGGTAAAGCCCATGTTTTCGAATGTGCAGTTCGTCGAGATGACGGTATCCAGCGTGGCCGCTGACGACACCGTGGCCATCTGCCGCCCGGCCCACCACTGGCCGGGGTCGATGCAGTTCCGGAAGACGCAGTTCCGGAAGATCATGTTGATATTCTGGCCGTACGCCATGACGCAGATCCCCGTGGCCCAGTCGAAGATGCAGTTCTCAAAATAGCCTGTCGTGTTGCTGTTTTCCAGGGCCAGGTCCGTCCAATTCTGCGCACCCGTGTCCGTAATATACAGCAACCAGATATTCTTCAATGAAAGGTCACCATAATCGTCGATGATGTGCGAATAATACAACCCAGCGACAGTTCCCTCCACGAGCACCGCCATCCCGGCGTCCGTGCCGGATTTCGGCGCGGGCTGTCCTTCAAGGCGTATATGGGTGCCGGCTTTCGTCACGAGGGGGCCATTCAGGGCATAGTAGCCGCCGCGAAGAAGCAAGTAGACACGATTCGGATTCGTGCGATTCCCATTAGCCAGGGTATCGCCCTGAATGACAGTATTGATCGTCCCAACCTGGAAATCATTCGGAACCGTGACGGTATCCGGCGCCTGGGCAAGCGCCAACACCGGCAGGAATAGCAGGGCGATAAGAATGACAGACAGTAGCTTCGCCATAACGAGCCCCTCTTGATTGATAAAGAAAGTTGATTATGTGAACATATGACTTCGGTGTTAGAGACTATAGCGCACGCCGAGGTCGGCGGTGAGACCGTAGAAAATCTGATTCGTCGTCCCGCCGATCGACTGTTGCGTTGACAGATCCGATCGTGAATTCAGATTGTTGATATCCAGGAATACCTGGAGCCCTTCGATCGGAAGTTTCTGGCGGATCGAGAGATCTGCCCGGTAGTAGTCCGCCGCGTATGCAAAATACTCCGGCGAATCTCCCGCGTTGGTCAGCATCTTCCCCTGGAAGAAGAATGACAACCGTGCGGAGAAACCCTGGAAGTCGTAGCCGATCGATGCGTTGACGATGTCGTTGGGCTGATTGATCAGCGCCCCTGCAAGCGACGAATCCGAAACGACTTTGACAGGTTTCTTGCTGGGGGGGGTGGGGGGATAGGTATAGGTCACCGTAAACGGATAGCTCGTCGCCGAATTCAGGTGCGTGTAATTGATGTTGAGAATGAGTCCGTCAAACGGCGCAGGGAGGTACCAGAAACGGTGCTGAAAATCAACTTCCACGCCACGCACGTAGGCAAGAGCCGGGTTATTGTAAAAGGTGCCGTAGTGTGCTCCGATCGCCGCTCCGGGGACCTGATTGTTCTTGAGGTAGCCCGGAATTGTTGTCGAATCAGAAAGGGTGTAGTCAATATAGTAGGAGAAATCCTTGATCTCTTTGTAGAAGGCTCCCACGGAGAAGAGACCGATGTCGTTGCTGTGGATCGTGAGCATCAGATCATGGTTGTAGGCATGCATCGGACGCAGTTTCGGGTTGCCGGCGCTGACATACTGCCCGTTGTAGTCCATGTTAGTATACGGAGACATCTCGCCGAATTTCGGACGGGAGAGTGTCTGCGTGTATGCGTACCGGAGGTCGGCCCAATCCGCGACGTCGACTTTCATCTGGACCATCGGGAGCCAGAACTTGTTTATCGGTTTGACATCGACCGCGGTCGCACGTGACTGGGTCCAGTCCTGGGTCGCTTTGACATAGTACGCGCTGAAATCCGAACGGTCCTGTTCAAATCGTGCCCCGCCCACAATGAGGACGTGCTGTCCGATGTTCAATTCGGTCATCCCGTAGCCGGCGGAGTACGTTTCCACGTCTTCGTAGTCGTTGCGCAGCATCTCGTAGGCGCCGGAATACCAGCGTGAATTCGTCGAGAGATTGGAAGCGATGTAGCGCAGGGTCTCGCCAAGGAACGGCGTATTGGGCACCCAGACCATCCCTCCAAAACGACCGCCAAGGAAATTTCCGTACAGGGAATTGTCCGGGTTCGTGAATCCGTACGCCTGGAGGTTCTGCGTGGTGGCATCGTACATGGGGGCCCACTGCGAATACAGACCCACCAGAACCGGGACAATCTGGTTCCCCTGCCAGCGCATTTGTGCGTACGGGTCGTTCTCGTCATACGACCTCGTATAGCGAATGTACTTCCCGCCGAATTTCAGATAGCCGGAGAGGTCGGCAAGATCAAGCCGGAACGGCACCTTCACGTTCCCGGAGGCAATCGCATCATTCTCCTGGAAACGATAGGCGTAGCGGTTCATCTGCTGGATAAAGAGTTGCGAGGTGTCGAACACCACGCCCTGGTACAGTCGCTCCGGCGGAACATTGGGGGCCTGGCTGCCTCCGGAATGGATAATGTCCACGTCGTCGAAGTCAAATCCGAGCGCTTCCGGATTCGCGTTGCGCGTATACGATGTCGCTCCGGTCAGGTCAATGCTCATGAACCCGAAATCCGTCGAGCCCGAGAGCTTTGACAGGAGGAGGTCCGTATTGCTGTTTCCTTGCGTGGAGTTGAATGTCATATCCGCGTTGGGACCAAAATTATACGTCGTCGTGTAGTCATGATACAGGGAGTTCAGCCGGCTTGCCATGTTCACGAACGAAATCGATGTCTCGCCGGTCTTAAAGTCGAGGATCAAATTGCCGCCGTAACGGGAACGGGTCTCGAGATGCCGGTTGAGCCCCATGCCCGTGACGTAGACCTGGCCGTATTGCTGCCCTGCCGTCGCCCCGCTGAGCAGGGTATACGACCCGTTGAAATTGTCCGACGCGCGGTCGTATTTCTCCGCGCTCGCCTGGAAATAGACGCCGAACGCGTCGTCGAAGAACCGGTTGCTGACCGCCCCCATCACCTTGAAGTTGTTGTAGAGACTGTTCTTCTCGGTATAACCTTCCTGGTACATCAGGTCGGAATGGAACCCTGACGGGGCTTCGCGCAACTGGAGGTCGACCACCCCGCCGATCGCGTTCGCGTCTTTGTCCGGCGTCAGCGCCTTGTAGACGTCGATCGCCTTCAGCATGTAGGGCGAGATCATCGTCAGGTCGACGCTCTTGTCGTACTGGTTGGTTGAACCGATCGAGATCCCTTCGATCGACACAAGGTTATATTCCGGCGAGAGACCCCGGATGGTGATCTTGCTTGCTTCACCCGAGCTCCGCTGCACCGAGACGCCGGGCAGTCGCCCGATGGCTTCGGCGGCGTTGTAGTCAGGAAGCTCCTGGATTTTCGCTTCCGAGACCACATTCTTAATGGCGTTGGAGGACAACTGCTCGTTGATGGCCTGCATTTGCCCCTGGGCCTGAGCGGTCACGACCACCGTCTGACTGACGATCGCCGTGGCATGGAGTGAGGCGTTCGCCGTGCTGGTCTGACCCTCGCTCACGACCACCGAGACCGAGTCGGTAACATACCCGATGTAGGAAACCCTGAGCGTAAGCTTTTCGGCGGGCACATTGTAAATGACGAAGTTTCCGTTCAAATCGGTGGCGGCACCGAGGGTATACCCTTTCACCACCACGTTTGCGCCAGGCAGGGGATCCTTCGTGTCGCCGTCGACCACCCGGCCCCGGATGATGCCCGATCCAGCTGCAATCACCGCTTGAACGGCGAACATGGCCATCGCGACAAGGATGAACATCCTCGTGTGCGCGAGGTTCTTCCTCTGATATCCGCGGTACATGGATCTCTCCTTAGATGTATCGTATGACGCTGGAAAACGCTCCTAGAACCGGCGGGACCGTCTCCGGTCCCGCCGATTGATACATCGGAACCTACTTCAGGAGCAGCATCTTATGTGTCTGCGAGAACGTTCCTGCGGTCAAGCGGTAGAAGTAGATGCCGCTTGCGAGGCGTGTTGCGTTGAAGCTTGCAGTATAGGAGCCCGCCTTCTGGTTGTCGTTCACCAGCGTGGCGACTTCTCGTCCGAGCAGGTCATAAACGACCAGCATGACCTTCGAATCTTTCGGGAGGTCATAGTTGATCTTCGTGCTCGGGTTGAACGGGTTCGGGTAGTTCTGCGACAGGGCATAAATCGCCGGGACCTGGCTATTGGTGAGTTTCACGCCGTCCAGCAATTCCGCCGGGAACCGTTCGCCGGTGATGACGAGGTTATCGAACCACACGTTGCCCGCGAAGGTCGAGGTGTCACCCGTGTACGAAATCGTGATGCCGACTCGGGCCTTCTTCGAGGGGTCGAACTTGCTGACGCCCGCGAGGGAATCGAGCTTCGGAATCACCACCGTGTTCCAGGAATTGATCTTCAACTGCGTGTTGTCGATGGCATACGCCACGCCTACGCTGTCGCTGGCACCACCGTTGACGTAGAACAGCAGCTTGCCGCCCAGCGGGAACTTGTTCGGCAGGTAGACGTCCATCGCGATCTGCTTCACGGTGGAATCCACGCTCGCCCGCATCGGAATGCTGTCGCGGATGATGCCGATCTTGCCGGGGGTGGTCTTGAGGTTGACGGCGTCCTGCAGGATCATGGTGCCGTTGAGCGTCTTGGTGTCAAGCAGGGTGGTCAGCTTCCCGACGCAGCCCGCGGGGATCGTGAACCCGTTCTTGCCGGTCTCGAAATCTGCTGCCGTCCAGATGATCGGCGGAGGCGCAACGACTTCGTTCCACATTTCGACGTTGTCCACCCAGAGCCTGCCGTTCCACTTGGTCTTGTTTGGCTGGAGCTGGAGGCCAAACATGAACCCGTTGTTCATGATGTCAAAGTTCTTGTCTTTGGCATAGTGTTCAGCGGCAGGGAACGAGAGCGGATACCAGACGTTTTTCGGAATGTCCTTGACATAGTGGATGTCTTCCGTCCAATCCCAATGGACGTTGTTCATCATATACGTGTCGATCTGCAGGCTGTCCGGCATGTGCTGCGCGCTGTCCAGGTAGACCATGAAGTTCATGAACTGCGCGCTGTTCAAGTTGAGATAGGTTGCATTGCCGAGCGAGCCGTACTCGAGACGGGCATGAAGGTTGGTCGTCGTGTCGGCGATCGAATCGTGGAAAGAGATCTGTACGCCCATCACGCCGTTCGCTGCACTATCCGGCGCATGCGTCCAGAACAACGAATCAAGGCCATACTTGCTGTCGGAAGCCTTTTCCCAACCGGTGATCGCGGTGCTGAAGTTGCTTACTACGGTCGGCAGAGCACCAAGGAACTCAATATTGTCCACCCAGAATTTGCCGTTCCACTTCGTTTTGTTCGGCTGAAGCTGCAGGCCAAACATGAAGCCGTTGTTCGCGATATCGAAATTCTTGTCTTTGGCGAAATGTTGGGCAGCGTTAAAGGAGAGCGGGAACCAGACGTTTTTCGGAATGTCCTTGACGTAGTGGATATCTTCCGTCCAATCCCAATGGACATTGTTCATCATGTACGTGTCGATCTGCAGACTGTCCGGCATGTGCTGTGCGCTGTCAAGGTATACCCAGAAGGTCAGCACTTTTGCTCCGCCCATCGTGAGATAGGTTGCGTTTCCGAGCGAACCGTACTCGAGGCGGGCGTGAAGATTCGTCGTGGTGTCGGCAATTGAATCATGGAAAGAGATTTGCACGCCCATCACGCCGTTCGCCGCACTGTCAGGGGCGTGTGTCCAGAACAACGAATCGAGGCCATACTTACTGTCGGAGGCCTTTTCCCAACCGGTGATCCCGGTGTTGAAATTGCTGATCACCTGCGCGCCTGCGAGACTCGACACCATCAGGAACGCAAAAGCGAGAAGGTAGAACTTCTTCATACATCCTCCATGAGAGTTTTACGGTAACTGAAGCGGTACGTCAACACATCATAGAGCGCCGTTCCCTCGTGGGTTTCGCCCCTGGCGGCAGATCAATGCCAGATATCCCGCCGCTCAGGTGTTTGGGTCCGGAACTCCTTTTACAGAAGCATGCTGGTTTCTTCGGTTCGCCAAGGATCGGGGGAGAACTCAGTGTGAGTATTGTCCCGTACCACTCGGCAGTGTGCGATCAGCGTTGACGAACGCTTAACAT
>DATJPR010000242.1:0-7845 GCA_035506295.1 Bacteroidota bacterium | reverse complement strand
GGGCTCGTGTACATGCTCCGTTTGGATGGTACTCTCGGCGATAGTGCGCGGGTCGCGATGGACACGAGTGCGGCGGTCGTGGGGATCAGCGCCCTGCCACAGCCTTACGAATTTCTGATCACGATGTCGGACGGAACCGTTGCATTGACAGGGAACATTCCCGGACCGTCACCCGACGGTCATTTCCTCGCTGTTCGAGCCAGTTCCGCGATTGCGGGCCCCGCGGTGATGACGGGCGGGACAGGCCCGTCTGATCCTCCGCGCATCGCGTACGCGACTTCTTCGGGAGACCTCTACCTGACAGACTTCACGCTGCGTGCCATGAATGGATTTCCGGTCTCGACCGGTACGACGATTTCCCAGCCGCCGGCATTCGCCGACATCGATGGTGACGGAGTGCGTGACGTGGTGGTCTTCAGCGGCGGGCGGGTCTGCGCCTACCATACGAATGGGGCTTCGATCGATTACTTCCCGGCCACGCTCAGTACTTCTGCGCCGATCGTCTCTGCGCCTGTTATCGCAGACGTGGACGGGGACGGAGTGCCCGAGATCGTCGCGGCCACATCGGACGGGCTCATCGGAGCGTTCACGCGGAATGGTAAAATGGCGCCCGGGTTTCCGCTGGCCGCCGGGTCTGGCAATCAGGATGTAGCAGTCTCGAATCTCTCTTCAGGCACCACTGCCGCCGGCAAGGCGCTCATCGTGGTCTCGTCGCAGGATGGGGGAGTGCACGCGTGGAGGACGTACGCAGGAAGCGTCACGGCGGCGGATCCCTGGCCGCAATATCAGGAGGACGCGTTGCATTCGGGTGAGCTCCTTTCCGCGCCGCCAGGCGGAACACCCGTAAGCGCCGAGTTCATGCCGAAGGATCGGGTATATAATTGGCCTAATCCGGTATATCAGACAAGAACGTACATCCGGTATTATGTTTCGGAGAATGCAGCAGTGCACATCAAGATCTTCACCCAGGCCGGCGATCTCGTCACGGAATTCCCGGGCCCCGGGACCGGCGGGCTTGACAATGAAGTCGCATGGGACGTCTCCGGGGTGCAAAGCGGGATCTACTTCGCCCGTGTCGAGGCGGATGGCGCTTCGGCGAGCCAGGTCAGGATCATCAAGATCGCGGTGGTCCGATAGTGAAGAACCAACGATCCGTGTCTCGACGCCCCGTTACCCTCGCTGTTGTGCTTGCGGTTGCCGTGCTCACCTGTCGGCTGTCGGCCGTTGCGCAGGACGATTTCTATCATCCGGAGCTCAACTGGAGAACGATTGAGACGGAGCACTTCTATGTGCTCTTTCACGACGGCGAGGAGAGAACTGCCCGGGTCATCGCAAAAGTCGCAGAGGACATCTATGAGCCCGTGACGTCGCTGTACCGTCACGAGCCGGATGGCAAGGTGACGTTCGTCGTACGCGACTATGACGACATCTCCAACGGAGCAGCGTACTTTTTTGACAATAAGATCGAGATCTTCGCCCCCAGCATGGATTTCGAACTCCGCGGCACGCACGACTGGCTCCGCAACGTCGTCACGCATGAATTCACGCATGTCGTCCAGATTCAGACGTCGATGAAATTCGGACGCCGCGTCCCGGCGATCTATCTTCAGTGGCTCGGCTACGAGGCCGAACGCCGGCCCGATGTCCTGTACGGCTATCCCAACGTGATCGCCTCGTATCCTCTTTCGGGGTTCGTCGTCCCCGCATGGTTTGCGGAAGGGGTCGCGCAATACAATCGGACGGACCTGCGCTACGACTTCTGGGACACGCACCGTGACATGATCCTTCGTTCGTACGCCCTTGACGGAAACATGCTCACGTGGGAGCAAATGGGCGTGTTTGGCAAGACGAGTCTCGGCAACGAGTCGGCCTACAATGCGGGCTTCGCCTTCGTCGGCTATATCGCGCGGACGTACGGGGAAGACAAGCTCAGGGAGATATCCCGGAACCTCGCTTCTCTGCCTGTCGTCACGATCGACGCCGCCATCGAGCGCGCGATCGGAAAGCCTGGCGCCGAAGTTTATGATGACTGGCGACGGGACATGGTGCGGGACTACACGGCACGCGTGGCTCCGATCAAGACCAATCTCCACGAAGGAACTCCATTCCTGAAGGAAGATGCTTCTGTGGTCAGCCCGGGGGAGCGGATCAAATCCGAAACGATGTTTCACCCCCAGGGACTGCCGCAAGGGGCCCACCAGGAACCTTGCTGTATCTATGCCTCGGGGACGGGGTTCGCCAACATGTATCCTTCCTATTCGCCGGACGGTAGAAAACTGGCATATGTCAGCACGAAAGGCGGGGATTATTTCAGCCTGTCGTCGCTCTACGTTTACGACTTTGTGACCGGCCAGGACAGCCTGATCATGCCCGGTGTGCGCACAGCGCCGGCATGGTCGCCGGATGGAAGAACGCTGTACTACGGGAAAGCGACACGTGACAACCCGCATTGGTCGTATCAGTTCGATATTTACAAATATGATCTGGTGAAGCAGGAGGAGACGCGAATCACCCGGGGGAAACGGGCGTGCAGCCCGACGGTCTCTCCCGATGGATCTCAACTGGCATGCGTTGTCAACGCCGATGGGACTACAAACCTGGCGGTCATGAGTGCCGATGGATCCAACTACCACGTTGTAACACCCTATCACGAAGGTGAGCAGGTCTACAGGCCCCAGTGGAGCCCGCGTGGAGACCGGATTCTTTTCGACTACTCGATGAAGGACGGCCGTGATATCGCATGGGTCAAGCCCGATGGGAGCGATCTGGCCCTGCTCCTCTCCGGGCCCGAGGATACCCGGTGCGCGACGTTCTCCCACGATGGCTCGAAGGTGTATTTCAGCTCGGACGTGACAGGCATCTTCAACATCTATTCTTACGACCTGGCGTCGCACGCCTCGACGCAGTGGACGAATGTGCTCGGGGGAGCGTTCTTTCCGACTGTCGACAGCACTGGTGATATCGTCTATGCTTCGTACACATCGTCGGGATACAAGATCGTCCGGCTGAACGCCCCCCGGCCCATCGAGCATGCCGACAGCAGCCGGTATCTGCCTCCCACCTCCCCGGACGCATCGCCTGCGCCGACAACGGGGATTCTCGCCTTCGGCCCGACGCACCAGCCAGACACGAAGCAGTTCGACTGGCCATCCCTGCGAAGCTATGATGACACAAAGCTGGCTCCTCTTGACTCGCGTCCGTACAAGTCGATGTTCACGAGTCTGACAATCGTCCCGTTCCTGCGTTTCGACAACTACAATATCTCGAGCAATGGGCTGGACGTGATCAAGCCCGGCTTGTATCTGTTCTCCAATGACATGCTGGACAAGACAGGGTTCTTCGCGGGGGCAGCGGTGAACCGCAAGCTGGAGGCCGATTTGTTCCTTCAGTTCTTCTATCGCGGGAGATTGCCGTTGCTGTACGACCTCGGGCTGGAGCCGGTTGGATCGCTTGAACTGTACAATGTCTCGAGGAAAACGGACACGTTTGTCTCGTTGCCCGACCGGCCGGCGTTCCCCGTGGGCGTCACGTACAACCTGTTCGAATTTGATGCGGCGCTCAGCCAGCCTTTCCTTTCGCAGTTCGGCACCGTCGAACTCCGCTATGCCCACAGCAGGTACAGCTCCGCCCTCGGGAGCTTCACCAACGAACTGACGGGCGACCTTATCCCTGCATCGAGCGATCTCTATTTAATCGCCAACACGCTGACGTTGACCTACGATCTCAATGCGATCGTTCCCTCCAGCACATCAGACATCAATCCCATCGGCCGGAAGGTCCAGATCCGTCTCAGCGGAGAATGGAACAAGTTCGGCGCGACCGATTCCGCGGGGTACAGGGTCTACCAGCTCACGCCGACGGGGCTGGAACCGTTGTACGACAAGATTGACTTCTTCCGAGCCGAATTGAACTGGCATGAATTTCTCCCGTCGCCGGTCACGGGACACACCATCGGGATCTGGCTCCGCGGCGGGTCGATCTTCGGTCCGCCTGTCGACGAGTTTTTCGACTTCTACGCTGGAGGACTGGTCGGGATGAAAGGCTACACCTTCTATGCCCTCAGCGGAAATTCGCTGGCATCGGTGGGCCTGACCTACAGGTTCCCTCTGATCTCCGATATCGATCTGCGGATCGGGCAGATCTATTTCGACAAGCTTTATGCCTCCGTCTACGGCGAATTCGGGAACGCCTGGACTGAGACCGGCCAGCGCCTTCGTGATTTCAAGAAAGACGCCGGCGCCGAGATTCGTTTGCAGGCTTTCTCGTTCTATTCTTATCCGACGTCGATCTTTTTCGATGCGTCGTATGGCTTCGACAGGTTCTCGCGATTCATCAAGACACAAAATGAAACGGTCACCTATGGGAAGGAATGGAGATTCTACTTTGGCGTACTGTTTGGGTTTGATTTTGACTGAGGATGGGGGAAAGCACACTGTCAGACGTCGATAGAAGGAATCTCATGACATGAAAACACCTTCTCTGTTGCTCTGCATGGTTCTCCTCTTGGCATGGCCGGCGATTGCCGGGACGCCGGGAGACACTGCGAGACTGCCGGTGACCGGCAACTTCGCACTTGATGTCTTCGGGATGCGTGATCTCACACCAGCTCCCCGCGTGATGCAGGAGCGGTTCGCCGGGTCTGTCCCCGCATCCCACAAATCGCCGTGGCTCGCTGCAGGACTCTCGCTGGCGCTCCCCGGCGCGGGCGAGTTCTACACCGAGAACTATTGGAAATCGGCAGGCTTCTTTGTCATCGAGGCCGCGATGTGGGGGTTGGCATACTACTGGGACCACCGGGGGGATCGGCAAACGGACAGCTTCCAGAATTTCGCTGACGCGCATTGGAGCGTCTATCGGTATGTGGATCTGGCGATCAAGAATTTCAAGCCAAAAGATCCGTCGGGGAATTACTATACCACAAATGAGTTCTGGTCAGGAGCGCCGAACCTCAACGCTCCGTGGGTTGGAATCAATTGGGACCTGGTCCATCAGATGGAATCGGCGATCGGAGGGTACTACTCGCACAACCTCGCGCCGCACGGGGACCAGCAGTATTATGAAATGATCGGGAAGTACGAGCAGTTCAACATGGGGTGGGACGATGCGAATCCCGGGCTCGGATCGGACTACTTTACGCAGAAGGCGAACCTCACGCCGAGAAACGTCTTCTATGCTGGAGAGCGGGCGAAGGCGAACACCTACTACGGGCATGCCACGACGTTTGTCACCGTCGCCATCGTCAATCATATTCTGAGCGCGGTCGACGGCGCGCTGAGCGCATCCTGGTACAACAAGGCCCACGCTTCGGTGGGCTTCCGCACGGTGCCCGATGCGGGAGGGTACACCAGCATCCCGGTCCTTCAGCTCAGCTACGACTTGTAGGGAATCGGAAGGTTTTCCCTTCACCCGTCGGCCATCCTGACGGCGGGTGAAGGGGACCATCCTACTTCCGCACCCTCAGAATCACCACCATTGCCCCTGCGAAGAACACGAGATTTGCCGCCCACGCCGTGAGCAGGGGATTCACATCGCCGTTGTAGCCGAACACCTGTGAGACCTTCATCACAATAAGGTAGATGAAGCAAATCAGCAGACTGATCCCCAGCTGTACGCCGGTGCCGCCCCTGCGCCTGACCGACGCGAACGGGACGCCGAACAGGACAACAATGACCGCCGCGAACGGGTAGGAGATCTTCCCGTAGAAATCCACCATCCATTGTGAGACGTCCTGCCCCGCCCTCCGCTGGTTCTGGATGAACTCTTTCAATGCCCCGTAGCTCATCTCATCGGGCTTCTCCTGCTTCTTCCTGAGGTCGTCGGGACTGAAGTGCAGCGGTCCGGCGGGGAGAAGGGAATACTGTTCGAGCGACTCCTTGTCGCCAGAGAACATCCTCTTCGTCACATTGGAGAGCACCCAGCGGTGTCCACTCGAGTCCCAGGCCATGCTGGCGGCGTCCGTCCGCTCCACCATCCTGGTGGGATCTGCGGCATCGAACTCCTGAATGGAGACCCGGCTCGCGACGTTGCGGGAATCGTCGAAGAACCCGATCGATAGAATGCGTGTTGGCGAGTCCTGCACGTAGATGTTGGCGCCGGAGGCATTGATGACGTCCTTGTGCAGATACGTTCGTTCAATGCTGAACTTCCGGGAATTGGCCAGGGGCACGACCCACCCGTTGAAATACACCAGGACGCCGCTCACCACAAGCGACACCAGCACATAGGGGAGCATGAGGCGATAGAGGCTGGTCCCGCTGGCCCGGAAGGCGGTGAGCTCGCTCTGGGTCGACATCCGGGCCGTCACGAACAGGCTTCCGAGGAGCAAGGCAACAGGCGTGATAAGCTTGATGATCTCCGGGACGAAATACACGTAGTACAGCAGGATAATGCTGAGACCCGCCTGTTTGTCAAGAAAGTCGTCGAGCTTCTCCATGGAATCGATGATGATGAAGACCAGCAGGACGGCACCGAGCGAGAAGAGTGCGGTGGTGAGAAATTGCCGGATGATGTAACGGTCGAGGAGTTTCACTGTTCGTCCGAAGGCGGTTCATCCTGAAGCCTCGTGCGCCATCGCCGCGGGATCCAACGCTGGAGGTGATCCCAATTCACCAGGACCGATTCGCGTCCGATTCTAATGCACAGAAGAATGCCGAACACGCCGATCAGGACGTTGGCGATCCACATCCCGACTGCCGGTTGCACGATGTCGCGGTCGGCGAGTTTTTCGCCGCCGATCAGACACGCCCAGTAAAGCACGAAGAACCCCAGGCTCAACGTCGCTGCGATCCCGAAACCTCCACGCCGTGCCATAATGCCGAGAGGAACGCCCACGAGGACGAAGACAAGGCACGCTGTCGGGATCGAATACTTCTTGTGAATCTCGACCTCATATTGGTCGATCTGCGTCTCGAAATTTTCCAACCTGAAAAGGTACGTCGCCACCGTCGCTTCCGTTTGTTGCGAGGCGGAGACGGGGACGAGCGGCGCCTGCGGACTGAAGTCGGGCCTGAACGGCCGCCCGGGCAGGGAGTCGAGCAGCCCGCGAAGTCGAAGGTTCACGTTGTTCAACATCACCGCGCGGAATTCCTCTTCCAACGCCCTCTTGTCGGCCTTCAGGCTGTCCGCGATCGCGATCATTGCCTGCGCGCTGAGCTCGCGGTCGCCGCGGGAGAAAGCGCTTTCGGACGAACGGGAGAAGTCGAACCCCTCCACGTCCATCGCGATCCTGTGTTTCTCGAACCGGATGCGCCGGTACACCTTGGGATTCTGGAGATCCACTTCATGGATCTCGCCGGTATAGAGATCCATGATGAGTTTCCGGAAATCCGGGGAGAAGGAGATCGTCCCCCGTTCCGCCGTGATCGTCACATTCGTGTTCGGGTTGGTGTAGTCGTAGAGCGTGACGCCTTCGAGGTCGTTCGTATTCGGTATTGTCTTCCGGACAAGAATGCTGTACCCCTGGATGTCCTGGGAGAACACGCCGTTCACGAGCGTCAGCGTCGGCTTCTTCCGGCGGATGTCGACCGTGAGCATTTTCAGCTGATGGTTCGCGTCGGGGAGGACATGATTGTTGAAATAGACCAGGCCGCCGCCCACGATCAGGCCCGCGAGGAACACCGGGGCGATCATGAGGTAGAGGCTCATCCCGGTGGCTTTCATGGAGGTGATCTCGTTCTTCGATGACATGTCGCCGAAGGCCATGAGCGTGGCGACAAGGACGGACATGGGCACGGCGAGGACGAGCATCCACGCAAGGTTCAGCGCGATGAGCTCAATGATGACCCAGCCGCTCAGCCCCTTTCCCACCAGTTGGTCGACGAACTTCATGATGAACTGGAGGAGAAA
>DATJPR010000241.1:0-2450 GCA_035506295.1 Bacteroidota bacterium | reverse complement strand
CGGGCACCCTTTGTGTTTTCAGGCAGGATCGTTTAATCAGGGAAAGAACTTCTGTACCGTCTCGACGACGCGGGCCTGGTCGTCTTCGGTTATGTCGTTGAAGAACGGAAGGCGGAGAAGTCGATCGCTGACGTCTTCTGTTACAGGACACAGCCCGGGTTTGCCGCCGAACTTCTGGCCCATGTCGGATAGATGCAGGGGAAGATAGTGGAACACCGCCTGAATCCCGGCAGACTTCAGATGCGCAATCAAAGCCTGACGGCGTTCGAGCGACGGCGCCAGAAGGTAGTAGAGATGGAATGGCTGCACGCATCCTTCGGGGATCGTCGGGAGCGTGATCCCTCGCGTTTCCGCCCAACCCCCGAGATGTTGATGATAAAACTCCCACACTTTGCGTCGCTTCGCCTGCACCGCATCGCGCTTCTCGAGCTGGGCCAGGAGAAACGCCGCAATGAGTTCCGACGGAAGATAGCTTGAGCCGACGTCCACCCAGGTGTATTTGTCCACCTGCCCGCGGAAGAACCGGCTGCGATTCGTCCCCTTCTCCCGGATGATCTCCGCGCGATCGAAGTAGCGCGGGTCGTTGACCACCAGCGCTCCCCCTTCGCCGCAGACGATATTTTTCGTTTCGTGAAAGCTCTGCGTTGCAAGCCCGCCGAACGTTCCAAGGGCCTTTCCCTGCCACGAGGCAAACAGCCCGTGGGCATTGTCCTCGATGATCTCGAGCCGATGCCGGGCGGCGATATCCATGATGGCATCCATAACGCATGCAACGCCTGCGTAATGGACGGGGACGATCGCGCGCGTCCGCGGCGTGATCAACCGTTCAATCTTCGTCTCGTCGATGTTCAGTGTATCGGGCCTGATGTCCGCGAACACCGGACGCGCGCCGCGCAGCACGAACGCGTTCAGCGTGCTGACGAAGGTGAAGGAGGGGACGATGATCTCGTCTCCCGGTCGGAAGTCGAGGAGCAACGCCGCCATCTCGAGGGCATGCGTGCACGACGTGGTCAACAGGACCTTCTTCGCGCCGATGATCTCTTCAAG
The DNA here is from genome assembly GCA_035506295.1 of Bacteroidota bacterium. Classification (GTDB taxonomy): domain Bacteria; phylum Bacteroidota; class Ignavibacteria; order UBA10030; family UBA6906; genus DATJPR01. The sequence goes on along the minus strand of DATJPR010000241.1, from coordinate 1,403 downwards.
GAGAGCGTTGCATTTTCTGGTGAACGGACCGTCGCCGGCAAGATGGCCGCTGAGCGCGGCTTCGCGAAGGTACGCAAGTTCGTCGCCGACAAGCGCCGGCCGGTTGAATGGAATCGGTGTCATGCAGAATGCAGTACGGATGTCCCGTTCGCAATGGAACAGACGTGGAGGTTCATTTCACGACCTGTCGCGTCGCGATACGCCTCCGGGAGTTCCATCGCGAACTCCTCAACACAATCCTCCCGGACGAGGTTGATCGTGCAACCGCCGAACCCGCCACCCATCAGTCTGGCGCCGAACACCCCTTCTACACCCAACGCAACATCGACGAGAATGTCAAGCTCTTTGCAGCTCACCTGGTAGAGATCGCGGAGGCCTTCATGCGACTTCACGAGCAGATCGCCGAAGGCATCGATGTCGCCCTTGAGAAGCGCTTCCGAAGCCGCCGTGACTCTTGTATTTTCTTCAACAACATAGGTGCACCGCTGGTAGACCACGGGGTCAAATTCCGACTGCATCGACGCGAGCATCTCCGTGGTGGCGTCCCGCAAGGCACGAACGTCCGCGAATTGCCGGCGGAGGGTTGCCACTCCCTGCTCGCATTGGTGACGCCGCGCATTATACTCCGAGGACGCGAGCTCGTGCCGGACCATGGAATCGCACAGGAGGATCCTGAGATCTTCGCGGACGAACGGGATCTCCGCGATATCGAGGGAGCGGCAATCCAGCTTCAGCAGGGTATGTTCGCGGCCGAAGAGGTTGGCAACCTGGTCCATGATCCCGCAACGGACACCGACAAAGGAATTCTCGGCCTGCTGGCACAGCTGCGCCATCGTGAGTTTGTCGAGACCGAGTTCGTTCAGGGTGTTGAGGACGGTCAGGAAGCCGGCTTCCAGGGCGGCAGACGACGACATCCCGGCGCCGATCGGGATCGATCCGCCGAACGCGAGATTGACCCCGCGCGGTTTGAGTCCGCGCCGCTCGAGCTGCTCAATGACACCGAGGAGATAGTCGGGCCACCCGAGGGAGGAGTGTGCCAGCGTGTCGAACGAACCCTGTTCATCCTGGTGCAGATCGACCGCCACAAAATGGTATTGCCGGTCATCCCTCGGGGCGGCGGCAAAGTAGACTGCCTTGTCGACGGCGGCGGGAAGAACGAACCCCTCGTTGTAATCGGTGTGCTCACCGATGAGATTGATGCGCCCGGGCGAGCGGACGACAAGCGGTGTGCCGGCGAAGCGCCGTGTGAAAGCGGCAACCGTTGGTTCAGGACCTCTCATCGTGCGCTCCGGCGAGCCCCGAAGAAAAAGATCGCGCCTGCCACGACCATGACCAATCCCCACCAGAGATCGGGATGGAGCGAGTACAGCACGGGAGGCGTCTCGGGAGGAACCACCAGGTGA
>DATJPR010000240.1:0-11840 GCA_035506295.1 Bacteroidota bacterium | reverse complement strand
GTTCCACCTCTTGCGCGCCTGCGCCCACCCGCTCGAGCAACCGTATCGACTGCGAAACGAATTTCGCGTCGAAGCTCAGGTTGTCGAGCACTTCCCCGCGACCGTTCTTCTCCGCTGTTTCAAGGAGCAGTCCAAGATCATCGCGACGAAGCAGGCCATGGGAGGATAATGCATCGAGGGCCGCGAGCGTGTCATGCGTTGTGGGATCCACCAGATGCGTGCCCGAACTCAAATCCATTGAATATACGGAACATCCGGAATAAGATTCAATTTCCTCGCCGCGGCTCCCCCCTGTCCTTCGTGAAGAACAACATCGGGAACGAAACGTTTCTTCGCACGGAAAAGAAAGAATCCGCTATTTTGATTCTCAAAGGGCAAAATGGTACGTTTGTGCCGGAACCCTCTCGCGAGGAGAAGGATTGCGAGGTTGTTTGCACGCGACGCCACCTCACCATCGCATGATTGAGAATGACCATTTCACGGCGAGGCTCATCGAGCAAAGGGATCACGTGTGTTCGTGTTCTCGATGTCGGGCATCCGCCGATGCCGCCGGATGCGGTCGAAGATCTCCTGATGCACGCCTGGATGGAGACGAGGAATTCAGACAGTGTCCGCGTCCTGAAAGTGGTCCATGGCTTCGGCAGTTCCGGGCAAGGAGGAAAGACGCTGCTCGTCGTCAGAAACTGGGCCTCGCGCATGAAGGGGAAACTCCGGGCTGTGATCGGAGGAGAGGAGTTCTCCCTCTACAACGCCGAAACACAGGCAATGCGAAGAGAAGTGGGGGAGATCGACAGTGCGGAACTTGATGCCGGCAATCGTGGCATCACGTATTTGTGGATCAAGTGACGCCATATGCGCCGAATGTCAGAATTTGACTCTCTCTGAATTTCTTCCTAGCATAGTGGCATTCCAGGAACCGGAACGGCGACATGGCACAGCGATTACTGTATGCCGATGACGAGGACTCACTGAGGGAGTTGGTCAGAAGTCATCTCTCGCTTGAGGGATTCGATGTGGAGACGGCAAGAGACGGCAAAGAGGCGGTGGAGGCGATCGACAAACAAAAATTCGACCTCATTCTTCTCGATCTCAGGATGCCGAAGATGGACGGCTTTGCCGTCCTCCAGTATCTTGCCAAGCTGCAGAACCCTCCTCCCGTCATCATGCTCACCGGTGTGGACGATGTTGCCATAGCCAGTCAGTGCATCAAGATGGGCGCCGCCGACTATCTCACAAAGCCGTACAATTTCCACGAGCTGATAGAATCCGTCGAACGAGTTCTCGCGCGGTAGAGCCTCCTTCGCTGCCTCCCGACGCAGTCGCCGATCCGTTCATCCTATCCCGAGCATGGCTGTTCGCATTCTCTATATCGATGATGAAGAAGACCTCAGGATGCTGATCCAATCTCAGCTTCTGCTTGATGGATACGAGGTCGATGTCGTCGGCGAGGGAATGGCGGCAGTCGAGCGCATTGCGCACACGCCGTACGATGTCGTCCTGCTCGACCTGCACCTGCAGGATATGGGCGGGGACGAGGTGGTGGAGGAATTGCAGCGGCGCGGACTGCAGGCGAACATCGTCATTCTCACCGGCGACACCTCCGATGACGCCCGCGAGCGGTGTGTTGCGCTCGGGGCGACACAATTCCTCCACAAGCCCTTCCACTTCAAAGAGTTGACCTCCTCGATCAAGTACGCGCTTGCCCACCACGGCGGTCAGGGACGGAATGGTTCACCCGACGGTGCAGGCGGGACCATCGCATAGACTTTCGTTGCACAAGAACGCGGAGCACCGGTGGAGGTTTCAGGGTCGCCGAACTTGCAGCGCGGGGGCGGGGTTACTCCCTTTCGGCGGAGACGACAGAGGCGTAGATCCGTTCAATGGTGCCGATGATCGTCTTCTGGTCGAAGCTTTCAAGAACGCGGCGCCGGCCTGCCGCGCCCAGAGAAGCGCGGAGCTTCGGGTCCCGGGCGAGACGCAGGAGTGCCCCGGCGAGCGACTGAGGTTCCTTTGGCGGAACCAGAAGCCCGGTGCGCGCGTCGACGACGATATCGAGGACGCCGTCGCTGCTTGACGCGACAACGGGTCTCTCCATGGCCATCGCTTCGATCAGCACGATCCCGAACGATTCGGCATGGGAAGGGAATGCGAAGATATCGAACGCCGCCATCAGCTCCCGGATGTCCTTTCTGAATCCGGTGAAGAGGACGGTGCCATCCAGCCCAAGGGCCCGGCAGCGCGCGTGGACCTGACGGGCGTAGTCTTCCTCCCCGAAACTCGCCTCACCCACGATGATGAACCGCAGGCGCGGATCGTCGCGCCGGGCGATGTCCGCGGCCTGCAGAAATTCCTCGTGCCCTTTTCCCGGGGAGAACCGTCCGACAAACCCGACGGCAATCGCATCGTCGGCAAGACCGAGCGAGCTCCGGATCGACTGTCGATCGACGAGCGTTGTCGAAAAGAAGGACGTGTCGACGCCGTATGGTACGACCAGCACGCGCTCGGGGGCCATCGGCGTGGTGTCGATGACGTTTTGCCGGATGACCGAAGAAACAGCAAGGACAAGAGAGACGTTACCGTAGGTGAATTGGTGGAGCGGATCCTTCTTGCTGACGTACGATCCCATGCTGCGCGTGAGAAGAATCGGAACGCGCGACATCCCGGCTTTGACCGCAGGAACCACCGTGGCGATGTCCTTCGAAAGCTGGCAATGGATGACATCGAGATCATTGCGCATGATGAATTTCCCGAGACGCCACACGAGGCGCGGATGGACGTACCCGGTGACGTCGAACGGCAGCGTCTTGAGCTCGCGTTCCGTCGCTTCGTGCTCGAGCCTGCTGTCGGGAAGGCAGGCCAGCCAGACTTCATGTTTGCGCCGCCGGAGCTGGAGGCCCAGTTCCACCGCCTGAATTTCCAGTCCACCCCAGGAGGGTGAGAAACATGTCAAGAGAATTCGCATGGTTCGATATGGTACACAATTGGACAGCAAGGGGCAAGCATATCGCCGCGGGCCGATCCGGGAGAAGTGATCGATGAATCTCCTCGTGGTGTTCCTTGGCGGAGGCCTCGGCGCGTGTGCGCGGTATGTGCTGCAAGGGACAGTCTACCGATGGACGGGCGTCAGCTTCCCGTATGGCACGCTCGTCGTGAACATCCTCGGGTCCCTGATCATCGGCATCCTGATGACATCGTTTGAGGATCGCTTTCTTATCAGTCCGACGATGCGGCTCTTTTTGACTGTCGGGATACTCGGCGGCTTCACGACCTTCTCATCGTTCAGTTATGAAACGGTCGCGCTCTTCCTCGAAGGGAGCATCGCTGCCGCGCTTGCGAATGCAGGACTTTCCTTGATCCTTTGTTTGAGCGCAACGTGGCTCGGGACGTTATTGGGCCGGCTTCTCTAAGGCGGGAATCACCCTCTTCCATCATCCAACGAAAGGCACAGCTCATGAAACTGGAAGGCGAAGGGAAACTGCTCCGTATCTTCATCGGTGAGGCCGATCGCTCGGAGGGCCGGCCGTTGTACGAAGCGATTGTCAGGAGGGCCAGGGAGCACGGGATGGCGGGAGTGACCGTTCTTCGCGGCGTCGAGGGGTTCGGGGCGAGGAGCCATCTGCATACCGCCAAGATTGTGCGGCTCTCCGAAGACCTCCCCATCGTGGTCGAGCTGGTGGATACGGAGGAAAAGATGCGAGGATTCATGCCGCTGCTGGATGCGCTGATCGAGAAGAGCGGGAGCGGCGGGTTGATCACCCTTGAGAGGGCGGAGGTGATATGGTACGGCCACGGGGGGGCACCCGTAAAATAGAAAGCGGCATCCATCCATACAATGAGATGAAATGCCGCCTCGGTGCAACAGCAATTCAGATATCGGAAATCGAACTTCTAACATCCAACATCTGAATTCATCATCACCTGCCAAGATCCCGCTTGTCGTACCCCGTATAAATCTGCCTTGGCCTCGATATCTTCTGCTCGGAGTCTTTGATCAGCTCAACCCACTGTGCAAGCCAGCCGCTCATCCTGCCGATGGCGAAGAGGACGGTGAAGAACTCCGTCGGGAAGCCGAGCGCCTGGTAGATGAGTCCCGAATAGAAGTCGACGTTGGGATAGAGCTTCCTCGAAACGAAATAGTCGTCCTGCAGGGCGATCCTCTCGAGCTCCAGCGCGATATCGAGTTTGGGGTTCCTCCCGGTCACGCCGAAGACCTGGTCGGCGAGTTTCTTGATAATGGACGCACGCGGATCGAAATTCTTGTACACCCGGTGTCCGAATCCCATCAGCTTTCCCTTCCCGTCCTTCACATCCTTAATGAACCCCGGGATCCTCTCCTTGGAGTCGATCTCGTCGAGCATCTTCAGGACTGCTTCGTTGGCACCGCCGTGCAGCGGGCCGTAGAGCGCGCATGCCGCCCCGGCCGCAGCGCTGAACGGATCGACACGTGAGCTGCCGACGCACCGCATCGTGTTCGTGCTGCAGTTCTGTTCATGATCGGCCTGCAAAATGAACAGGATGTCCAGCGCGCGCACGAGGACCGGGTCGGGACGATAGTCCTGGCCGCTCTTCCGGAACATCATGTTCATGAAGTTCGCGGTGTAGCTCAGTGTGTCATCGGGGTCGATGTACGAGAGTCCTTTCCCATGACGGTACCCGTATGCCGCCAGGACAGGTGTTTTCCCGAGGAGGCGGTATGCGCTCAACAGTTCTTCCTTGCTGTCCCCCACATTCTTCGACGATGGGTACAGCGTGGAAAGCGAACCCAATGCCGCAATGAGTGTTCCCATCGGGTGGGCATCACGCTGGAAGCCGTCAATGATCTTTTTCATATTCTCATGGACGTGCGTGTGCTCCGTGATGTTCTTCGTCCACTCGTCTCGTTGCGCCGCATTGGGAAGCTCGCCGTGCATCAGGAGGTATGCCACTTCGAGGAAGGAACATTTCTCGGCGAGCTGTTCAATAGGATATCCGCGGTAGCGGAGGATTCCCTTGTCGCCGTCAATGTAGGTAATGGAGCTCTTGCATGACGCCGTATTCATGAATGCCGGGTCGTAGGTCATGAGCCCGAAATCTTCCGGTCCGGTTTTTATTTGACGGAAGTCCATTGCCCGAACGGTGTTGTCCGCAATGGGGATCTCGTATTGCTTGCCGGTGCGATTGTCGAGGACCGTCAACGAATTCTTGCTGTTTGGAGACGAAGCTGAGAGGGCTGTCATATAGGATCTCCCAGGATTGGAGTTGTAGGAACTTGGGGAAGAGTTGCAAACAACAGGAATAACCTGGACTGGGAGCAACGTAGCGAGTTGGCGATTGAAAAACAAGACGGCGTTCACGCGGCGCCGGTTGATTTTCACGTAGTGCTTGCGTATTTTTCCAACATTGATGCCGCCTCTACGGCATTCCGTTTTGGTGACTCGCAGTATCTTCCCGCAAGATCCTATCACAGGCCGATCGGCACCCTCGAAGCCCCGCAGGTGCGATTGCTGCCCGTTTGACTGCAGCCAACGGGAGACTTTCCGTGCGGACGTATACGCTCGATGAGATCCGGAAGTCCTTTGCCAGCTCCACGGATTTCAACGAGATTTTCGACGCGTTTCAGGCGGCGATGAACCAAGACGTCCTGGACATCGAGATCTACCGCCTCCTGTTCTGGAACCATGCTCTCTCGGTGGATGAAGTCCGGCTGTTCGGGGAAAAACTCGCGGCGAAGATTCCTGACGCCGCGTATGATGTCTACCTCTGGCTGGCAAGCGTCTTCGAAGTGACCCAGGGAGAGACCGACAACTACGAGCTTGCCATCAATTACTACCAGAAAGCCTCCGCTGCGCGGCCCGCCGAACCGGATCCGTATCTCGATGCCTGCGACTGCTACGAACCCGATCTCAACATCCCGCCGCTCCAGACCCTGATCGAATTTGTCCGAAAGGGACTGGACCATGTGTCGAACCCGATCAGCCTCTACAAACGCCTGAGCCACCTCTATAATCTGGCGGGCGACAGCCGGCAGAGCGAACACTTCCGGAGATTGGCCGATGAGGCGGACACTCCGGGAGGCGACAAAATCCAAAGCGAATGAAGGGATTCAAAGGGTATCTGATGGTCCTGGGAGCCGCGTTCTTCTGGGGATCATCTGCCACCGGCGCCAAGTTCCTGATCAACCACAACGTCGATACGGTCGTCATCGTCCAGGCGCGCGTGACTTTCACGGCGCTGATCCTCCTGCCGTTCCTGTTCTTCTTCAGAAGAGAAGCATTGCGGATACGTCTCCGCGACCTCTGGCGATTCCTTCTCTCCGGCATCCTGGGCGTTGCGGGCGCGAATTTCACGTACTACTTCACCATCAAAGAGAGCACCGTCGCGACGGGGATCCTCATCCAATATACGGCGCCGTTGCTCGTTCTCGTCTATGCGGTGCATGCCGGTGAAGAGCGATTCACGGCAATCAAGGTGGGCGCAGCTCTTCTTTCGCTCTTCGGCTGTTTCCTGGCTGTCGGCGCCTACGACCCCAGGGTTCTGCGAATCACGCCGATCGGCCTCGTGACCGGCCTGGCGTCTGTCGTCTGCTTTGCCTTTCTCAATGTCTATACCCGAAAGCTTTTGCGGATGTATCCGTTCTGGAGCGTCACGTTCTACTCGATCGCAGGCGCTTCGCTGTTCTGGCTCTGCGTGCGGCCGCCATGGACGCTCTTCCCCGGCAACGGTGCCGGATACCCGTGGGAAGGACTGTTCGTCCTCGCGATCTTTTCCATCCTTATTCCCCATTCACTCTATTTTAACGGGCTACGCATGGTCGTTCCCTCCAGAGCGATCATCACAAGCACGATGGAACCGATCGTTGCCATTACGTCGGCGGCCATCGTCCTGGGAGAAGGTCTCGCCGGCCTCCAGACGGTCGGCGCCGTGCTGGTTGTTCTTGCCATCGTCCTTCTTCAGGTCCGGCGTGAACCCGGCATGGCCCTCGCACAGTCTCCAGCGCAGGTCGATCATGGCGATGACTGAGAGACGGCGGGAGAAGTTCCAGCGCGTGGCGCGGCAACGGCAGGCGGGACTGACCGTGGTCATCGAAAACGTCCATGATCCACATAATGTCAGTGCCGTGCTCCGCTCCTGCGATGCAGTGGGAGTCCTGCAGGTGGAGTTGCTCTACACCGTCGAGAATTTTCCCCGGATCGGAAAGAAAAGCTCCTCGAGCGCCAGCAAGTGGATCCAGCGGCGGCTCCACCGCTCCGTCGACGAGTGCTACCAGGTGCTCCATGAGGAGGGATTTCGGATTTGTGCCACCCATCTCGCTGCGGATGCCGTCGGATTGTACGATTTGGACCTTACGGGCAAGGTCGCGCTGGTCTTCGGCAATGAGCACCGGGGGGTTTCCGACGAGGCGGCGTCCAAGGCGGATGTGAACTTCCACATCCCCATGGTGGGAATGATCCAGAGCTTGAACGTCTCCGTCGCTGCCGCTGTTAGCCTCTATGAGGCCTTCCGTCAACGAAAGATCGCCGGAATGTATGAAGCCCCGACACTTTCTAAGGAAACCCTCGTATCACTGTTGGATGCGTGGCGGGTGCGCTGAAGTTTGAATACGGCTCTTTCCGTTCTTATATTCATTCGTCTCACCAATTGCGGCTTGGTTCCGACCAGCGGTGGCACTATGCAATCGAACGAGGGTATAGATTTCATCGGGCAAAACCTCATTGCCATTGGCGTCATTGGGCTTCTCATGTTCGTGTATCTGGTGTTTCTTGTCCGGAAACGTTGGCGAAAAGGTTTTCTCCACGACGCGGACAAGAAAGCGGAGAAGTGAATTGACCGGAATCATTGGTCAGCGTGTGGAACGAAACACAGAGCACAAGACATGAAGGTTCTTCAGAGCATCGTAGTTGCGGGCAGCCTGGTTGCGGCGCTATTCCTGCCCGGGGAGTGCCTCGCCGCGCACACTCAAGTATCCCTCCTCGCAGACTCCCACGCCATCATTCCCGGAAAACCATTTACGGTCGGACTGCTTCTCCGCATGGATCCCGCGTGGCACACCTACTGGAAGAATCCCGGAGATGCCGGACTGGCGACGGAGATCAAATGGAAACTCCCCCCCGGCTTCGTTGCAGGTCCCATCGCATGGCCGCTCCCACAAAAGAGCATTGAAGAGGGAGATGTTCTTACGTATGGCTACAGCGGTCAGACCATGCTTCTGGTCCCGATCACGCCGCCTTCGGGAATTCCGACCGGAACAACACTAAAGCTCGCTGCCGATGTATCCTGGCTCGAATGCAAATCGACGTGTGTTCCCGGCGCTGCATCCGTCCAGCTGGAACTTCCTGTTGCTGCCGCCGCCGCTCCCGACCACCGGGATCTCTTTGATGCCTACGAAGCCCTGGTCCCGCCACCGCACACCGCTGCCGATGGGCTCAAGGTTCGAGCATCGGCTTCCGCGAAGACCATTACGTTCGATGTTGATTTCCCTTCGGTTCCTGCTGCAGGCACGGTGGATTTCTATCCCGACGCCATTCCGAATGCTCAGGTCAGCAGGCCCTCCATCCGCCTCAGCGATTCGTCGGCGAACATTGCTCTCTCCGTATCGTCGTTTGAAAAGATCGACAGCGCAGTTCACTTTCATGGCGTTCTTGTGTTTGCCTCGCCGGCAGGCGTGAAGAAAGGGATTGATCTTCAAACCGAACTTCCGGCAACATTTTTCTCGTCGACGGAAGGCGGCGCGAATGGTTCCGCCGGCAAGGGTATTCTCGATCAACAATTTGCCACGGTCTCTCCCGGATCGCAGGGCTCTCTTCTCGTGTATCTTCTCCTCGCTCTGGTAGGCGGGTTGCTTCTCAATATCATGCCTTGCGTTTTGCCGGTCATCGCGCTGAAGATCTTTGGGCTTGTGAAAATGGCCGGAGACAATCCGCGCCGCGTGAGGAAGCTGGGCTGGACGTTTTCATCGGGAATCCTCTTCTCCTTTGTTGTTCTTGCTCTCTTCGTAATCATCCTGCAGGCGGCCGGTCAACGCGTGGGATGGGGCTTTCAATTCCAGGAACCGCTGTTTGTCGTGGTGATGGCGACCATCGTCTTCGCGTTCGGTCTCAGCCTTTTCGGCGTGTTTGAAATCAGATTGCCGGCGCGGGCCCTCGAGGGTGTGGGGAGCGTGTTGCAGAAGCACGAAGGGGAGACCGGGTATGCACCTTCCTTCTTTGAAGGAGTCTTCGCGACTATCCTGGCGACACCGTGCACGGCGCCGTTTCTCGGAACCGCTCTCGGCTTCGCCTTCGCCCAGCCCTGGTGGGGGATTCTCTTGATCTTCGCTACCGTTGCTGTCGGCATGGCGCTCCCGTATATCGTCCTCACGTCGAAACCTGCATGGATGAAGTTCCTTCCGAAACCCGGTGCGTGGATGGAGACGGCCAAACAGTTCATGGGCTTTCTCATGATGGCCACCCTGCTCTGGCTGCTCTACATCCTCGGGAAACAGCTCGGGATGGAGGCGGTAGTCTGGACCGGCGCGTTTCTCCTCACCGTTGGCTTTGCATGCTGGATGATCGGGAGATTCCTCACGCTGTCTTCGAGCCGGACGCGCGCAATCGTCGTCTGGCTGATCGCGGCGGTCGTTGTGGTTGGCGGGTGGTGGGGGGCCATGGGCGACGTCATGTCGGCACGCGATGTTCTCGAAGCAGGGGTCTCGGCGGTTCCGGCCTCTTCCGGGAGCGAAGGAATTTCGTGGGAAGGGTTCGACAAGTCCCGGCTCGAATCGCTGCTTGACGCCAACACTCCCGTCCTTATCGACTTCACCGCGGAATGGTGTCTCACCTGCAAGGTCAATGAAAAGACCGTGCTGTCAGATCCTGAAGTCATCGCGAAGATCAAGGAGTCCGGCATCGTGCCTATCCGGGCCGACTGGACAAACCGGAATCCGGAGATCACGCGCCTGCTTTCGAAGTTCGGAAGATCCGGCGTTCCCCTCTACGTTGTATTCCCGCAGGGCAAACCCACCGAGCCGATCGTGCTCCCTGAAGTGATCACCAAAAGCATTTTGCTTGAAGCGGTGGAGAAGAGTGTAAGACCGGTGGTCGCGGCAGAATCACGGCAGCGCTGAGTATCACCAATTGATGACTGTTGTGGTTATCATGAAGCGCGGCATGGGAATTCTCACGTCGCTTCATGTCGTCGATTCTTGCAGCATTCAGGAGAAAATGAACGACTGCTTGCGTTAGCAAGCGAATATTTCGTTATTATTCCCCGTATATCCCAAGGGAATCGCGATGGGTTCACCCACCTCACTTCCATCCTGGCAGTTGCTTTTGAAACACTTTGAATCGATTCGGCCGATGCACATGCGCGACATGTTTGCAGCGGATCCGGCCAGGTTCTCACGGTTCTCTTTGGAAGCTTGCGGTCTCCTGCTCGATTACTCCAAGAACAGAATCACCGAAGAGACCATGCGCCTTCTCTTCGGGCTTGCGAGGGAATGCCATGTGGAGGAGTGGCGGGACAAGATGTTCCGGGGTGAGCTCATCAATTCGACCGAGCAAAGGGCCGTTCTCCATATCGCATTACGGAATAGGTCCAACCGGCCGATTCTCGTCGGTGGAAAAGACGTGATGCCGGAGGTCAATGCCGTTCTCCGGCACATGCGCGAGTTCAGCGATGCCGTGCGGCTCGGGAAGTGGAAGGGCTATTCCGGCGAATCGATCACCGATATCGTGAATATCGGTATCGGCGGCTCTGACCTCGGACCGGTCATGGTCACCGAGGCGCTGAAGCCCTACTGCCGTTCCGATCTCCGCGCGCATTTCGTTTCCAACGTCGATGGCACACACATCGTCGAGACCTTGAAGCGCCTCCGCCCGGCGCGAACGCTGTTCATCATTGCGTCGAAGACCTTCACGACGCAGGAGACGCTGACAAACGCGGTGACGGCGCGCGAGTGGCTGTTGAGTAGCGCGCATGACGATGCGGCGATTGCAAAGCATTTTGTGGCGCTCAGTACCAACGAGCCGGAAGTGCGGAAGTTCGGCATCGACCCGAACAACATGTTCGAATTCTGGGACTGGGTCGGCGGCAGGTACTCCCTCTGGTCCGCGATCGGGTTGTCGATCGCCGTCTCCATCGGCATGGACAAGTTCGAGGAGCTCCTCAGCGGGGCCCATGTGATGGATGAACACTTCCGCACGGCGCCGATCGAAAAGAACATGCCGGTGGTTCTCGGTCTTCTCGGCGTCTGGTACAACAACTTTTTCTCCGCCTCAACGCACGCCATCCTGCCGTACGATCAGTACCTTCATCGACTGCCGGCCTATCTGCAGCAGGGCGACATGGAGAGCAACGGCAAATCAGTTTCCCGGGACGGGACGAAGGTCGACTATGAGACGGGTCCAGTCATCTGGGGGGAGCCGGGAACGAACGGTCAGCACGCCTTTTACCAGCTCATCCATCAGGGCACGAAAATGATCCCGGCGGATTTTATCGCGCCGGTGGAAACGCACAATCCGGTGGGGGACCATCACCGCATTCTCCTCTCGAACTTCTTCGCCCAGACGGAGGCGCTCATGCGCGGCAAGACCAGGGACGAAGCCCGCAAAGAGCTCGCGGCGTCCGGCATGACCGGATCCGCGCTCGAAGCAGTGCTCCCGCACAAAGTCTTCGAGGGGAACAAGCCCACAAACTCGATCATGATGCGTCGCATTACCCCGGCATCGCTCGGCGCGCTGATTGCGCTCTACGAGCACAAGATCTTCACCCAGGGGATCGTGTGGAATGTCAATTCGTTCGATCAGTGGGGCGTGGAGTTGGGGAAGCAGCTCGCGAAACGGATTCTTCCGGAACTGAACACAACAGAACCGGTCACTGCGCAT
>DATJPR010000239.1:0-3204 GCA_035506295.1 Bacteroidota bacterium | reverse complement strand
TCCTCCGGTAGAAAATAATCGGCAGGATGCAGAGAAGCGTAATGAACGCCGCGACAAGGAAGACGTCGTCGACGGCGGCGACGAATGCCTGGAGCTGGAGATGATAGTCGAGGAGCGCTCCGGCTCGCGAGGTTGACGCGGCACTCGTCCCACCGACCGCGTTTTGGGCAAAACGCGTAAGCCCCAGCATCACATTCTTCAATTCGGGTGATGTGCCCGCCACTGACTCGCCATAGATGCTCGTGTGATACGACATGCGCATCGTGAGCAGTGTTCCCATGATCGCAACGCCGAACGAGCCGCCGATCTGCCGCAACACGTTGAACAAGCCGGACGCCTGGGCCATTTTCTCCCGGGGGATGTCGGAAAGCGACAGCGTGCTCAACGGCGCGAAAATAAATCCCATCCCGATGCCGCGGATGTAGAGCGAGAGCATGATCGACGACGTCTCCGAGAACAGAGACAACGACCTGTTCACGAACAGACTGAGCGACATCATGATGACGCCGAAAAAGGCAAGGTACTTGGGATTCACCTTGTCGGAGAGTTTCCCCGCCACCGGCCCGCTGATCGCCATGATCAGCCCGATCGGCAGGAAGAGTGAGCCCGCCTGATAGGCCGTGTACCCGAGAGCGTTCTGCAAATAGAGCGGGAGCAGGAACGTGCTCCCAAACATTCCCATCCCGAAAATAAACAGGATAAGGTTTCCCATGCCGAAGTTGTAATGCTTCAAGAGCGAGAGGTCGACGAGCGGATGACGTATGCTGAGCTCGACCGACAAGAAGATCACCAGACCCGCGATCGACACGGCGAAACACCAGAGGATCAGCGGTGAAGTCCACCCGCCGGTGTTCCACTCGGCGTTCCCGTCGGAGAAGGCGATCAGGAGAAACGTCAGGAAGGTGGCAATCGAAAGGAAACCGACAAGGTCGAACGGGACCTTCGTCGCGGTCTTGTATTCACGCTGGATGATATAGGTCGCAATCACACCGAGGACGCCGACCGGGACATTGATGTCGAAAATCGAATGCCAGGCAAAATTGTCGATGAGGTAACCGCCGAGTGTCGGTCCCAGTGATACCGACGCGGCGGCAGAGATTGTCCAGAATCCCAGGGCTGCGCCCCTTCGATCGGGCGGGAACTCCCGCGTGATAATCGCCATCCCGACGGGCATCAGCAATCCGCCCCCGATCCCCTGAACCACGCGGAACAGGACCAACGCGAGGAAATTCCAGGAGATCGAACACAAGAACGAGCCAAGCGTGAAAAGCGCCAACCCGAGGGCATAGGTCCGCTTGTGCCCGAAATGGTCCGCAATCCATCCCGATGTCGGTATCGCCACCGCGAAAGCGAGCAGATAGCCCGTCGCCACCCATTTGACGTCGTCCACGCCGATGCCAAACGTCGCCATGATCTTGGCGAGCGACACATCGACGATCGTCGCATCGAGGACCACCATGAACGTGCCCATCATGACGTTGGCCAGCACGAGCCATTTGTAGCTCGGGTGCGCGTTGTCGAGCAGCGATGGTGCAGTCCCGTTTCTTGCGTACCCGTTCGAACCGTCTTGTCTCATAACCCTGGTGATGCCCCTCCGGCAGGTCTCTTCCTTTCATGTAAAACGCCGACCCCAATGACACGGTTCCTTCCGGAATTAGACCATGACACAGAATCGACACCTTCAAATCCGGCGTGCAAAGCGAACCATTCGCACTATTATAGTGTTGGAGGGAATGACCTGACTCCATCCACCATTGCATGCTGGAACTTGCCATGTCGATCCGACCGATCAAACGGCTCATCAAATCGAAACCGACGCTCGAAGGGGCGGGCGTGCACCTGCGGCGCGCTTTTGGGTTCGGCAACACGACGGAGTTTGACCCATTCCTGCTCCTGGATGACTTTCGCAACGACATCCCGGATGACTATCTCGCCGGATTTCCCTGGCATCCCCATCGCGGGATAGAAACGATCACATATGTCCTCGCGGGGACGGTCGAACACGGCGACAGCATGGGCAATCGCGGGACAATATCATCCGGCGACGTTCAGTGGATGACAGCAGGAAGAGGGATCATCCACCAGGAGATGCCGAAAGGAGACGAGGTAGGAAGGATGCACGGGTTTCAGCTGTGGGCGAACCTGCCCTCATCGCTGAAGTACACCGAGCCCCACTATCAGGATATGAAGTCCGAGGAAATTCCGGAGGTGATCGAAGACGACGGAACGCGGGCGAGAATTGTGTGCGGCTCCTTCTGGGGAAAGACCGGTCCCGTCAAGGGGATCGCTGCCGATCCCATCTACCTTGACATCTCCGTCCCGCCCCGCAAGCGGCGATCGATCCCGGTTGAAACCGTGCGTCACGCGTTCGCGTATGTGTTCGCCGGGAACGGAAAATTCAGCAACGCGTCCGATCCACTTGCCGTGCCGACCGAATCCGTCGGATGGGCAGACACGACGCCGCCGGCCGAAGCAGACAATCGCTCGCTCATCCTTTTCGACAGCGGCGACGAGGTGGTTGTACAGGCGGGCGACGACGGCATTCGGTTCCTCCTCGTTTCCGGGAAGCCGCTCGAGGAACCCGTGGCCTGGTATGGTCCGATCGTGATGAATACGCAGGAGCAACTTCAGCAGGCGTTCGAGGAGCTGCAGGAAGGAACGTTTCTGGAAAAGAAGCCAAGACAATAACTGGCCGTCATTTTTTGTAGGGACGTTGCATGCAACGTCCCTACGGGTCATCGCTAGTGCTCCTTAACGGCCTCTTTGCTCTCCCTGGTCCACGACAATCCCACCATCATCACCGCAAGTACGGCATACGCGAGCGCGAACTGGTACGGTACCGCCCGCGCCATTCCTTCGAGCGTCCAGGGAAGATACATCACCCCGTCGGGTGACGACGAGTGAATGACGCCGAAGAAGGTGAGCACGCTGAGAATTGCCAGATAGACCGCCGACCGGATCAGCCGGCGATCGATCATCTCCGCAGTGAACGCACCCCAGAGCATCGCCGTGACGATGAACCCGTTGCCAAGCGCCACGGTCACCAGGATTTCCGGCAACGCACGCCCCGGAAGATTGAGGAGGTGTTGAAAGACGTCGGCTGGAACGATATCGGGTGTGCCATATTTTATCGCCAACAACCGGGCGACAGTCGGGAAGAATGCCAGTGCGACCGCGGGAGCATGCCGGACGGGACAAGCGTGA
>DATJPR010000238.1:0-21298 GCA_035506295.1 Bacteroidota bacterium | reverse complement strand
GGTTCACCTAAACTTCTCAAAGGCGGCATAGTGCTGATCGATCCACAGACTGCGGCGGTCAAACGCATTATCGCGCTGCAATACAACCCCGACACCCTCAACCGCACCTTTCAGATCAAGGGGGTCGGCGGCGAGACGGGTGACAGGTCTGAAGCGCTGCGCCTGAAAGGCCCGCCCGTCGAAACGCTCAAGGTCGATGCCGAGATCGATGCGACAGACCAGCTGGAACTGGCCGACGGACAGGCGACCCAGGTCGGCCTGCATCCGCAGTTGGCTGCCCTCGAATTGATCGTCTATCCGACCAGCGATCAACTGTCGTCAAATAATCTGCTGGCCCAGGCCGGCACGCTGGAGATCGTAGCGATGGAAGCGCCGCTCTCCCTGTTCATCTGGAGCAGGAACCGGATCTTGCCGGTGCGACTGACAGAATTCAGCATCACCGAGGAGGCCTTCGACGTGAATCTGAATCCGATCCGCGCCAAGGTGAGCCTGGGGATGCGGGTACTGAGCGTTGACGATCTGACTTTCGATCACAAAGGGGGCAACCTGTTCATGACCTATCTGCGCGGCAAGGAACAACTGGCCACGCAAAGCCCGAACTCCGTGTTCGGTACGCTGGGCATTGGAGGCATTCCATGATCGATCCCAATCAGGCCCTGCAGGCCCTTTTGCAGCGCGACGGGCTGAAGGTCAATCACTTTCCGCCGACCAGCCGCTATTACGGCCTGGATACAGCAACGCTGGAAACGCCCGACGGTGCGAGCATCATCTACGTTCGACGGCGATTTCTGCCCCAGCCGGATCGCTTCGCGTTGCTGCAGGAGCATGTCGTCGCCCAGGGAGATCGTCTGGACAACATCACGGCAAGGTATCTGGGAGACCCGGAGCAGTTCTGGCGCATCTGCGACGCGAACGCCGCGATGCGGCCCGATGAATTGACCGAGACGATCGGCCGCCGTTTGAGGATCACCTTGCCGGAAGGGATACCGGGGACGCCGAATGCTTAAAGGAATCCATCTCACGCTGCTGATAGGCCCGGCGGTGCCGGTTCCCGCGCCACAATTCGTCGTGGACGCGCTTGACAGCGTGCAGGTAAATCACGACAAAGAGCGCAGCGGCTTTCAGCTGACCTTTGCCGCCGGCAAAAACTCGCCGCTGCTTACGACGATGCTGCCGGTCGGATATCTCGATCCGATCGTCACGCGCGTGATCATCATCGTCACGTTGAACGGCTTTCCCAACGTGCTCATGGACGGCATCGTCACACGGCAGGAGGTCGCACCCAGCAGCGAACCGGGTCAATCGAAGATCACCGTCACGGGGGAGGACCTCAGCGTGCTGATGGACGTGATCCAGATCGTGCGGCCCTATCCGGCCATCCCCGATGTCGGAAAAGTCATGCTGGCGCTTGCGCCGTATGCGGCCTTCGGCGTTATCCCTCTGGTCATCCCGCCGATCCTGACCGTCGTCGACATCCCGACGGAGCGCATCGAGTCGCAAACGATGTCTACCGATCGCGAATACATTCGGGGCCTGGCGCAGCGCTGTGGCTATATCTTTGTCGTCGATCCGGGCCCCGCGCCCGGCACGAGCATCGCCTACTTCGGGCCAGACGTGAGTCTGCCGATTCCTCAGGCCGCGCTGTCTATCAACATGGACGCGAACAGCAACGTTGAATCGATGAGCTTCTCGCTCGACGGCCTGGCGAAGAAGGTACGCATCTATATCGTGCTCGATCCGTTCACGAAGAAGATCCCGATCCCGATTCCTCTCCCCAATATCAATGCCTTCAAGCCCCCCTTGGGCGCTCGGCCGACTCCGCCCGCCAAGGTGGAATTCGCCAGTGACGTGGCCCAGCAACGGCCCGACGAAGCGGCGCGCGGCATATTGGGCTTTTTGATGAACAATGCGGAGGCGATAAGCGCCAACGGTTCGCTCGATGTGCTACGCTACGGACAGATCTTGCGGGCGAGGATGCTCGTCGGTGTGAGGGGCGCGGGTCTTGCCTACGATGGGATGTACTATGTCAACAGCGTTACGCACAGCATCAAACGGGGCGAATACAAGCAGAACTTTACGCTCTCGCGCGACGGACTGATCTCATTGACCCCGAGGGTTGTCCCATGACCGAATCGAACAGCAGTCCAAAATTTTACGGCAAATATAGAGGCACGGTCATTAACAACCTCGACCCGATGCAGCAAGGGCGGATAATGGCGGAAGTGCCGGATGTACTGAGCCTGCTGCCCAGCACCTGGGCCTTGCCGTGCGTGCCTGTAACGGGACAGCAGTCAGGCTTCTTCGTGGTGCCCCAGATCGGCGCCAGCGTATGGATCGAATTCGAGCACGGCGATCCCAACTACCCGATCTGGGTGGGCGGATTCTGGGGGAATGCCACCGAAGTGCCAGCCTTGGCTCTCGCGCCGCCGCCGATCCCGCCGGGCAACAGCATCGTGATCGAATCGACGCTGCAAAACATGGTGATGATCAGTGACTCCGCGCCTACGCCGATAACGGGCGGCATCGTCCTGAAGAGCACTACCGGCGCGATGATCGTGGTGAACGACAGCGGCATATACATTTCCAACGGTAAAGGGGCGATGATCACGATGATAGGTCCGACGGTCACTATCAACAACGGCGCCCTGGTGGTGGTGTAGCATGCCCGGTTTTTTACTGCACGTCGGCGCAACGGTCTTGTGCTCACATGCAGGCCAGGCGCAGCCGACCGTTCCCAATCCGCGCGTGATGGTGAACGGCATGCCGACGGTCACACTCTCTGCGCCGTATCTGGTTGCGGGGTGCGCGTTGCCTCCGCCGCCCGCGGCCAATGGCCCGTGTGTGACAGCACAGTGGATCGTCGGCACGACGCGCGTGCTTTCCAATGGACAGCCGCTGCTGGTGCAGAGCAGCCAGGCCGTCTGCGCGCCGAGCGGCACGCCGCTTATGATAGTGATGACCCAGGTGCGGGTGTCGGCAATGTAGAACAAGTGTCCTAACGGAAACTCTGTGGGGCTTGGGGCTTTGTCGGAGCAGAAAGTCCGGCTTCCGTGCAGGATGGAACTTCACGGGTAATCTATTGAATTCACCGCAATCCTGGATGAAACGTAAGAAGGCGGCAGATGACTGTTTGCTCAGGAAAAGTTCCAAGCCCCTCAAAACCTATGTCACCGAATTGAATAGAATCTATCGGGGTGATCCATGAACATCGACTTTCCTTTAGACTTTGACGGACGCGGCCGCACCGCGCTTACCGACGACGACGATCACGTTCGCGACATGCTCGAACAGCTGATCTTCACCAGTCCGGGCGAGCGCGTCAATCGGCCCGACTTTGGCAGCGGCATCATGCAGCTGATATTTGCACCGAACAGCCCGGAACTGGCCGCGACGCTGCAATTCACGATGCAGGCCGCGATTCAGCGCTGGCTCGGCGACGTGCTCGACTTGAAGAATCTCGACGTGCAGAGCGTCGATTCCACATTGACCATCGACATCCAATACGTGGTGCGCCGCACCAATCAAACGGAGACGGCGCACTTCACGCGGACGGTATGAGCCTATGGAACCTGCAACCCTATGCAACGACGACGCCCGCCGCGAAGCGGTGCGCGCAAGGCCTGAACTGAACGGCCTGGACTACGTAGAAGTCGACGACGATCAGGTGACGCTGACCGTCTTCTTTCTGGGAAAGGCGCCTCAGCCGCTCAGGAAAGGCGCGACGCAGTACGTGCGTGTCGAAGGAGGGAGGCGTATCAGAGACGTCAAGGTGGTCGATCTTGACGTAATGCGTGACCCCGATCCCGAGCTCGACGATTACGCGACCGTGCGTGTGAACAAGGCCGGCGACTTTTCCACCTATACCTTGCGCCTGGTTGGCCTCGAAAATATCGACCCGTTCTACGATCACGCTGAATTCTCATTCAAGGTCAACTGCCCCGGCGATCTTGACTGCGCACCCGCCGACACCTGCCCGCCGCCGGAATGGGTCGAGCCCGATATCAACTATCTCGCCAAGGACTACGCCAGTTTCCGACAGTTGATCCTCGACAGGCTCGCCCTGATCATGCCCGACTGGCAGGAGCGTCACGTGCCCGATCTCGGCATCACCTTGGTCGAGCTGCTGGCTTACGTGGGGGACTATCTCAGCTACTGCCAGGATGCCGTGTCGACGGAAGCGTATCTTGACACCGCACGCCGGCGCATCTCCGTGCGCCGCCACGCCCGGCTCGTGGATTACGTGCTGCACGAAGGCTGCAATTCCCGCGCCTGGGTATGCATTGCTACAGATACCGATTGGACCGGCGAACACGCCCTGGATCCAGCCGAGGTGTATTTCATCACCAGCCTCCGGGACATGGTCATGATTGACAGCACGATTCTGTCGATCAACGATTTGAGAAATGTCCCTCCCGGCGCTTATGAACCATTCGAGGCCATGACGGATCAACCGATCGAACTGTACGCCTTTCAGAGTGAAATCAAATTTTATGCATGGGGTGAACGGGAATGCTGTCTTCCCTGCGGCGCCACGTCGGCCACCCTTATCGATGCCTGGGACATACCATCAACAGTGCAAGCGGCGTCGGCTGAAACGCCGTCGCGCAAACTGCATCTCAAAGCGGGCGATGTCCTTATATTCAAAGAAATGCTCGGCCCCAGGTCCGGCCAGGACGCCGATGCCGATCCCGCCCATCGCCACGTCGTGCGGCTGACCAGGGTCACGGCCGGCATCGATTCGTTGAACGGGCAACCCATCGTCGAGATCGAGTGGTCATCCGAAGATGCATTACCCTTCCCTCTCTGCCTGTCGGCCATGACCGACGCCGGGCACGGCTGTGAGTATCACGAGAATATCAGCGTGGCGTGCGGAAACGTGATCCTGGTCGATCACGGTTTCACGATCGAGCCGTACGAGGAGCTCGGCATTGTGCCGACGGCCACCACCGAGGCTGATTGCGACTGTGAAGGACATCCATCGGATGTACGCTTTGTGGCGGGAAAGTTCAGGCCGCGTCTCGCCAACCTACCGCTTACCTACCGGCAGGCTTTGCCCACCGATGCCGATCACATCGCTTCGGCGGCGAGCCGCCTCGTTCAGGATGTGCGCCAGGCCTTACCGCAAGCGTATCTCTCCAGCATCCTGGCGCTGCGTAGCGGAGGCTCTTGTCTGTTCGAGTGGGCTGCTCTCACCGATCGATCCGATTTGATCGATGCCCTGGCCGCGGCAGGTTTCAATCCCGATCGATACCCGCGGGGGGTGCCACTTTCTCCGGCATTGTTCGCCGACTATGTGGAAGCGGCATCGGCAAAGGCCGAACTGGCTAAAGCGCTGCAGCAGGATCCCAACAATCAGAAGCTCAAAGACGACTACGCCAATGCAGCGGCAACCGACGCAGGGTTGTTGCAGGCCCTCATCAGCGACCTGACCAGGCGCCAATTCAGCTGGGTTCCGCAGATCGATCTGCTCGGAAGCGGGCCCGACGATCGGCACTTCGTCGCCGAGATCGACAACGATGGGGTAGCGTGGCTCCGTTTCGGCGACGACGAATGCGGCCAGCAGCCCGAAGCAGCTTCGGCTTTCCATGCTTCGTATCGGGTGGGCAACGGCGTGATCGGCAACGTGGGCGCGGAGTCGATCACCCATCTGGTATTCCGCCACAAAATGATTACGGGCGGCGGCCTGACGGTGAGCAATCCACTCCCCGCGCGCGGCGGCGCGGATCCTGAACCGATGGCCGAAGCCAAGCTGTTTGCGCCGTCGGCGTTCCGCGACGTTCTCATGCGCGCCGTCACTACCGGCGATTATGCCGCGCTCACACAGCGCGAATTCAAGTCCGGGGTACAGCGTGCGGCTGCCGTACTGGCGTGGACGGGGAGCTGGTATGAGGCCAATGTGGCGATCGATCCGTTCGGGAGCGAGAATGCGGCGGCGGAGCTTCTTGAGCGTATCGAGCGCACCCTGCAGCACTATCGCCGCATGGGGCACGATCTGGAAGTCGAACCGGCCCGATATGTGCCCATCGATCTTGAGCTGACCGTGTGCGTGCTGCCCCACTTCCTGCGCGGCCACGTAAGAGCAGCTCTGACGGATCTGTTCGGCAATCGCGTGCTGCCCGACGGTCGGCGCGGCTTCTTTCACCCCGACAATCTCACCTTCGGCGAGGGATTGTATCTGAGCCGCATCGTTGCCGCGGCCCAGGCCGTGCCCGGGGTAAAGAGCGTGCGTGTGACGAAGCTCAACAGACTGTTCGAGCCGCCCAATCGTGAGCTGGAGAACGGCGTGCTACCGCTCGGCCCCCTCGAAGTGGCGCAGCTCGACAACGACCCGAGTTTCCCCGAGCGGGGAATATTGAAGCTGGTGATGATGGGTGGACGATGACGCGGGAAGCGGGGCAGGCGTCCTTCAACCGCGTCATACTCGCCCGGAATGCCTTTGCGCTTTTGAAATACGAGGTTCAAGATGAAAAAAGAAACCTGCGGCTGCTGTGAAGGTCTGACGAACATTACACCGCTGAAGACGGCCAATCGGCCCGGATTGAATGCGCTGGCCTATCGGGTCGGCACGCACGCGACATTCCTCGAAACGATGAAAGCACGCCTGTCCAGCCTGTATCTCGATATCCCGCGCGACGGGTTGGACGCGAATGGAAGGCCGCTGACGGATCGCATCTATCCGCTGCGCCGCTTGACGACCAGGGCCGGCGACGACCCGTCTATCGCCCTGCTCGACAGTTGGTCCATACTCGGCGCGGTGCTGACGTTCTATCAGGAGCGGATTGCCAACGAAGGTTACCTGAACACCGCGACCGAACGCCGCTCGATCCTCGAACTGGCAAACCTGATCGGCTATGAGCTGCGGCCCGGAGTATCGGCCAGCGTGTTCCTCGCTTACACCATCGACACCAACAGCAAGGAGCCGGTCGTCATTCCTGCGGGGGCAAAGTCGCAGAGCGTGCCCGATCCCGGTGAAGACGCCCAGACTTTCGAGACGAGCGATCCCCTGGAGGCGCGTGCAGCGTGGAACAACCTCAAGCCGCGCCAGACCCGCCCCCAGATCAAAAAGACAATCCTCTCCGGGACAGGTAACCGCGTCTACCTGAAAGGGACCGGTACGAACCTGAACGAGAACGATCCGCTCTTGATCGATTTCGGGGACGGAAATAAACCACAGCTCTTCCGAGTGGTTGAAGTCAAACCCGATACAGCGCTCGATCGGACTCTGGTCACACTGACCGATTGGCGGAGCGCGGCAAAGTTGAACGACGGCAAATTCAAGGAGGGAATGCTGGGCCTGGCGCAGCGGTTGCAGGACACGTCCGGTCTCCAGCGCTCCACAGCCAAATCCGAGATGGTCGGTCGGGTGGTGGCATATCTGAAGTACCTGGAGATTCATGCGACATCAGCGGCCACTGACGCCGATGTCGCCTACTTCATCAACAGTGAAACATTGCCGCGCCTGAAGGAAGAACTGGCAGTGGCCGAATCGGACGTGAAGTATGCGCGGGTCAGGAACTGGCTTGAACCCCTGGTCAGGGAATTGGACGCTGCTTTCGGCGAGGGGACAACGTTGAGTCATCCGCCGGCCGGATCAAGCGCCGGGGCAATCTCAATCAGTGGCAAAGAAGTCGATCCGGTGGTGGGCGTTTTAGGCAAACTGACACTTCCCGCGTCCGTGCCGCCGCGCAACACGCTCTATCTTCCGCGCGACCTGAATACCGCTTTCGCGGCCAAGGCGGACATCGGCTCACAGCTCGTCACGACCTTTCAACCGTCTCTGAGCAAGACCCTGTCGACTGCCCTGTCGCGGGGCAAGATTACGCCCGACAACAGGGTCCGCGTGTATGCGCTGCGAACCAAAGCCGCGCCCTTCGGGCAAACCGCGCCGAAAAAGATCCTGGAATTGGAGAGAACTACCGGCGTTATAAAGAAGGTTGGCGAATGGCCCATCGTCGAGAGCGAAACTGTCGGTCACGAATCAGCCGGTGCCCTGTTCCTCGACGGCAGCTACGACAAGATCCTGCCCAACGGATGGCTTGTGGTCGATATGGGTGCTGTGCCAGATTTGTCGCCACCCATGGTCCAGGTGGAACCGGCCAGTCGCCCTTACGTCATCACTCGGGCAATCACCGTGCAGTCCGATCTCGCCCGCGCCGAGTACGGCATTTCCGGCAAAACCACGCGCCTGGGCCTGGCTGACCCGTGGCTTAAGATCACCCCGATCAAGGAAGAACCACCGGTATTTAATGTTGAAGCTGCTGTGATTTCCACCAAGCAAGACGTCTATGATCGGGACTTCCAGGTATTACGCGACACGACAGTTTATGCGCAGAGCGAGGAACTGGCGCTGGCCGGGGAACCTATCGAAGAGGACATCTGCCACGGCGCGGACAACTGGATTGAGCTCGACGGGTGGTATACCGATCTAAAGTCGGGCCGATCGTTGATCGTCTCCGGCGAGCGCACCGACATTACCGTGCCCGATCCGGATCATCCCGGCAGCACCGTCCCCGTGACCGGCGTGGCGGCCAGCGAGCTGGTGATGCTGGCGGAAGTCGTCCAGGACATATCGACCGAAGACGGTATGCCGGCCGGCCAACAGAACGATCCCGACATACTCCCCGAGGAAAATATGCACACCTTCCTCAAGTTCGCAAAGAATCTCCGGTACTGTTACAAACGCGACTCCGTGGCGATTTACGGCAACGTCGTCAAGGCCACTCATGGTGAAACGCGGAGGGAAGTGCTGGGAAGCGGCGACGGCAGCCGGGCGCTGCAGTCCTTCACGTTGCGCCAGCCGCCGCTGACCTATATGGCCGCGCCGACCCCCAACGGCGTGGGAAGTACGCTCAATGTGTACGTCAACGATGTGCAGTGGCATGAAGTTGATTCCCTCGCGAGGCTGGAACCGACCGATCGCGAATACATCACACGCACGGACGACGACGCCAAGACAACGGTGATATTCGGCAACGGCGAACACGGCGCACGTCTGCCCACCGGCCTGGAAAACGTGCGCGCCGCATATCGCAGCGGCATCGGCAAGGGCGGCAACGTCAACGCCGAGCAGATCAGCCTGTTGATGACCCGGCCGCTCGGCGTGAAGGGCGTGATAAATCCGCTGCGCGCCTCAGGCGGGGCCGACAGGGAAAGCCGCGACCAGGCCCGCAAGAATGCGCCGCTGGCCGTGATGGCGCTTGACCGATTGGTGTCGGTTCAGGATTACGCCGATTTCACCCGCACCTTCGCCGGTATCGGCAAGGCGGCCGCAACGAGCCTGGCTGTGCAGTACCGCGAACTGGTCCACGTGACTATCGCCGGCGCCGACGACATCCCGATAGATACAACTTCAGATCTGTACCGCAACCTGCTGCTTGCGATCCGCGGGAACGGCGATCCCTATCAACCGTTCCAGGTCGATCTGCGCGAGCTGCTGCTGCTCGTCGTCAGCGCCAACATCCGCCTCATGCCCGATTACACCTGGGACAACGTCGTGACTCAGTTGCGCGCCACTTTACTGGACACCTTCAGTTTCGAACGGCGCGATCTGGGCCAGGATCTGTTCCTCAGCGAAGTGGTCGGCGCGATGCAGGCGGTGCCAGGCGTCGCGTACGTCGATTGCGATCTGTTGGCGACGATTCCGGAAAAAAAGGCCGATGGCGAGTCACGCCGCCTGTTGACCCCGGACGAGATCACGGCGTTGATCAGTGATCTATTACAGAAGCGCAAGAGCGAACAGGGCCTGCCGGACGCGAAAAAGAGCCAGCCGCCAACCCGAATTCCGGTCGGTCCGGCAGGAGTGGACGACGGCACGGTACAACCGGCCCGGCTGGCGATCCTGTCGCCAAACGTGCCGGATACGCTGATATTGAATCAAATATAGTTTAGGCCTCCAACCGCACAAGGACCGGATCATGAACAAGAATCCCGATAGATTATATGACCTACTCCCCGTCATCCATCGAATGCGAGATGCCGAGCAGGGTTATCCGTTGCGGGCGCTTTTGCGTGTGATCACCGAACAGGTGGACGTCGTCGAAGGCGATATCGAAGAGCTCTATGACAACTGGTTCATCGAAACCGCGCAGGATTGGGTAGTGCCTTACATCGGCGATCTGATCGGATATAGCCCCGTGCATGAGGCGGGCGAGCCTGGCGATCCCAACTCGCCCCAGGGCGACGCGCGCAACAGGATCCTGATCCCGCGCCGCGAAGTCGCAAATACCCTGCACAATAGACGCCGCAAGGGCGCGCTCGCACTGCTGGAAACCCTTGCCGACGACGTAGCCGGCTGGCCCGCCCGCGCCGTCGAATTCTTCAAGCTGCTCGGCTGGACCCAGAACATGAATCATCGGCATCTAAAGCGCGGACGAACCGCCGATCTGCGCGACAGCGACGCGCTCGATCTGATCAACGGGCCGTTCGACCGGATCGCGCACACCGTCGACGTGCGCCGAATCGATTCAACTCTTTCGCTCGGCCGCTACAATATCCCCAGCGTCGGTGTATTCGTATGGCGCCTGAAGCCTTACTCCGTCACCGGCACACCGGCCTATTGCGTAGAAGAGGTCGGTCCGCACTGCTATACCTTCAGTGTACTCGGCAACGATTCTCAGCTCTTCATCCGAGCCGAACGCGAAACCGACCCGACCCACATTGCCGATGAACTGAATCTGCCCGCACCCATCCGCCGCCGACCCTTTGAAAAATCTCCGGCCGCATTCTACGGCAGTGACAAGAGCTTGGCGATCTGGATGGCGGACAAAGTTGTTCCGATAAACTCGATCATTATCGCCGATCTGTCGGAGTGGAAATACTATCCGCCGCGCGATCACTTGGCCGTAGATCCCGTGCTGGGACGCATGACCTTTCCCCCCGGACAACTGCCCAAGAAGAGTGTGCACGTTTACTATAACCATGCATTCAGCGCCGACATCGGCGGCGGTGAATACGACCGGCCCATTATCCAGCCGCAAACCTTTAAGCTCTATCGCGTTGGCGAGAACGAGCGATTCAGGCACATAGGCGATGCACTGCGTCAATGGCAGACCGATAAAGCGCAGGATGCGGTGATCGAATTAACCGACAGCGGTGTGTACGTAGAGCCGATAAACATCACGCTGGATCAAGGACAAAGCCTGCAACTGCGCGCGGCGAACCACACCCGCCCGGTCATTCGCCTGCTCGACTGGCAAACCGATATGCCCGACGCGCTGAGCGCGGATGTCGCGCCCGGCAGCCGCTTCACTCTTGACGGACTCCTCATCACCGGCCGCTCGGTACAGATCAGAGCTTCCAGCGCGGAGCAGACTGAAGGCGAATTTTGCCCGGCGGAAGTGAATGTCCGCCATTGCACGTTGGTGCCCGGATGGGGGCTGAACAACGATTGCGAGCCTCACCGGCCAGCAGAACCGAGTCTGGAACTCTTCAACGTCCGCGCGAAGGCAAGAATCGAGCACAGCATCATGGGATCGATTCAGGTGAACGAGGATCAGGTCCATTCCGAACCGATTCCGATCTGCATCAGCGACAGCCTGCTCGACTCAACGGGCAGCGAACGGGAGGCGATAGGCGCGCCGGGACGACCGGTGGCCCACGCCGTGCTTACCATTCAGCGATGCACGGTGTTCGGCATCGTGCAGGTCCACGCCATCAGGCTGGCAGAAAACTGCATTTTCACCAATTGCCTGAATGTCGCGAGACGCCAACTCGGTTGCATGCGCTTCTGTTACGTTCCGAAAGGGTGCCGTACCCCGAGGCGCTACCACTGCCAGCCCGATCTGGCTGAACAGGCGATAACGGAAAGGCTGCGAATGGAGAACCCGAACGTTACGCAGGCCGAGATCGATGCCGCGCGAGCGCTGGAGCGTTTTCGCATACGCCCTCTCTTCAACAGCGTGCGTTACGGCAACCCGGACTATGGGCAACTTGCGGACTCCTGCGTCGATGAAATAAAGCGCGGAGCCGACGATGAGAGTGAAATGGGCGCGTTCCACGATCTTTACAATCCACAGCGCGAGGCCAACCTGCGCGCCCGGCTCGACGAATACACACCGGCTGGCATGGGGGCCGGCATCATTTTTGAGACATAACAGACGGAGGGAATAAGTATGAAAGGCGACTTCACGAGAAACACCTTCGATCGATCCAGGCATTTCAGCCGCGTGCTCATGCAACAGGGCCGGGTGCAGCTCGATGCCGACTGGAACGAACAGGCGGCTATCCTGCTTCATTACCTTCGGGCACTGGCTGCCGATCTGATCGGACCGTTCGGCGGCCCCGATCCCGGCTGCGGCTTCACACTGGCCGCCAAGGCGGCCGATTTCACGGTCGGCGGAGGGCACTATTACGTTGACGGCCTTCTGTGCGAGAACGACCGTACTGACGTCACCTTCTTCAACCAGGAGGACTACCCC
Source organism: Bacteroidota bacterium (assembly GCA_035506295.1). Classification (GTDB taxonomy): domain Bacteria; phylum Bacteroidota; class Ignavibacteria; order UBA10030; family UBA6906; genus DATJPR01. The sequence continues at coordinate 8,882 of DATJPR010000238.1, read as the reverse complement.
TCACCGGACAACCTGCTGCCGGCAAAGACTTATCTGACTTACCTGGATGTATGGGAGCGGCACACCACGGCGCTGGAAGAGAGCGCCATCCGCGAAGTCGCACTCGGCGGTCCGGATACGGCCACCCGCACAAAGGTCGTCTGGCAGGTCAGGGTCATCGGCAAGCTGCCAAACGGCAATGACATCCCCGCCGGTATCCTGCCCGACGACGCCAATAAGCAGTGGCCGAAGTGGGTGCAGGCCTGGAACGACCAGGCCGCCTGTCAATTGAAAGTGCGGCTTAACCCAGGACAGGCCTACACCGATCCGTGCACAATCCCGCCCGACTCCATGTATCGCGGTCAGGAGAATCAGCTCTATCGGGTGGAGATTCACGGGGACGGCACGCTCAAAGACGGCCATCCCAGCTTTAAGTGGTCACGCGACAACGGTTCTATCGCTGCCGAGTGGTTGGGCAACTCCGAAGATGGCGGCCTGATCGTCAGTTGTGCGCGTGGCTTCGCCGCAGGCCAGTGGGTCGAGATCACGAGCGATGCAGACGATCTGCTTGCCAGACCCGGCAAATTCAATCAGATCGTCAAGGTTGAAGGAGATCTGCTTTATCTAGCCATGAACGAGGCGTTCGACGAAAAGGTAGCTAAGAAGGTTCGACGCTGGGATCAGCGGGAGACGGAGGGTATTCACCTGACCGACGGCGCAGTACCCGTTACAGAAGGAACCACCGACGCCGACTGGATCGATCTGGAGAACGGCGTACAGGTCCAATTCCAACCTAAAGGGTCGTATCGGACCGGGGATTACTGGCTGATCCCGGCCCGCACGGTCGGCACGATCGAATGGCCCGGCACTCCGAAGAACCCCGATGCTGCCGCGCCCCACGGCATCCGCCATCACTACGCGCCGCTCTGGATCATCTCCACCGCGATCGACGGCAAGGTCACGGTAGACCCGAAGAACGATCTGCGCCGCAAGTTTGCGGCAATGGCCAAGTGACCGCTACGATTACGGAGGTTTCCCATGTTCGGTTCCGCGGTTCTCGATGCCGTTGTCGGGTTGGTATTCGTCTATCTACTGCTGAGTATCATCTGCACCGCCGCCAATGAAACGATAGCATCCATGTTCTCGCTGAGGGGGCGGACCCTTTTCAGGGGAGTCACGAACCTGCTGGCGGATAAACAGATAGGCGGTCTGGAGAAGCTCCTTTATGATCATCCCCTGGTCCAGAGCCTCTACCGGGGGGAGAGGAAGCCTTCCTTCATCCCTGCCAGTATCTTCGCCCATGCATTTCTCGACGGTATCGCGCCCGGCAGGGAGGATGGTGCGGCAGCCATGACTGAGATAAGGAGGGCTGTGATCGGCCTCCCCGACGACTCGGAACTGAAGCGGATTCTCCTCGTTTTCCTGCGGCTATCTGGGGACGACTTTTCAAAATTCCAGGAGAGCATTGAGAAATGGTTCGATGACGCCATGGCAAGGGTCTCAGGTTGGTACAAGAGGCAATCGCAGGCGATCGTTCTCATCCTGGCACTCCTTTTGACCGGCGTCACCAATGCGGACACCTTCCAAATCCTGGCGGATCTCTCCAGCAATCCGGCGCTCCGGAACGCGGTTGCCACCCAGGCGAAGGAGTACGCTGGGAAGGAGTGGAATAGCGCGACTCAACCCCCGCAGACATTCGGGCAGAACTCGTCATCCTCCGTTGACGGGGGGGGCGGACCATCGAACAATCAGCCGCAGGCCACGGCAGCCTTAAAAGGAGAGGAGACCCTGAGGAAAACCCTTGCGAGCCTTCAGCAGACCGGCATCCGCTTCGGATGGGAGGCCATGCCCGATAGATGGGAATGGGCAAACAAGATTATCGGTTTACTGTTGACTACCTTGGCGATTTCTCTGGGAGCGCCGTTCTGGTTCGACATGCTGGACAGGGTCATCAAAATCCGCTCGACCGGGGCGGTCCCAGAGACCAAGACGAAATGAAAATCATGGATCATCGTTTGATTGATGGAGTTGGAAGGATTGTTCAACAGTCGCAAATTCGACAGGTCGGGTTGAGTATAATTAAGGTTGCACTTGCGTTATAAAAGCCATCGATAGGATTAATAGAGAAAAATCAAAATCGATCAAATCCCTCCATTTCCAGCCATGGGGAGTTAGAAAATCATCTCCCACGCGCATGCCAAAAGCCGTCGGATAGTGAGTCTGCTTCTGTCGGCAGCCATCCTGAAGCCGGCGATCGCTTCCCGTGATCTGCGGTAAAACCTTACGAAAGCCTTAATAAGAAGGAATTGAAGATAATAACGGTTGATGCGGGGATGGCGGAACACCACGTGCAGAGCATCGTAGAACTTCCAGCGCCGGCAGAAGATGCGCTCCCTGACCTGCTCATAGAGCCTGGTGCCGGGGAAGGGGGTCAGTATGGTGAACTGGGCAATGTTCGTGTTCAGCCGTATGGCCAGATCAATGGTATTCTCCACGTCGGCAGCACTCTCATTCAGGTTGCCGATGATATAGCTGCCGTAGGATTCTATGCCATGGAGCCGAAGTATCTCCAAAGCCTGAAACGCTTCCGACGCATGCGTCTCCTTGCCGAGGGAGTTCAAGGTGTCGTCGCTGCCGCTCTCGATCCCCAGGTAGACCATATTGGCGCCGGCGGCAGCCATCCTGGAAACCATGGATGGGTTGCGCACGATCGTGTCGACCCTTGAGAATGTCCACCAGCAGAGATCATATCCGCGCCCGATGATCCCCTCTGCGATCCGCTCCACCCTCTCCGGTGCAAGGGTGAAGTTGTCGTCAATGAACGCCACCGCCCGGAAACCGTATCGGTTATAGACCTCATCCAGTTCGGTCAGCACCGCTTCGGCGCTGCGATAGCGCCATCCCCTGCCGAAAAAGCTGGAAGAGGAGCAGAAGTGGCAGGCACCGGGACAGCCGCGGCTGGTTACTACCGGGGTTACCGGACGACCCGCGGTGCTGGCGCGGTAGCGATACAGATCGATCAGGTGCCGGGCCGGCAGGGGAAGGCTCTCCACATCCACCGGGGCGGCATCGGGAGTGCTGACTATCCGTCTGCCTTCCCTGCATATGACACCCCTGACCCGGTTAATCTCGCTCCTGGATTCAAGAGCGTCGAGAAGATCGGGAAAGACGACCTCCCCCTCACCCCGCACGATCGCCGTTACCCAACCGCCGGCAAATATCTCCTCCGGCATGAACTGGGGATGGGGCCCTCCCAGAATCACGGGACGATCAAACCCGGCGGCCCGCCTGGCAAGGCGCATGGCCCGCTCGATGCGCGTCGTGTCGCTGGAGATCCCGACCACATCGGCGTTTTTGAAATCCAAATCGGTAACCTCAACACCTTCTGCAGCCAGGTCGCGGACCACGACCCGGTGCCCGGCCTGCTCGAGGCTCGCGGCCACATAGAGAAGCCCCATGGGAGGGAGGCTGAAGCCGAAGGTGTAGTAGACACTTATGGAGGGGGGATTGATCAGGAGAACGTTCATCGCTTTACAGTCTCCTTCAGTTTGGGACGGTAATCCCGGTTTTCACCTTTAGCAAAGTCAAGGCCTAGGCAAAGATACCCTTTTCCGTAAAACCTGGGGGCCTCCATGAAGCCTCCTTTTCGTTTTCCTAGAGCGCTTCACTTCAATGGAGGGTTCTCGATTATCCCGGATATTTCAAGCCCTACAGGCCCACCGGCTGGGCCCGGGATTCGCGAATTGAATATTCTCTAGCCTACCAGGTAACATGGTGCGGGTCCAGCGACTTTTTTTAATGAACGACCTTCCTCTTACATCGCTGTGGCTGAGAGGAGAGCAAAGCCGGTTGACAGCGGAGGATGTATCATGTAATAAGAGAATCCGGTTTAGAGGTGAACATGAACAGCTCTTTAGACAACCCTTCCCTCCTGTCGGTGCTTTCCGTCAAAGGCCTGCGCAAGGTGTTCGGAGAGATGGTCGCCGTGGACGGCGTTTCCTTCCAGGTGGGCCGCGGGGAGATCGTCGGGCTCCTTGGTCCTAACGGCGCCGGCAAGACCACCATTATCAACATGGTTCTCGGCGTTCTCGAGCCAACCGTGGGAACAATACACATCAAGGGGGAGGATATCGCCGGTCGCCGTGTCCAGGCTCTGGAGAAAACCAACTTTGCCGCCCACTACGCCCCCCTCCCAGGCAATCTTACGGTCCGGCAGAACCTTAAGGTATTCGGCCTTCTCTACCATGTCGGCGACCTCACGGCGAAGATCGAGCAACTCCTGGAGCGGTTTGACCTGGTCAGATACCGGGACGTGAAGAGCGGTCTCCTCTCCTCCGGGGAACAGGCCCGGGTATCGCTGGCCAAGGCGATGCTTAACAGCCCGCACCTGCTTCTCCTCGACGAGCCAACCGTCTCCCTCGATCCCGCAACCTCACGCGACGTCCGCGTCATGATCCGCGAGTTCGCCGCGGGCAAAACCTCGGGGGTGCTCTGGACTTCCCACAACATGCACGAGGTGGAAGAGGTATGCGACCGGGTCCTGTTCCTCTACAGGGGGAAGGTCCTTCTCCAGGGGGATCCCAAGCTCCTTCCCCGCGAGCATGGCAGGGAGAGCCTCGAAGAGCTGTTCATCGCCGTGGCGCGGGAGCCCCTGACGCTGAAGGAGTTGTAGGATCATGAAAGCAAGCCATGTAGCCGCCATAGTGCTGCGCCAGTACTATCTACTGCGGGGGAGCCTGTCGCGCATCGTCCCGCTCTTCGCCTGGGTCGGCGTGGACATAGTCCTGTGGGGCTTCATCACCAGGTATCTGAACACATTTGCAACTACCGGGCTCAACTTCGTCCCCCTGTTCCTCGGCGCCGTACTCCTCTGGGACTTCTTCACCAGGGTAATGCAGGGGGTGACCATCGCCTTCTTCGAGGACGTCTGGGCGCGCAACTTCCTCAATATCTTCGCCTCCCCCCTGTCGATCGGGGAGTATCTGGCAGGTCTGGTCATCACCACGATCGCCACCAGCTCACTGGGGCTCGTGGTCATGCTCGTCCTGGCGACCACCATATTCGGCCTCTCCTTCGTCGTCTACGGCGCCATGTTCCTCCCCTTTCTTCTCCTCCTCCTTTTCTTCGGCATCGCCCTGGGCATCTTCTGCAGCGCCGTGGTCTTGAGACTCGGCCCGGCGTCTGAGTGGTTCGTCTGGCCCATACCGGCACTCATCACCCCCTTTGCCGGGGTCTTTTATCCCCTTGACACGCTCCCCAGCTGGATGCGGTACATATCCCTGCTCCTCCCCCCCTCCTACGTGTTCGAGGGAATGAGGACCATCATCTCCCATGGCACCATGGAAGGACACGGCCTCCTGATGGGGGGGGCACTCACTCTCCTTTACCTCTTCCTTGCCTCCCTCTTCTTCAAGCGGGTTTACCGCCAGGCCGTCCGGACCGGCCTCATAGCACGCTACAGCGCGGAGAGCGTTGGATAAGGAAAGGAAAATTTTCCAACGATGAATAGGTTCTGAATCTGTGAGCATGAAAGCAGGGATGAGCGTAATGTCGGGGTCCATCGTGGATTACGTCGTTTCATTCATGCGATGTCGGGTGAACTTAGCCGAACTGTATATTCCGATCGACAAAGTCTAGACAGAGGCATTCCAAGCGATAGAAGGCTTGAATGCTTCACGGATTCAGGTAGGTGCTAGCGCAGCTTCCTGTACATCTCATCCAGCTCCTCCAACCAGAGTCCCGGCTCTGCGTCCGAGGGCATTCTCCAGTCGCCCCGGGGAGAAAGGCTCACCGACCCCACCTTGGGCCCTTCGGGCATGCAGGTCCTCTTGAACTGGTAGTGGAAGAATCTGCCTATAAAGCTTTTGAGCCACTTATACATATCTTCCAGGGTGTACTCCCCTTCGAAGAGCCCCAGCCTGTTGACCTCATAGGCCAGGAAGAGGATCCTGCCGGGCCGCATGCCGAAACGGATGAATGGGTAGAGATAGAAGTCCGCGAGTTCAACCGGTCCGATGACCTCCTCGCTCTTCTGCGCTATCCTCCCCTTTTCGGGACGACGCAATTCCGGAGAGATCGGGGTCTCCAGGATGTCGTACAGAACCTTCCGCGCAGTGGAATCCTCCGCTTCCTCGTCGGCGAACCAGCGTACCAGATAACGGACCAGTGTCTTTGGCACCGATACATTGACGTGGTAATGGGAGGTCTGGTCACCGGAAAAGGTGCTCCATCCCAGGGCGACCTCGGTGAGGTCTCCTGTCCCCAGATTTAAGGCCTTAAGTTCATTGGCCTTGTTGAAGAGGAACCCCGTGCGGTAGCGCGCCTGGACATTTTCAAAGACGATATCCTCGTTACCGGTGTGCCCCAGGTCCTTCAGCTGTGAGCGGCAGGTACGTAAGATCTTTACCTGCTGGAAGCAGACCTCCAGAGCCCGGCACATGTTGGCGGCATTGCACCTGGTCCGGTTTGTGGTGCCGAAACCGGGCAATGTATAGGCATGTACATTGGTGCGCGGCAGTCCCAGGAAGTCCATGGTCCTGACCGCCGCCAACAGGGCCAGAGTGGAGTCAAGACCTCCGGAGACCCCCAGGACTATGTTTTCCATCCCGGTGCCGCTTAGCTTTTTGGCCAGCGCCCCCACCTGCATGGAAAATATCTCCCGGCACCGGGCTCCCCTCTGGGATGGTTCGGCCGGGACAAAGGGATGGGGGGAGAGTGACCGGTATAATCTTGTGGCGGCAACATCCTTGACATCGGTCTCGACTACGCGAAACTGCCTGAAATTGCGGCAGGAGTCCTGAAAACTGTTGGCGGCTCGCCTGTCGAATGCCAGCCGCTCCAGGTCCACATCGTGGACGATCAATTGAGGGGTCCGGGCAAACCGGGTAGATTCGGCGCAAATGGCGCCGCTTTCGGCGATGATGGCATCCCCTCCGAATATCACATCGTTTGAGGATTCTCCCATGCCGCAGGAGACGTAGCAATAGGCCGCAAGACAGCGGCCCGATTCTGAGGACACCATCGTGCGCCGCCAGTCGGCCTTCCCCAGCACCTCATTGCTGGCCGAAAGATTGAAAAGGACCGTGGCTCCGGCTATCGACTGGTATTCATGGGGGGCAAGTGGGACCCACAGGTCTTCGCAGATCTCCACGCCGATGGTGGCAGAGGGAAACCCTTTCAGCCTGAAGAGAATATCCGCGCCGAACGGGACATCCCGCCCCAGCAGCCGGACTGTATCGGACCGGGTGGCCGCACCGGCCGCAAACCAGCGCTCTTCGTAAAACTCCCTGTATGTGGGGAGATAGCTCTTGGGTACGGCCCCCAGGACATCCCCTCTGTTTACCACTACCGCGCAGTTGAATACCTTCTCCTCAACATGCAAAGGCATCCCGACTATAACCATCAGGTTATAATCGATGCTTGCAGAAAGGATTTCGCCAAGACCTCTCTCGCCCCTCGACAAGAGCGCGTCGTGTTGTACCAGATCTCCCAGGGTGTAGCCGGTAACAGCCATCTCGGGAAATGCCAGAACCTGGAGCCCCCGATCGCGCGCTTCTTCCATCATCCCGATGATGGCTGCCACGTTGAAACCGATATCGGCAACCTTAAGAGTCGGGACAGCCGCGCCGACGCGCAGATATCCCAGTTCCCGGCTCAGCCCAATCTCCTGGCCCACTTGCGACCTCCTTTTGCTGGACACCCCCCGACTGGTGAAGCCAGGCATAACCCGCCCGGCGCTGGTTTAAAGAATTCAGGCAACTATCGGACGTTGAGAAGCGAATGCAGTTCTTCGAATGTCTTACCGTTCACCTTCAGTTCCACCTGTTTGCCGTTTTCCTGCCAGCCGATCGTGATGACCCCGCCGAGGATCTGGCTCTCCATCTCGGCGAAGAGGACCGCCCGTGGGTCGATAAAGAGGTTCCCGGAGCGGACAAACCCCCGCTTCGTAAGCGCCGCTGTGAATGCCTCCTGCTCGGCCTTTGTCACCTTCTTGAAAAGCTGTTTACGCACCACCTGACCTTCGAACCAGACATCGACGAGGATGCTTTCCTCGGTCAGGAGCGGGTTCTCCGCGGGGGTGGTAAGCTGGGCGGCGATGACCCGCCCGGAGTTGATGTAACGCATTTCCACACCTCCTTGTTTTCCTGTAATATCGGACGGAGAACGACCTTGCCCGACATTTGATAAAAAATCAGAACTCTCCTCTGAATCTTTCCGCTCAGATCGTTCTCGTGCAAATTCTGGCTCAGGTTACCAACAATGTCAAGCGACTGTATGAGCAATGGTTGAAAGATGATCAGAATCGGGAAAAAGCCGCCGGGGAACTTCCATCCCCCATTTCCATCGTAGCATGGAAGATCAGTCGGGTCACTCGACAGCCGCCGGAGTGATTTCTGCGGGGATAAGGGGGCGCGGGGTGATCAGGTCGGGTATCCTGAGTACGGAGACCCCCCGGGGCGGGGCCAGCTCCTGGTAGAGGAGGCGACTTTTGTGGATATAACCCTTGGAGAGGTGCATCGGCAGGATAGCGCAAGGCCTCAGCTGTTCAATCAGGATGTTGAGATCCGCGCTGCAGAGGTGGAAGGACTCACGCGCCTTGTTCCGGTCCGCTGCCAGAAAAGAGCACTCGCAGACCAGGAGGGTAAGACCGGAGAGAAGGAGCTCGGCCCTGGCCAGGTTGTCCGGGGTGAAGCCCATGTCGGTCAGGTAGCCGATGGCCGACGGTTCATGCTCTTTCCTGATTCTCTGGTAGAGGTCGGCTGGAGACGGAACCTGCTCCCTGAATTGGCCAGCTTCCAGTTGTCTGACGACCGTCAGCGGTTCCGCTCCCGGCCATCCCTGTATAAAGCGCCTCTCCAGATCCCGCAGCCACTCTCCCTTCACCAGCCCCTCGGCGGCTAGCC
>DATJPR010000237.1:0-12687 GCA_035506295.1 Bacteroidota bacterium | reverse complement strand
TGTCCCATGTCGGGCGAACTCGGCTCTGTCTGAAGAATGGCGGCGAGGTGCTCCACCTCGGGAGCAGGAGGAGTGCCTTTGAGCTGGAAGTGCGATACTTCGATTGCTGCCACATATTCCGGCGCACCCGCCACAAACACGGTGGGGAGGGAAGCCAGTGTTGGCCGGAGAACGCCCGGAGTGAGAAAGCGGAGCACGCGCCTGCTCAGGCGCGCTTCCCGCGCCATGGAGGCCCCGTTCGGTGCGTCGTTGGCCTCGACGATGAACAGCGGCGTGTCTGTTGCGCGTTGGCGCAAATGTCGCCGGGTCTCTTCCTGGACCATCGCACCGAGAACGAGGAACGTCGGCCGGGGGTCCTGCCGGAGAAGGATCTCGTCGATTGCGGCAAGGGCGTCAGCCTCGGACCGGGGGAGATCCGTAAGCTGAAGCCCTTCAAACGTCCGAAGGTGTTCGGGCAGGGAAAGACGATAGAGAAGGATCCGTGCGGGGAGAGCCAGGAGCGATCCGGTCAACGCGTGGAAGAACACCCTGAAGGTTTCGACGAGGCCGCCCGTGCACAGGACGAGTTCCCGGCGACCGGTCTTCTCCCCCAGATCGTAGGCCAGGGGTTCGGGCTGATCTTTTTCAAGCCAGTTGCTGAACGATCGGATGAGCCCCTGGGGGTTTGCGCGGAGGTATCCGCCCCGGGCCATGTAGGGGGCGCTCTGGTGGATGAGTCGGAGCAGGAACTCAAGTTTCGGACGTTCCTTTTCGTCCATGCCGGACTCTTCCAGCACTTGCGAAAGGGGATCGGAGGTTGGAGTCTCGTCAACGCTCAGGCCGAGGGCGATGCGAAAGAAGGCGTATTCCAGCCGCTCGTCCTGGACGGGATTCCCGATGTGAAAATTGACGCGCTCTTCGGGCGATACGGGGGCCGCCGCGGTCGCTTCGCTGACTTCAGAGACCTTTGCCGCGCGCGCCTCCCTCAGCGCAAAGTACTCGTCCGGCGTCTTTCTCTTCTGTGGGGAGCCGCTGCTCACGATTTCGATTTCTTCTCAGGAAGCTTGTTCGAGCCGTTCATCATCTGCTCAAGGAACACCTGAAAGAGCCCGGCGAGCTTGAGCCCCTGCTCCGCATCGGCCGGGGCAAGAGAGACGACGGTGCGGGCGTTCTTCATCGATTGGCTGGCTTCGGCAAGCCGCGCTGCCTGCGGCGTGAGGAGGAGCAGTTGCGGGTTGTCCTTGAGTATCGACATCTCCTCGCGGTCGAAGTCCAGGCGCATGCGGTTGCGGCGCAGCTCGTCCTCCATCCGCTGCTGGGCGAGCTGGGACTCGCGTTCCTGTTCCGATTTCTTCAGTTCGAAGCGGAGAAGCGACAGGTCGTGCTCGGTCCGGGCAATTTCCTCATCGGCGCGCAGGCGCGCCTGTGCGCCCGACACGCGTGCACGCTGATTCAACTCTTCCGTCTGTTCAAGGATGCGCGCGGACTCGCGCTGGTGCAGGGCTTCCGCAACGGTCGCATCAACAGGGTCGATGGACTGTACCGAGAGGGAAACGATGTCGAGGCCGAACTGCTCCCTGCCCGTCGATTCGCGGTCACGAAGGTGCTGGAGAAGCCCTTCCGAGGAGAGGTCCTCTACGCCGTTCTTCTCCGTATACTGTTTCACCTGACCGTGCAGGACGCTCTCGAGATCCTTCGATGCTTTTTCGATTGCGTTTCCCGTCCATCCGCCCACACGAATCAATGCCCCGATGGTATTGCGCGAGGCCGCCACACTCGCCGTGAGCTTGATGATCACGGGCATGCTGCCCTTCGCCGTGGCCTCAAGCTTCAATTCCATGAGATGTGTTGTCCCTGGCAGTGCCAGACTGAAGTGCCTGGGGTACCAGCGTGAGGTGCGAAACCCGATCGTTCCCTTCGTCTCGCGAAGGATGAGCTGGTCCGGTGTGCGGAGCCGGTACTCATAGATCAGGAGGAGCAGAACAATGACCAGGGGGATGACAAACCACATGACGGTAGTCTCCATATCAGTGTCCACGAAGAGTCAGTAACACGCACCCGCAATTTCAGAACGCCGGCCTTCCGGACGAACGGGGTAATCCCCGAAGCCACGGGTCTGTAAACGCCGGCCGGCCAATGAAATGGAGGCGAATCTCTCCCTTGTATAATACCAAATAATAGACAATTGTCAATCAGCCGTAGGGAATGAGGAGGATCTTCGCTCACGCCTGCATGATGTAAAGTGGGCGAAGGCGAACGATACCATGAGGAAGGTGGTCAATCCCGACGCAGACGCTCAACAGGATACTGTTCCAACACCCGGCCCCGGCCGGGAGTTCGTCGGTCGATCAGGAAGGTGAAGGGGTGGAGGCCGCCTCGGGTTTGCCTTGCAGCACGTCATCGGAGAACCGCACGGTGCAGGTCGTCCCGTGGACCGTGGTAAACCTCGCCGTGCCGCCGAGCTGTCGGGAGAGGATGGACACCAATTTCAATCCGAGTGTCGGACTTTCGTCCAGATCCGGCGGCGGAGTAAACCCCTCGCCATTGTCGCAGACTTCGAGAACGAGCTCGTGGTCGGACTCCCTCCGGAGGGAAACCACGATCTCTCCCTTCTTCTCCGCCGGGAAGGCATACTTCATCGCATTGGTCACGAGCTCGTTGACGATCAGTCCGCACGGGATAGCCAGCGCAATATCCAGGGTTACGCCTTCAAGGCGGGTCATGATATTGACGCCCGGACGACCGTACGTCCTGGAGAGCGTCCGCACGAGTGAGACGATGTACGACTTCAGGTCGACGGCCCCTAGGTCTTCCGATCGATACAGGTGTTCGTGGAGGGTCGCCATGGACCGCACCCGTCCTTCCGCTTCACGGAGGACGTCGCGGACCTTCTGCTCCTCGATGGTGCCGGCCTGGAGACTCAGGAGACTGGTGATGATGGTGAGATTGTTTTTCACCCGATGGTGGACTTCGCGCAGCAGAAGCTCCTTGTCATGGAGAGAGACGCGAAGTTGTTCTTCAGCCTCCATCTTGTCGGTGATGTCGAACCACACGCCCGAATATTCGAGCCGCCCCTCAGGCGTCACCTGGATTCTCACGGCGTGATCGAGGAACCAGTGATACGTGCCGTCCGCACATTGCCACCGGTATTCGATATCGCTGGCGTTGCCGGACCGGAGCATCGACAAGAAGGTCTCCGTCTTCTTTTTGTCCTCGGGATGAATGCGGGAACTCCAGAAGTTGGGCTCGCGGAGAAACCGCTCTGCCGGGAAACCGGTGACCTCTTCCGTATTGTCGGTGATCCAGGTCGCGCCGAACTGGTCCGGAGTCTGGGCGGTGTACAAGACAAGAGGCATCACCTGAAGGATTGCTTTGCGGTGAGTCTCGCTGGCCCGAAGCGCCGTTTCAATCCGCTTCCGTTCGGTAATCTCCATCATCAGGTCGCTGGTCCGTTGGTCGACCATCCTGGAGAGCGTTCGCTCCCGTTGTTCCGCCCTGCGCACGCGGATGACGTGGGAACCCAGTAACCCTGCCAGCACCAGCACGGCGATGGCGGCGTAGAAGAGCCGGCGTTGATAAAAATGCGGCGCAATCGTGATCTCGGTTCCGGCTTTCACCACCGGGACGGAACCCGGCAGGTCGCTCCACGCACGGACGACAAACGTATAGCTACCCGGGGGAACATTCGTATACAACGCATATCGTCGATTGTCCGCGTTCACCCACGTCTGATCGAATTCCTCAAGCCGGTACTGGAAGCGAAGGTGGCTCTGGAGCAGAAACGCGGGAAGCGTGTAGTGGATGGTGAAATTGTTTTCCCCCGCCGACAACTCGAACGGCGGAAGGCTGAACTCTTTTCCGTCGGGAATCGTCATTCGTTGAATCCGGAGGCGGCCGAGGACGGGATGGAAGCGAAGAAGATCGGGATTGACGATCGCCAGCCCCTGCGTCGTGCTGAACCAGATCCTTCCGGTCATCCTGTCGAACAGGCTCACGTTGTTTCCCTCGGCGCATTCGCTCGATTTCATGCCGTCGGTCTCCATAAAGGACACCGGTCGCACACTGTGCCAGGCACCGCTGGTCACGCTGTCGAAGTCCGCACGCGCTATGCGATACACGCCCGACAGCGTCCCGAACCAGAGAAAGCCGCGGCCGTCCTGTATGATTGACGTTACATACCGATCGAGGAGCCCCCCGGCCGTATCGAACCTCTCAAAGTGACCTTGCCTGTACCTGCCGACGCCGGAGGGCGTCCCGATCCACAGCACGCCCGCCGTATCTTCTTTCAGACATGAGATGTACTCGTTGGGCAGGCCGTCGCTCGAATGGAAGGCCCTGAACGAGGAGTTGTCGAGGACGAAAAGACCGTGTCTCGTGCCCGCCCAGAGCGCACCGGAGCGGGTCGTTGCGAGACACGTGCCGGGTTCCTGATGTCCGTCGAACGGAGAGGCGACGGGTCTGTACGCCGGTCCTGCGTATCGCACCACTCCTGCGGAGGTAGAGCACCACAGTTCGTTGTTTGGGGTTTGGAGAAATGACGTGATGGCGTGGGGAGAGCTGAACAATTTCGTCGGCGCTGTTCCCGGCTTCATTTCGTAGACCGTCCCATCGCGCGTGGCGAAGAGCAATGAACCGGTGTTGGAGAAAGTGGCCGCGGTGACAAATTGATCGCGGATCCCGTCCTTGTCGACAAACCGACGGACCACCCTGCCATCCTGGATTTTGAGAAGGCCCCCGCCGTCAGTACCTCCCCAGATCGTTCCGTCCGGCGCCTGGATCATGGCAGAGAGGACATCATCCGTGAAACCGTCTGCTTCCGTCAGTGTGATGAATGAACCATCGCTCAGCCGGTTAAGACCGACTTCCGTCCCGATCCAGAGACTGCCTTCGGCGTCTTCACAAAGGGAGGAGACATAATTGCCGGCAAGACCGTCTTCCTTCGTCAGCCTTGCGATGATTTGTCCCTGCGCAGGAGGGGTCCTTCGCGTCAAGCCGGTGAGATACGTGCCGCCCCAGAAATTGCCGTCCTTGTCTTCGAGCATTGTCACGAAGTAGTCGGACGCACGAGGGCTCGTTGGAAGCTCGCGGATCAAAGTCGACCCGACAACGCCGAACAGCCCTTCCGTCGTGGAAACGCAGACGGTTCCATCTCTACGTTTCATGAGAGAGAAGAATTGTCCCCCAGGTGAAGCGGGACCGGCGACCACGGCGGGAGTATCGCGGAAATAGACATGAGCGAGGTTCCCGGTCACGGTGGTCAACCAAACATCGGAACCGTCGCCAGCGCAAATGTCCAGGATGCCGTCGGAGGGGAGGCTGTTCTTTGTTGTGAGATGCTTCGCCGAACTCATGTCATACGGCGGCGTCAATCGAACGACGCCACGCGACCAGGTGCCGATCCAGAGTCCGCCTGCGGAGTCGAGAGCGAGGCACTGAATATGGTCATCGGGGAAACCATGTTCCGTATCAAACGCGGAGACGGAATCGTCTTTGACCCTCAGGAGACCGCCTCCCTCCGTCGCTATCCATACGCTCCCGTCGGGTGTTTCGACCAATGAAAGGTAGTTGCGGCACCGCATGGCAATCGATGAGGGGACAGTCAGCGGTTGAAACTGAATGCCGTCAAAGCGCACGACACCGCGAAGCGTCGCGATCCAGAGAAAACCATCACTGGTCTGGATGATGCCGCTGATGCTGTTGTGCGGCAACCCCTGCTCCGTCGTCCAGGTGTCCAGACGGTAGTGCCTGAGTGACCGCGAAGGATCGAGTGCTCGTGCGGTTTGCGCAACGACGGCGAGTGCACACAGAAGGGCGAATAACGATCGCATGCGTCGGGGGAGAAGGCGAGGAGTGATCAGCAAACGGTTCCTTCGGAAAAATCCTAACCCTGCAAGATAATGAAGACGTTGGCGATCTTCAATGTCCGAAATCACACTCGCCAAGGTGCTTTGCAGGATCGTCAAAATATTGGATTTCCAGCATCGTGCGCGGTCAAATTGGTAATTCCAAATTTTCTGTGTACTATTTCTCCAGGCCCAATCCAACGCCCATGTTGGGGCCCCGCCTGTCAATAGTTCTGCACTCTCAAGACTGCCTCGCAAGAAGCAGCTCCGGGTTCCCCTCCCCAACGAGCAGCTTGCGTCGTCTCCACGCAGAGGGACTGATGGTCCGACAAATCGTCGCATCGATATCCAGAAGGTCTCGTGCACACCGGGCGCGCATATTCCTCTACCACATGAATCCCGTGGAACAGGATGCTATCCTCGACCTGGGCGGATCCGACGGTTCGCACATCGCCGACGTTGTCCCGTACCGAAATACAGTTACGGTCGCGGACATTGACGTGGAAGCGCTCAGAAGGGCGGAGGATCGGTTCGGTTTCAAGACGCTCCACCTCGACGAAGACGGGAGAATTCCCGTCCCCGATGCGAGCTTTGACGTGGTCTTTTGTTCCTCGGTCATCGAGCATGTGACCGTGGCGAAGAATTCCCTCCTGAATTATACCACGAATGCCGCATTCAGGAGCGCGGCGTTCACTGTTCAGTCACGGCTGGCCGCCGAGATTCGGCGGGTAGGCAGATCGTATTACGTCCAGACTCCGTACCGGTACTTCTTCATTGAAACGCACATGTGGTTCCCCAATTTCGCCGCCTTCTCCTCCCGGAAATTCCTCATTGCAGCGATTCAGTTTATCAATAAGTGGTGGGTGAAGAAAGCGCGACCTGAATGGAATCTCCTCACCGTGCGTGATATGCGCGCACTTTTTCCTGAGGCGGAAATCATCCGTGAGAAGTGGCTGGGGATGACAAAATCCGTCATCGCGATCCACGTGGCAGCGGAACGAGCCGGCATATCGAACCACGTTTGACGGTTGAGGCTGCAGGTCCTCTAGTGATCTCGTTCCAAGGAATAAAGAATCGCTGCGTCAATCCTCTGTACCTCTGCCTCTCCATGCCGACGGTTCACTTCAATCACCCAGGGACACACGCGAACCCGCAGTCCATTCCCGGAAGCGCTGAAGGCAATTGCTTCGTTGGGAATCCGACCGGTGGGAGACGAACTGTATTTTTCCAGCAGATTCACAATGTGGCGATGCATGTCGATCTGGAGAAGGCATGAACCGTCACGGGTGGACGTGAACGTCATCGTATCCATCAATGCTGTCACGTGAAGGGCGATCCCATCACCGAGGGATTCGGTTCGCGCGCCCGTACGCGAGAACATCCAGAGACGAGAAAGACGATCGTATCCTTCAGTGCTGAACGCGCTGTCGGCACGAAGAGCGATCCAGCCGCCGGGCGCTTCACCCCATCGTTCAACATAGTCGAAGCCCATCAACCTGCAGACATCGGAGGGACTCTTGTACACGACCCCCGAGGGAATCGTGTCGATCCTCAGGTCGACGGCGAACCATTGTTGAATTCCGCCGAACCCATGTGTCGTGTGAAGGTAGGAGAGGATCGCGCTGATTTGTTTTGCGTCCGCGGCCGACACCGCGGCCTGAGCGGGACGTACCTTCGCGTCGACGAGGATTCCCGCGCCCTGTGCTATCCGCTCAAGTCGACTGATTTGACTTTGTCGTGCAACGGAGAAGGCCCCCCATGGGCCAATGCTCACGACAAAGGCCACGAGACAGAGGGTTGCCGGAATAACCTTGATGTTTCTCGTCTTGCTGAGAAGGAAGTAGAGGACCATCAACCCGAGCCAGCCGCCCAAGATGAGCGCGAAGTACCGCTCCTCCGTGATTCCATAGTCCGACACTCTTCGAAGCACAGACAGAAACAGGACGACGACGAGCGGGATCAGGAGGTAATGGAACCACTTCGTGATCTTCACAACCCACGTCGATCCCGGTTGATCGCGGAGCGGGTAGAGGAGAAGCAAAAGGAAGATCCCTGTTCCCGAAAAGCCGAGGATAAGTTTGCTGACCCACCCTTCGGGCCAGCTCACATCGAACCCGATTTTTGCCAGGTACGCGTAGAGGATGACAAGATAGACGAGAACGATCGGGAAGAGAATATACTGCGAGAACACCTTGATCCCTTTGGGATATACGGTCATCGCTTCAAGTTGCGGGAGATTGTCAGGGATGCCAGCCGCAAAGAACCAGGTGTTGAAGAGCCCGACGATGAGGATCCAGAGCTCGCCGTAGCGTTTCCCCGGAATGGATACTCCGAAAAGAATGTCGAGCGCTTCAAGCGCAATCGAGAGCCCGGCCCAGAGTACAAAAGAGTAGAAAAGGCCAGTCAAGACTCGTAGGAAGAGAATCCTGTTGAAGTGCCAGAACCCGTTGATTTCGTTCCTGATGAGGAACGGAACAACGGCGACAAACAGGTGAAGCGCAATCGCAAGAACGTAGAACTGATATTGGGAAACCAGCGGCGCCCTCGCCAGATCGGACGGGACGGTCATTGCATAACCCACGAGGAGAAGGATGCCGAAGATCTGGAGTCCGATCGCTGTCAGTCGGGCCTGATGCCTTCGTTCCGAGAGGAGGGCCAAGCCTGTCAACAGCGGGATTCCCAGGGCGGCGGCCAGAAGGATGTTGAAGAGGATGGTCGGGCTCGGAGGCCCTTCATGATCGACCAGAACAATGGCTGCTGCCGTGCCTAAAGCTGCGTCGCAAATAACGAAGGGGAAGCGTCGAAACGTGTCGCCGGCTTCGTGAAATAGTTGTGGGAAGGAGGGAAGCTCCATGTGTGCCTCGTAGAGTGTCGTTATTTTACCAGGGCCATTGTCCTCGTCGCCGATTGTTCTCCCGCCTTCAGCCGACAGATATAGATTCCGCTGGCAAGCCTTGTCCCATCAAAACTGAAGGAGTACCTCCCTGCGGGGTATCTGCCGTCAGCCAGCACTGCCACTTCCCGCCCAAGGATGTCATACACGACAAGCTCAACCTTACTGTCTGCTGTCCACTGTCCGCTGATAACTGTTGTCGGATTGAACGGATTGGGATAGTTCTGCTCCAGCGCGAATGCGAAGACGCTTTCATGGGGCGCTGGAGGCAGCGAGGTCAGCATTTCCGAAAGGGGGCGTCTCCAGATGCCGTGATCAAAGGTTCCAGCGAAGAGGTGGGTCGCGTTCGCACAGAGTACGCTTATCTGATAAATCGAAGGATATCCTTCGCTAACATCCCGCCAGTGTGACCCATTGTCCGTCGAGACGTAGATGTCTCTCCAGGAATCTGCAACGAAGAGATTCGGTCCGGACGCCGCCATGGCTTGAACCTGCGGATATACCAGGCCCGCACTGACGGAAACCCACGACGACCCGTTGTCTGTTGAGCGAAGCAGCCCGCCATCTCCTCCGATGAACATGGTGTTCCCGATCGGCAGCAGGGCGTAGACATACGCATTGCCGAAGTTGATTTTCAAGCTATCCCACGTGGCGCCGTTGTTTGTCGACTTGAAAATTCCGGAAGAATTCGTCGCCGCGTAAATGGTCGGACCACAGACTCCCAGTTTGTAGACATGGGTACCCGGAAGTCCGGTGCCTGCATCTGACCAGCTTAGCCCCACGTCTGTCGATCGGGAAACGCCGGTCCATCCCCCGGCGTACACGCACTGGCTGTCCCCAGCCAGAGCGTATACGTACGTTTGCGCGGGCTCTGTACCCGATGAAGTCCACGTGACGCCGTGATCCGTTGATCGAAGGAACTTCGCGACGTACGTTCCTGCAAACGACATTGACCCGCACGCGAGCATCGACGATATCCGCGGGTTGGTCAGTCCTGTTGCTGCCGGTTTCCACAGGTCCCCGGCATTGACGGTGTAGAAAATTCCGCTCCCATCCGAACCTGCGACCATCGAGTTCCCGTCGGCCACGAGGGATGTGATATCGGTGGCCACGATCCCCGCATTCGCTGATTGCCAACTTGTGCCCAGATCGGTAGACATGCACATCCCGCCGAAGGTACCCGCAAGGACCGTCTTTCCGTTCGAGCAAAGCGAGATCACCTGCGTCAGGGCAAGGCCGGAATCTGCCGGAAACCACTTGGCACCTGCGGATGTGGAGCGGTAAATTCCTTCGGAGGTGCCAACGAAGATTGTGGAGTCTACTGTCGCGAACGCCGAAACATAGGAGTATTGAAGGATGGAATCCGAACCGACCCATGAGGTACCATTGTCTGTTGACCACAGGAGACCGCTCGTCGTGCCAGCGAATATTTTCGACCCCAGGGACATCATGGAAATGACATTGCGGTTGGCAATGCCGGCATTTGCCAGGACCCAACTCTTGGCGGTGTCGGCCGAGCGGAAGAGGCCGGCATGTGTACCGGCGAAGAGCGTCGATCCGAACGAACAAACATATGTCAGGTTTGTATCGGTGAGCCCCGCGTTGGCTGGCGCCCACGTTGAGCCGTTATCGGTTGAGCGATAGACACCACTATAGTCGACGCCGGCGAAGATCTGTTGGCCGACAAACGCCATGGACCGAATGTAATTGTAGTTCGGCAAGCCGGGGCCTGTCTGCGTCCAGTTCTCGCCGTCGTCCGTCGATCGGTAGACCAGGCCTGCCTTCGCAGCATAGAGAGTACCGGCATTCAAGCGCAGACAGGTAATGCTGGGGTACATCATTCCTTGATTTTGCAGTGTCCAGGTTCCGCCGCCGTTTGTGGATCGGAAAACGCCGGCAAACGTCGCGGCAAAGATAGCTGTCCCATTCGAGGCGATCGAGTAGATCTCTCCTCCTTCGGGTCCGTTGGTTGGAACCCACTGCGCATGTGCAGGATTACCTGCCGGGGCGCCTAGGCAAATCACGAACAGGAATGACAGGGCATGTTTCATGGGGCATTTCCTCCTTTCAGGCAGTCGAAATCAGGCTTTGAACTGCACGACGGAAATGAGGCGTGGGATGCCCACAGCCCGGGGTCGTCGGAGAACGCTCTAGATCGAGGGAGCAACTACAGAGTCAAGCGGCAGCGGTCCGTTGAGTCCGCACGTCGGGCGGAAGTCCCGGGGTCCGGCGACTCGCGCGAATTTCAGGGCCGAGTCGAGGGCTCGATGGGTGTCAAAGCGAGCAATGAGGTTCGCTGGGACTAATCTATTTCGCACGTCGGACAAAGTCAACAACTTGGAATTATGAAGCCTGGCACTCATGGAACTTTTCATGTCAGTCAACCCTTATAGTGTACAATCGGAAGGATGAGATTGGCGCAGGCGCACTCAAATTTGCTAAGGCTTTCCATGAAACTCCAACGAACGACCATGAAGGTCAAGATAATTGTCTTGACCGGCGTGCTTCTCCTCGTGGGCTGTGCAGCTTCTCAACTTTTCGAGGCGGTCCCAGCAGGGCTTAACCGAGATACCACGCCGAAGGTCACCATAGAAGTGACCGCCCAGCGGTATCATTTTACTCCTGACGTGATACGGGTGAAGCGGGGGACATTGGTCACCCTCAAGTTTAAAGCGATTGACGGGACGCACGGGTTCAGCATGGCGGCCTTCGGCATCGACGAGCGGGTCGAGGAAAATGAAGTGAAGGAGATCGAATTTTACGCGGCCAGGGAAGGTGAATACGGGTTTAAGTGCTCCCACTTCTGTGGGATCGGGCACTTCGGCATGAACGGCAAGGTCATCGTGGAATAAGGTAACGTCTCACATCGGGTTCCGGCATCAGGAGCGGCCCGTTCTGCATATGGCAGAACGGGCCGTGTCGTCTGGGGCGATCCGATTGGGCAGATCGGCATGGAAAGAATTATCTGGGCATTCGGAAATATGGGCTTTCCGGAGTAATACAATTAGAGTGGCTCACCTGCAGGCCATCTGTCACCCGCGGAATGCAGTGAAATCGCCAAAGGAGGGGGTATGGCCAAAGGAGACGATATTGAGGAGAAGCTGATCAGTTTTGCGGTACGGGTCTTGACGATGTGTGAGCGGATGCCGAAGAGTGCAGAAGGGGAACACATTGCCAATCAGTTGTTGCGATCAGGGACGGCGGGCGCGCCGAATTATGCTGAAGCACGGGCAGCCGAGAGCTCAATGGACTTCATACACAAACTTGGCGTTGTGTTGAAGGAGCTCAATGAGTCACGGGTATGGCTAGACATGATTCTCAAGCGAGGGCTTTACGATGCTCAGGAGGCGAGACTAGCGCATGAGGAATGCGTGACGTTGAGTAAGATCATTGCAGTCAGCCGGCGAACGGCGGCGGAGAACGCTGGGCGGATCAAACGTAGCTAAATTGATGATCCATTATTCATTATTGATGGGATATGGACAATGGGTAATTCGACGTCCCGATCACTTGGCTTCCGCCAGATGATCGGGCCGACCGGGCTGCAGTTCCGTCGATCACTGTTGTGCGTGATGAGCAAGGTCCTTTGGGACACAAGACATTCAATTGTTTCGATTCTTGAGCTTCGGAGGACGCCGGGCGATGTTGTCGACTTAATCTTCCGTCAGCCCAAAACGATCGCGAGCGGACCACCTCCTCTGCGTGCAGACTACCTCTGCTCAAGATAGAGGCGAATGCCACAAGAGATTTTCATGTCTCCATAACTTGCGAAGCTGGGAGTGCCGATTGTCCAGGATTGACGGTACTGTGGTTCCACCACGCTTGCCCGCTGTGAATCTGCGCGCGGATACTCACTGAGAAAACCGATGAAAGCGCCTAGCGCCCGATAGTTAGGTACCGGCGACGGTGGTCCTGTAATGCCAGGTGCAGCATTCGGGAGGGATGTCAAGAAGGTCGAATACGTGAGGCCCG
>DATJPR010000236.1:0-5262 GCA_035506295.1 Bacteroidota bacterium | reverse complement strand
GATCGCCAAGGCCGATGCCATGCCCGCGCGCGACTTCATGCGCATCAAGAGAAGGAGAAATGTCGTCCCGTAGATTAGCGAGAACGGCACGTCGGAAAACGGAAGGATCATCGAAAGAAGGCGATTCGGGAGAAGCACGATCAGCAGCGTGAGAAGATTTGCCGACTCGCGTTCGGCGCCGAGTTTGGACAATCCTTCGCGCACGACGAGGGCGAAGGCGATGATCATCACGAGGTTCGTGAGGAAGAACGCCCACCGTGTGTCCCCGAAGATCACCACCGAAGGCAGAAGCAGGAAGCTATAGCCGGGCGGGAAGAGCGCTGTGGGAGTATCGCCGTAGCCGTAGACGCCGTTCGTGACAATATTGACTGCCCGCGCGAAATAGCGGTCGAGCCCTCCCCACGGATTCACGTACGGATCGAGCCCCGCGAACAGAATGGCGACGAGACCGCACGAAGCGAGGAGCACGCCATAGAATACTCTGTCGCCGCACCCGCGGAGGAGAAGGCGTTTGACGGATTCCCCGCCGTTGTAGAGCAGCCAGCCGCAGAGAATTGCAAGAATGACAGGCAGAATATTGAACGGGAAGGCGGGAAGGTCGTTGTGGGAGGAGAGGGCGTCCATGCAAAAAGATCAATGAACAAATATCAATTATCAAGTCAGATTCGCGAGCGCGCCAATCCCCTTTTGACAGACTTGTGAGTCTGACATTCAGGTCTGACCAACAAGTCAGACTTCTATGCCAATGTGTCCGCTTCTGTGCCAACAATTCCAGCCAGGTTCATTGTCCCAGTTGTTAACATGTCGATTCTCCCCTACCTTAGACCATCAACCACAGATTTACGAAAGAGAGAAATCATGCCTCAATCCGTCACCAATTCCCCGCCAGGCGCGCCACTCCAGTTCAGCCAGTGCGAATTCTCTCTTGAAAGGAAACGCCGCGGGTTTCATCTTGTCACCCGCGAGGTCCTTTCCCAGCTTCCCGACATCGAATCCTTCCGCGTCGGCGTTCTGCATCTCTTCATCAAGCACACCTCCTGCTCCCTCACGCTCAATGAGAACGCAGACCCGACCGTCCGCTCAGATATGGAGCGCTACTTCACCGATGTCGCCCCTGAAGACGCCCCCTACGACCATGACACCGAAGGCTCCGACGACATGCCGGCACATATCAAAGCATCTCTACTCGGCAGCAGCGTGATGATACCAATAACGGACGGCAGACTGAATCTCGGAACGTGGCAGGGGATCTATCTGGGCGAGCATCGGGATGCAGGCGGAAGACGGGATATCGTGGCGACAATATACGGGGAACGGCAGAGAGGAGGCCAAGAGTAGGAAGTAGGATGTAAGAAGTAGGAAGAAAACGGGTGCCGAGTTTGTTTTGGTTCGCCTTCTTCCTACATCCGACTTCCTACGTCCTACTCTCAGCTTTCTCGCCGTTACTTTGCCCTTGTGTAGGCTATCTCCATCATCTTAGATTTTCCTTCGTCGACCGTCAGGTCGTACACCTCGAACAGCAGTTTGTCCGGGCTGAGGATGCGGGTGATGTACTTGATGTTCTTGCCGTTCTCTCCGGTGCTGGCATCGTCCATCTTCCCGTACATCGTGAGCACGTTCCCCTCTTTGTTCATCGTGCCGTCCATCGTCGACATCGCGGTACTCATGTTGTCGATCCAGAAACCGAAGAACCGCTTGTTGGCGTTGTCATAGCCCGTGTAGCCTGTGCCGGAGAATGGCATGTTCATCATCTCGCTGGTGAACGTCTGCTCCAGATAACGTCCGCCGAAGACCATCTTGTAGACGCACGTGCCCTTGCTGACCTGGGGTGGCGCGTCGGGGGTCAGCCAGGTACGCACCTCGGCGTTCCAGTTCCCTTCAAGTGAGGCAAGGGCTTTGTGCGGCGCGCCGGGTGACATGAGTTCCTGCCACTTCTTCATCATTTCCTGTGTTGCGGCATCGCCGGATTTGTCCTGGGCGACGAGCGGCTGCCCGGCAACCAGAAAAAGCACAACGAGCAACGCAGGCAGAACAACTGCGGGACTACGCATGAGAACCTCCTCGTGAGATGGTGTGTGGTTGTATGAACGTTGGCCGGCGAAGATTATCCAGTAAACAGCCCCCTCCCTGTCCCGGTTCCCTACGCCGCGTTATTGCTGATGTCCTCCTGTATGTCGAAAAGCGAGAGCTGCACGCCGTCGGCCTCGCGCCGGGCCTTCCGTTTCCGCTTGCCGTCGTCGATATGAAAGAAGAGGGCAAGCCGGTCGGCCGGGTAGCCCAGCGGCAGCAGGAGCGTTTCCACCGCTTTGAGGGCAAGCTTCGTGTAGAAGTCGATGTCGTAGCCGTCCTCGAGGGCATAGAGGGCGACGGGGCGCGCCTTCTCGGGCCGCTTCTTTCCTGTCGCATCGACCACGACATAGTCGACCATTTCCCCCGCTGCAAGGTGGACGCCCGCCTCGGCAAGCGCTTTCGCCGCGGAGGCGTTGACCGTGTTCGTGGTGTACTCTTCCGGATCACGAAGAAGGTGACAATGGACCACGAGCTCCATGGGATCGGCCTGACCGCGCCGCAGCGGTCCGATGAACTCTCCGGCCTTCGCGAGGAGCGACGGCACGAGCGCCTCGATCTCCCGGAGGTTGGTCGCTTCTCCCATCACCTGGAGCATTTCCCCCTGCATCCGCTTGATGAACACCGGCGTGTCGCGCCTGCGCACTTCGATGCCGCGGATCTTGATTTCGCCGTTCGTGTACCATCCGACGTAGCGGTTCGCCGTGGGGATGAGCGGGTCCATCTTCGACGACGGGAACAGGATCCATGAATAGATCCCCTCGAGGGAAAGATCGATGCCGACATCGCCGCTCACCTCCGCGGCAAGGCGATTGTAGTCCTCCTCGGTCGCGCCCGGTTTGGTGATCCACATGCAATCCACGATGGCGTGGAGGAACTTGTACCCGCGCGCTTCGGCCGCTTCCTTGGCCCGCAGGATCGCGTCGCGCGAGAAGGCGTTCACCGTCTCATGCGCCTCGATCCGCCCGAACCTCGCGTTCTTGTAGCCGAGATAGCCGAAGCAGGTGACCAGCATCCATTTCAGCGCGTTCTGCCGGTGGTCGAAGGTGACCCACGCCGGATCGTTCGCCGCCTTGAGCGCCTTCTTTTGCTTCTTGAAAAACGCGCGCCGCCGGACAACGGTGCGCAGCGTGGAGGGGACAATCCCTTTCCGCCGTTCGCAGATCGTGTAGCCGAGCTCCGGCACGATGCTGTTGTTGCAGCAGCGGCAGTTCACCGTCTCCGGCGAGACGTTGTGTTCCACCATGATCGTCGGGTACATCGACACAAAATCGAGCTCCGCCACCTGTTCATGGAACCCCATGATCGGCTGGAAGATCAGCCCGCCCCTGTCGGCGAGCAGGAGTTTCGACGCCGGCTTAAACTCTTCCGGCTCCCGCTTCCGCGCGGGGATGAGGTAGCCGTTGCGCTGCGCCCACGAAAGCTGCATGGACGAGAGGGCCGAGCCGATCGTGGAGCGCGACTGGTGCTGCACGGGGAGCTGCGTCAGTCGCGCGATCTCGACGACGCCGTCGAGACTCGCCTCGCTCATCATGAAGGAATTCTCCAGGTCGAGATGCCACCGGCCCGCGAGTTCGAACGCGCCTTCCTTGTGCACGATCTTCCCGTAGGAGAAATAGCTCGACGCCCGCGAGGTGATGTAGCCCGCCGACGGGTCGCGGTTGAGCGCAAGGTCGATCTTCGTCTCCGCCGCGAAGCGCGTGAGCATGGGGAGCAGAATCGCGTCGCCATGCTCGGTCATGATTACGTCCGGGTCGCACCGGGAGAGATGATCGTTGAGCGCCCGGACGATCTCCGCCGGCTCCTGGTGCTCGAGCGCGTAGGTCCTCCCGTCGTAGGTCACCTCGAGCTGAAACGTCTTCCTGTGCTTCGCGGAGACAAAGTCGGGCCTGTTTTTGACGGTCATCAGCACGAGCGGCGGCATCGTGTATTCCATGGCATCGAACGTATCGTGCACATCCCAGGCGATGAGGCGTCCTTCCGCGTCGATCGTATACTCCCCGAAGGCCAGGGGGAACAGTCCCGTCGTATAGAGAAACCGTTGCGGGACCGGGATATCGGAATCGAAGAAGACATAATGGGGGAAATGGCGCTCGAGCGTCTGCACGACCTGCTTGAAGCGCAGCGGGTCGTGGACGTCGACGCGATACACCTCCCACACCTCGTCGCTGTAGAGCTCCCGTCTGCGGTCGATGTTAAGCGTGATCGGAAACGGAAACCGTCCGGCGATCATTTCGGCGCGCGCCGCATCCGCGCGGTCGACGTGGAGATAGAGCGACGGGACGAAGGGATACGTGCAGCGGTATTTCCTTCCGTCCGCGTCGATCAACCAGATGGTCACGCCGTTTGCGGAGGCGTAGATGTCGAAGAGCCAGCCGGTCATACCGATTATTCATTGCCGGCCTGTAGGGACGTTGCATGCAACGTCCCTACACTGCCCTCGTTGCGGAATCGCATTTCGATTTCCCGCTCTAGCTCCCGTATCCTCCTCTGCTGTGCGACCAGCATCGCCATCGCAATGCTCTCGAACGGGATCGGCCGGGCGGCGTAGGCGCTCCCTGCGAGCTGCAGTTGTGCCGAGCGGAAGAGCTCGTCCATCGCCTCCTGGTCTTCCTTGCGCAAGGCGCGGCGGAATTTTCCCCAGCTGTCGACCTCCTGCTGGAGGACCATGGTGAATGTCGGAACTGTACGTCCCATTGTCGTCTCCTCTCACGGATGATGTCGTCCGGCGCCACCGTGCGGGACGCCGTAGGATTTCGTCGGCAGCCGTTTCGGCGGAAGGGCGGAAGGCGCAGACAGCGTGAGCGCGCCCTCGTTCTGTCCCACCGTATACACCGCATCCATTGCCGAGGCGAGGCGGGGAAACAGCCCGCCGCGTTCCGGCGAGGCAAGCCGGACGTCCTGCGACGCCACCAGGACGCCGATATTTTGCTCTCGCAATCGTCGCAAGGTCGCGATCATCCGTTCCACTCCCGCCTTTACCTCGAACAGCGGCGCCTGGTCGTCGTAGAAGGTGTCGAGCGGCCCGAACAGGACGGCGACGGTCGAGCCCGTGCGGTCGAGGAATTTCGGCAGCCGGTCTGTGACCACGGCTTCCATCTGGTAGCACGTGAAGGCGCGCGACACATGGATCTTGTCGAGCAGTTGCGCCGGCGGCGGACCGCCGCGGGCTTCGATGCGGCGGGCGAACTCCGC
>DATJPR010000235.1:0-2385 GCA_035506295.1 Bacteroidota bacterium | reverse complement strand
AGCGATCCTTCGGGAAGCCGCACAAGTCGACAATCCCGAAGTAGGAACTGGCTGAAGGCCATGGGAACGGTGAAGGTTCGCCGATGTAATCGAATCCCGTCCAGACGAATTGCCCTGCAATCCATGGTGAGTTCTTGATCGACCTGAGAGTCGATTCCGCCGTACTGTCGTCGTAGGACGAACACTGGTTCTTGAGCTGATACTTGATCGTCAGCGAGTCGTTGACCGGCACGAGGTTGTACTCTCCCCGGGTGCTTACAGCCGACGCCGTTTCGGAGGCGACCAGCTTTGCCTTGCCGCGAAGGGTCTGATAGAAGGGCATATTGTAATTGACGCCAAAGACATCGAGCGCTTTGGAGAAACCGCTTTTCTCCGCCTCGGCAGGACTGTTGCAGGCCGAAGTCACCGGTCGTGTCGGATCATTCTTGTGACAGAGATCGGCAAGTCGCTTCGCCATCTCGTAGGCGTCCGCATTATCCTGTTCGGGGATTTCATTCCCGATACTCCAGAGCACGATGCTGGGATGGTTCCGGTCGCGAAGGATCATATCGGTCAGATCTCTCTCGCTCCACTCGTCAAAGAACCGGCCGTACCCGTACATGGTCTTGTTCCGTTTCCACTCGTCGAACGCCTCGTCCATCACGAGGAATCCCATGCGATCGCACAGATCCAGCAATTCGGGATCGGGCGGATTGTGGCTCGTGCGGATGGCGTTGCACCCCATGCTCTTCATGATCTCCAGCTGACGCTCGATCGACCTTCTGTGCACCGCCGCACCCAGAGAACCCTGGTCGTGATGCAAACAAACTCCTTTCATGTCCACATGCTTTCCGTTCAGGAAAAGCCCCTTGTCCGCGGTGAATTCAAACGTCCTGACCCCGAATGGTGTAACGCATACGTCCGCAACCCGACCGTTGGCATGGACTGTTGCGAGAATGCGGTAGAGCCGTGGTGATTCCAACGTCCAGAGTTTCGGATTCGACAGTTTCAAGGTCTGCACGAAGACGACGGTGCTTTCTCCCTCCACCTTCTGACTGAGCGTCCCGCTCGCGATTTTGCGCCCTGCGTCATCCATGAGAACGAGGTCAAGGTCTACCTTCTGCGTCGATGGAGATTGATTCCGGATGTTCGTCTCAACGCGCACCGTCGCCTCGTGCTCGGACACAGCAGGCGTTGTGATATACGTTCCCCAATGCGCGACATGGACCGGGTCCATCATCGCCAAACGCACATGCCGGTAGATCCCGGCACCCGAGTACCAGCGCGAGCACGGCTGCTGCACCCTGGCGCGGACGGCAATGACGTTCGGTCGCACACCGAATTTCAGATACGGGGTCAGTTCATACTCAAAGCTGGAATAGCCGTACGGTCTGTTGCCGAGATGCGTACCATTCAGCCACACATCACTGTTCATGTACACGCCGTCGAATTCGATGAAGACGCGCTTTCCCTGAACATTCGCCGGCAGCGTGAACGCTTTCCGGTACCAGCCCGTTCCTGCGTTGATGTATCCGGCTCCGCTTCCACCGGGGGAGCTCGATTCGAATTGGCCATCCACAACTCTCGTTCCGTCATCGTAGATGCCGCCTCCCTGGACACCATCGAACACCCGAACGGCTATGCTGTTCTTAGCGCCGTAGTGGATGAGTTCGTGCGGGACTTTGTATCGACGGTTGATGTCCCAGGCACTGACGTAGTGGGGCGGGAATTGACCCATCCCCCCTACCTTCACGCCGTTGAAATAGGTTTCGTCCGCGTCGTCGATTTTGCCGACGTTGATGGAGATATCCTTCCCTTGGAGATCCGCGGGGATAATCACCTCCCGCCGAAACCAGCCAAAAACATTGTCTTCTGTATAATTCGAATGTTCCTCCCACGTCGCGGGGAGATTCACTTTCTGCCAGGAGACATCGTTCCACGCAGTGTCCTTCCAACGAAGGTCGTCGCCTTTGCTGAATTTCCATTCCCCTTTGACAACGGGAATTTCATCAGGATCGTCCACTTTCGTTGTTGAGAGAGCAAGCCCTTCAATGCTCCAGTCATGGGGCACATTGACCTTGAGCCACGATGCGTCATTGTATTCCGGTCGTTCGGCCCCGTCGATCTCACCGGCCCGGAATCGCCAACCCGCATCGAACGATTGGGTCTTCCTGGGTTCTCGCGCTCCGGAGGAGAGTCCGGTCGAGGCTGCAACAAGAGTTGCTACGGCGAGACAAATGAGCGGTGCGTACTTGACGGATCGCATGGAAGTGTTCACCTCTCGGATGATGAATTCTCGACGTTGATGGTAGTCTGCGCATCAGACAGCCCTGGCGAGCGAACAGTCAGCGTGATTGTTCCAGCTCTCCTACTACCTCGGACCACTGCAAGCGCCCGCCCATGCCA
>DATJPR010000234.1:0-12922 GCA_035506295.1 Bacteroidota bacterium | reverse complement strand
GAGCTCCGCGACCTTATCCCCGAGTGCATTGTAGACGGCAAGATGCACGGAAGACCGGCACGGCAAGACGTAGCGGATAGTGGTTGTCGGGTTGAACGGGTTGGGATAATTCTGACAGAGTTCGAACGATGTCGGCGCTACCGTCCGTGAACCAACCTCATCCGTTGGGACATTGTACGCTACATCGCACGTTGGAAATTGGGCGACGTCGTGCCCGGCAAACACGCCCCAGTCATCATTGTCTCCGTCTTCGACAATTCCCACCGCCCACCAATTGTAGTGGCCAAGTCGCTTCTGCAGGTCGTTGTTCGCCGCACTTGTCAAGCTCAATGAATGCTGGCCCGTAACGACCATCGCGTTGGTTGCGTACCTAAACCACGTCGAGGAGAGAAGGCTGTAATAGAGATTGCTTCCGTTCCACGTCCGCGGATCACAATCATTCATCGGCGCACACACACTAAGCTCATGTGTGGGGGAATTCGAACTGACGCCAGTGTAGACCTTCAAGGTGACCGCCGTGATCATTGCGTTGGACGGAATCGGCGAAAGATCAAATACAATCCACCCTCGGAAATGGGTCGCTACTATGTTCTCGCCAGCCCAGATCTCCCCGTCGGACTTCACAAACCCGTCGAACCAACTTGAATGAATTGTGCCGGTCCAATACTGAAGGTCCTTCGGCCTGATTGTCGCAGCGTACGTCGCCTCGCCGTTCATTCCCTCTGTGACAGGCGCGGGCATGGCTTCCGGCACCTCCGGAGCCTCCTTGGGGGCTATGCTCTTCGCTTCCGCGTAGAGGGCAAAGAATCGGTCGACCAGCGAATCGTTTGTTGGATCGGCTCGCAGTTCATCCGCGACCTTTAAGAGGGCCGCAGTCTGCGATTGGCGGCTGCCTCCAGTTTTGCAGAAGGCAAGGGCCTGGTACTGCGAGACAAGGTCCTCAAGGTTCTGCCTCCGGATGTCCGCGGGAAGGGTCAGCCATTGTCTGGCGAGATATTTCGGTGAGGTTTCGATTGTGGCGTCGGCCGGTTGGGCAGAGGCGAATTGCGCGGTCAGCACGAGCGCGACAACCAGACAGATCGAAAATTGAAGAGTGTTTCTCATGGCACACCTCCTGGAATGCTATCGGTGGAGCTTTCAATAGCTGACGGAGCGAGAATCGGACTGCAATCGATTTCCTGGCGTTTCAGGCTCTTCCGTACGCTCTTCTCCAACTGGATCGCAACTCCAAGGTCGTGCATTGTCAGCATCGCGGTGCCACGTTTTTGTCATGGATCTGCCAGGATCCTGCATGATCCCAGCCAGGTTGAGCGTTCATGTCTTTTTAAGTCGTAGACTTGAATTCATAGGACTTCGACCGAAATCAGCTGGATTCAGGCAAGAGTGATCTGTGCCGAAATACTCGCGGCCCTGGCAACAGCCCTCTTAATGATGTTGTTTCCGGTTTGCTCATGTCACCGGGAGTTGACATTTGATATTCTCCGTTCTATATTGGCTCCCCCAAATAGATTACCAATCCCCTCTCCGGTAAATCACTGATCACGTTGTTAGGAGACGTCTTCAGTTCCAATGGCGTACCGAATGAGCCAAGCGGTCGCACGCTCATTCCGGGACACCAGATTGTGGTGATAGACTCGTCGTATCCGGCTTCATTCCAGCATACCCGATCGATTGCCCTCTCCCGGGTTCCCTCCCGCGGATCACGAGTTTTCTTTTGAATTGAGTCCAGTTCTTTCTCTCACGTTCGGCATTCCCCTGATGCCCGCGCGGCTCTGTGTCCATATACTTTCCGACGGTCGGACTGTCAACAAAGACGTCGAGATCTATCGGGCGGAGGATTGGAACGCCGAAACGGAAGAAAACCTCCTCCAGCGGGTCCGTGACCTGATCCGGGCGATTCGACCTGTCGGTGCGACCCTTCACCTGGATCTGAACATCGGCGTCACCGACCCGGTCACCGCATCCCGAATCGTCGGCGAGATGCGATGGGAATCAGTAACGATCAACAACCACAACCTCAGCGTCCGCGAGATTGAAGTGCTCGGCCTCATCATGCTCGGGTATACCAACAAGGATATCGCTGAAAAGTTGTTCATCAGTTTCGAAACCGTCAGATCCCACCGCAAGAATATCCTCCTTAAGACCGGAGCAAAAAACACTGCCTCCCTGGTGAATTACTACCATCAAACCTTCTTCGAGAAGTAGAGACTCCTTTTCACCCCTCCGAGGTACAATTTCACCCTTAAGGGGGATTGCTCGCACCCGTTCCAGAACGTATCTTCGCGGAGTTCATTTCACACAACGTCCTCGAAGGTCCCATCATGGAGAGAACTGAAGCTGGCGGCGTAGATTCCCCGATTGCCGAATTCGACACGCCCTTTGCCGACATTTCATCCCGATCGCACGAGGCCTCTCGTGAAGCATTCCCCGGCGCCTCGCTCAACGCCACACCCGAGTATGAAAGCCCGTTCGTGAACTCATTCTATGCGGGGCTTGACCGCAACGCGATGACTTCGCCAAGGGCAGGAGAGATCGTGAACTTTCTGGGGGAGCTTCACAGCGACGCGTTCGGCCAGCAGTTGTATGAAATGGCGCTCGAACTGGAGGAACGATGGGACGGCAAAATCTCCGACGAGATCGGCATGGGCGAACGGTTCGTCCCGTTCGCGACGCAGGAAGCCGAACAGTACTTCGACCCTCTCCTTCGTGAAACGACAAAGATGATCGAGCGCGTCGGACGACAATTTTCCGGCAATAACTTCGCCGATTTCACCGATTCGGAAGTCGACCGGTTCTTCGAAACCATTGAAGGGGATCACGCACCCTTCTCACCTGCGCAGGAACAATTCTTCGGAAGCCTCTTCAAGAAAATCAAATCCGTCGTCAAGAAGGGCGTCGATCTGGCGAAAAAAGGGGTCTCGGTGCTGGGGAAGTTCCTTCCCATCTCCATGATCCTCGAGAAGCTCAAGGCCATGATCAAGCCGCTGCTGGAGAAAGTTCTGAGATTTGCCATCGGCAAGCTTCCGCAGACCCTGCAGCCTTATGCCCAGACGCTCGCGAAAAAGCTCCTCAATCTGGAAATCGGCGGCGAGGTCCAAACCCGTACGGGTGAGATCCCGACGACGGGAAGCCTTGAGGCAGTGCAAGCGGAATTTGACAATCATCTTGCGCAGCTCGTGTTCTCGCCGGGTGAAATGGAGGCGGGAGATGTCGTGGGCGAATATGAAACTTCCTCGGCATCGTTGGACCGGCACGATCTCCTCTACGAAACGACCGTAGCGGATCCCCCGACCATTGACGCTGCACGCCGGACATTCATCAATGAGTTGAAACAATTGAAGCCGGGAGAAAGTCCGGCTCCGGCCATCGAGCATTTTCTCCCGGCCCTGCAGCCGATCATCAAACTGGCGATCTCCATCATCGGCCGACCGAAGATCGTCAACTTCCTCGCCAATCTTCTCGCCAAGCTTGTGGCGAAATATGTGCCGCCGGAGGTTGCGCGTCCGCTTGCCACAAGCATCGTCGATCTTGGCCTGGGCGCGCTCGGTTTTGAGACCGCCGAAAGAAACGGGAACGAGCTTGCCTACGAGGCCATCGCCAACACGATCCAGGAAACAATGCAGAACCTCTCCCCTCTTAGTGAGGCGATGGTCAACGATCAGGACGCATTGACGGCCGAAACCCTCGAGGCATTCGAGAAAGCCGCGGCGAACAATTTCCCGCCCGGCATGATTAAGGAAAGCAAGCGGTTGACGTCGGAGCACGGGACATGGGTCATGATGCCCCGGACCGGCGGCCGGCACCGGTACAAGAAATTCACGCGATCCTACGACGTCACCCTCGACACTCGGATGGCTTCCGCTCTTACCACGTTTCGCGGGGTTCCACTGACGCATTTCCTCAAAGACAAACTGGGTCTCGACCTCTCGCAGCCGGTGACGGCCCACGTCCATCTGTACGAAGCGATTCACGGAACCACGTTGTACCGGATAGCACGGTCTGAGCACATCCCCGGCCTGGGGGATACCGGACGATTCGGGTACTTGCAGCTTCATCCTCTGACGGTGCAAGCCGCGTCCCTTCTCCTGAAAGAGCCGCACCTCGGCCGCGACTTTCCGGCGGAATTCACGACGCGAAGACATCACACGGCGATCGGACAACGATTTTACTATCTCGAAATTCCCGGGGCGCATTTGAAAGTCGTGTCGGTGCCCACATTCTCGCACGCTGGTCATCATGCAGCTGTCGCTGGAGAAGTTCCTCAGCAAGCACAGGCGATGGTCAGTGCAGTTCCGCATTCGAATGACATCCAGGGAGTGCTCAATTTCGTTCGCAGCGAAATCAAGATCAATTACTACCTCAGTGAGCTGGATGCCCTGACGGTGGCTGAACGGCTCAATGCCGGTGACTATTCCGGGGCGTTCATGAGCATCCAGTATAGCGTCCGCCATGTTCTCCACGGAATTCTCCTTCGCAACATCGGTAGCAAGGTGAAGATCGTTCACGAGGCGCTCCCCGAGATGTTTCTTGAAAACGTCGACGAAAAGCAGGAACAGTTCTCCTGGTCCTCCATCGGTTCGTCTCTCCGGAGCGTCGCGATCAACGCCGGGAAGGAAATCCTGCACAAGCTTGTCGAAAGGCTGGCGAACAAGATCTCCGACGGCGCCTATCTCGCAGTCGTGAACTACTTCAAGACGCGGGTGAAGGAATTCATCGCCGCACAATCGGCCCCGCAGGACGGCGTGACCATCTCGGTGGTCTGGTCGAATGTCCCCGGCATGGCGGGCATTGGCGCAATCATCAATGCAGCACAAGGGAAACTTTCGCTCGGCGGTCTTTCGGAACTGACTCTTCCAAGCCTTCCAGCGCCCGAAGTGAAGATCGTTCCAGGAAAGCAATTCGATTGAGAGAAGGGAAAGTATGCTGACTTCCACTCCCATAGCAAACGCAGTCTACTTCTCCCTGAGAAGGCAGATTGTCCACTGGAAGCAGGCGGCGCTACGCCTTGCAGCGCTCGACCAATTGGCATCCGGGTATGCTTGGCACGGGATTGAGCAGCACGTCGGGGAGATCATCCGGACAACACTTCGAACGAGCGTCGACCGGATCCTCGCGCACGCCAACATGGTATTTGCCGAGATGGAAAACGCCTCCGACGCGGCGTCGCTGTGGAGACTGCAGCGGGACGTCATACAGCTGCGTGAGCAGTATCTCAGAGCCGAGGAAACAATTCATTTCTATACTGCGGCCGTGAATTCACGGACGACGGCAAGCGTCGCAGCGCTGCTCCGGGCCTGCGATATCCTCTGTCACAAAAGCATGCAGGAAGCGCTCCAACCGCTCGATCGTCCTTCACCGAGAGTGTTGACGTATATCGACATCGGAGTCGGGGCGTCGATCTTGAAGGCAGGTTTGCATCTGTGGGATGGCAACGTCAATTCGATTGCCGTTATCAAGGTGACCTATCACAATCTGTTTCGCCCCACGTCGATCATCCACGAATCGGGTCATCAGGTCGCGCACATCCTCGGATGGAACGATGAACTGGCCCGGGGTCTTGCCACGGGTCTATCCGGTCACCCCGAGGCCGTCGGGAGGGCTGCAGCGGGCTGGGCAAGCGAGATTGCCGCGGACGCATTCGCCTTTGTGCACACCGGCTACGCCGCCGTCGCAGCGCTGCACGATGTCGTGTCCGGCTCTCCATTGTCGGTCTTCGCGTACCGACCTGACGATCCTCATCCCGTGAGCTATGTTCGCGTTCTGCTCGGCATCGAGATGTGCCGCCAGTTCTTCGGCGATGGTCCCTGGGATCAACTGGAAACGGCATTCAAAAGCGACTATGATATCCGTCTCGTGACCTTTCCCTCCGTCGATCTGATCAACATGTGCGTCAAGGCATTGCCCGACATGGTTCGCATAATCCTCCAATCGCCGTATGGAGCGTTTCGCGGTCGGCCCCTTTCTCACCTGATCGACCCCGGCAGAGTGAGTCCGCGGGGATTGGAGAAGTTGGAATATCTCGCGGGACCGTCGCTGTATACGTCGCATGCCTGGGTATGGAAAGAGTGCCTCAAACTGCTCGCCTTGGATGGATACAAGATTGCG
This sequence comes from Bacteroidota bacterium, assembly GCA_035506295.1. Taxonomy (GTDB): domain Bacteria; phylum Bacteroidota; class Ignavibacteria; order UBA10030; family UBA6906; genus DATJPR01. The sequence goes on along the minus strand of DATJPR010000234.1, from coordinate 6,817 downwards.
CTCGGACGGGGCGACCTGGCAGTGCTCTACAAGCAGGAGGAAGACTGGATGACCCGACTGGGATTTGCAGTGGAATTGAACTAAAACGGACATTAAGGGACCAATCAGGAGAGGCTTGTCATGGCGGAATCTGAATCATCTCGGATTGCGGATCTGAGAAAGACGATCGAGCTGCTGAGCGCCTGTATCACCGATATCGACATCGAGATCGATACCTCGCGCAAAGCGAAGAAATCCGAGTCAGGGCTGATCGACCTGATCAAGAGCAAATCTGAAGCGCAAAAGCTCCGCGAGGAGAAAGAACGCGAACTTCAGATCGAGTTGGCGAAGAGCAGGCACTCGAGCGGGTCTTCAGTGTCTCCGTCCGCCATCGCCCATACGATTGATGGAAACGGGGTTGTCAGTATCCGTCCTCTCGAAGATCACCTGCTGAAACCCGCGGAGGGGACGCTCACCTACGAGAAGATCCTCGAACTCAAAAGGAGATAAGCATGGACGCCGTTGACAATCTCATTTTTGCCACGCTGATGAGCCCCCTGCAGACGCCGCCGGGGACATTCATCACGAGTGAATACATCAACCAGAATTTCGGCGCCTTCCTCCCCCTGCCTACCACGCCGCCGGGATATTTCAATCCTGTGTTCAGTTTTTCGCTCGCCAACAAGCAGACGTACACGGGGTGCCAGGATCCTTCCATCATCGAGCGCGCGATCGTTCGACATTGGTATGATATCAACGGCAATATCATCGGACCGTCGCAGACGCAGTATAATTGGCCGGGGCCCGGTGTCATTTCCGATTTCACGTTCGCCCCTCCCTATCATCTGATCTACTCCTACCTGCTGGAAAACACCCGCATCCTCCAGATCTTCGAGAGGGTGCTGGAGAAATACCAGCAGGACGAGGACCTCGGGATCACGCAGATTCCTCTGCAACAGGAGGTGTATCAGTGGATCGCAAACTCCGAACGGCTCTTCTTCACCGATGAAGGGGAAGGGGTCCGCAACATCCGCAGCCTTATCAGGCCGAGCTATGATGCCAATCGAAGGAACGCGTATTACCGGATGTTCGGCATCGACCTTGCCTTCGGCGATATCAGCTCGACCTCGGGAGGAACGATCCCCTACTTTCGAGCCAGGGCGTCGAACCAGCAATTCATTTCGCTCTTTGAGAAGTATCTGGCGGAGATCTGGCAGGGGTATATCAACGCCCGCAACACTTCAGGTCCAAACACGTCCGATGCAAACAACCTTGTCGAGCTCGCCATCCAGCTTCAGGAATTGCTGGCGGCGCGACGCGGAGGAAGACCGGGAGGAGGTACAAATATCTACGCGGGGAGAAATCTCTCCCAGGAGGAATATGGGTCGGCAATTCTCCTCAGCTGGTTCACGTTTATCGTCTCTGCCAACACTCCGGTCGTGCAGTTCCTCAACTGTCAGTCCTCCACGATCGGGGAACGACTGCTGAAGATCGGCGAGAAGGTCGGCGTTCCCGCCCACTCGAAATGCCAGGCGCTGTTCGAAATGGCGGGCCCGGCATCGAACATCCTGACGCTCCTCGAGACCGGCGGCTACTTGAACACGCCGGCGAATGTGCAGACCATGCTTTCCAGCCTCAATCCCGGAACCCTCCTCAGCATCGACAGCGACAACATGAACTACTTCCTCGTCGTTATCAATAACTGGGAGAAAGCGACCGGCCATCGCATCAAGAATCCGGAGGCAAACATCAGGGGGACGGTCAGTATCGCTCAACCGAAGCCAACGAACGGGAAAACGGTCGTTACGAGTAACTAGGCATGGAATCTCCTTTTGTCGAAATACCGGTGCGGGAGGTCGACCGGACTGAAGAGGTCGACCTCTCCGGACACCTCGAGATGCACAGTCCGTTTCGCGGGTACGAGGCGGAATCGCCCACGACCCCGCCATCGAGGTGGCTCTCGTTGATCAGCGATACGGTCACCTGTCGGGCGGAGCCTCTCCTGCACGGAGAGGAAACGTACAAGCACATGGTGGCCGCACTCCGCACAGCGACGAAATCGTCCCACTATATCTACATCCTGGGGTGGATGCTCGATGTGGATTTCGAGATGGTCAGTGGCGACCCTCATTCGACCTTGTACAGTCTTCTGAGTGAAGCCGCACGACGGGGCGTGGAAATTCGGATTCAGATCTGGGACAATCCCATCTATCACGATGAGATCGACCAAGCTCAATCCAGGGTCTTCACGCTTCCGGGCGCGATCCTGATGAAGGATAACTATACCTTCGGGTCGGCAGGAGTCAAGAAAGCTCTCGACACCGTGCGGGGTGTCGTTCACGCGACGCCCGGCGTGCTCGGCCTGTCAGGAGACATCCTCGAGCATCTGGGTCCCTGGAAGACGCTTCGCAATTATGTCGACGTGCTCCATAACGAGGGGAGCCACCACGAAAAAGTTGTCGTCGTCAAAGGCGATGACGGCTTGATAGGCTTCTGCGGCGGCGTCGACATCAATCCGAACAGAATCAAGGGAGTCGACTCACGGTACCGGTCTACGGTCCTGCACGACGTCCATTGCGAACTTCGCGGATATGCGGCGTGGGCCCTGCTCCATCGCTTCTTGTGGCGATGGCAGGTGCTCAAAGAGGTTTATCCCTGGATGCCGGAGGCGGTCAACGGTCGCAATGAAACGCGGCCCGGCCCGGATCCGGGGTCGGCCGTTGCGCATGTCAAGATCGTCCAAACGTACAATCATCCGAACAAACCGATCAAGGACCGGTCGATCCGCGAAGCGGTCAGGATCGCGATCGCCAACGCGAAGCATACGATTCACGTCGAAGATCAGTACATGATCTCCCTCGAGATCGCCACCTGGTTGAACGCGAAACTGAAGGAGCCGGGCTTCACCAGCGTTACTTGCGTGACTCAGGATGATGAGTACGCCAAATCCGATCTCCTGTTTCCAAAGGGGATGCGAAAGAAATTCCTCGATTACCTGTGCAACGGGCTTTCGCCGGATGTGGTGAAATCGAAGGTCTTCTTTCAGATGTTGCATCCCGATACTCCGTTGATCGCCCACCACCGGATTCACTCGAAGATCTACATCATCGACGACGACCTCGCGATCGTCGGATCGGCAAACTGCTCGTCCCGGTCGATGACGCACGATAGCGAAACGGCGGCCGTGATCTTTAACGATCCCGGGTCCTCAACGAATTTCGTGAAAGCGCTAAGGATGAAGTTGACCTCGGACCCGTTTCTGCACGTCATACCGTACGAGCCGAACCCCAAGGTCGACGACCTCGACGATGAATTGCGGAATGGACTGCGCACCATTGCGAAGACCGCCTCGAGTATTTTCGACACAACCATTCTGGGTCCCGTGGGTGGCATCATCCTGGACAAACTCCCAAGCCCGGCCGACATCGCCACCGACAAAATTGAAGGTCTCATCGCCGATGTAAAGCCAGCGCTCATCGATATTATCGACCCGGATGCGGATAACACCGTGCCTCAACAGGAGGTCGCGGTGACAGGTGAAGAAGAGGCACAGAAGGATCCCCTGCCGCCTTCTGTCGGCTCAATCGATGTTGCATCGTTTTTGCCTCCTGCAAAGAGCACCGGTATCACGAAGTTAAATCGAGAGCAGGTGCGAAAGTCGGGGCTGACGGTCGATGCCATCCTCGCGGCTTTGCGCAGTGCGATCGACGTCGAAGCGATCCGTGTCGCTTTGGACTCGTACAATGCGAAGCACCCGGAGTCGCAATACACGATATCGAATCAGGGCAATTCCGCGGTCGATGCACTGTTCACCGAAGCCGTGCATCAATTCCAACGGGCAAATTACCTCAATCCGAACGAGCACGATGGGATCATCGGTGTATCGACGCTTGACACGCTCGGGTTCATCCATCACGGGTTCAGGCAACATCTTCCCAGCCAGAATTTCTACGGGAAGATACACCATCTCGACAACGTGGCATCTTCGATCCCGCAGTTGACGAGCGGAGAGTTTACGGCCGCCAACTGGTTTGACTCCATCTTCACGCCGGCGTGGTTGGGGGTGAGGATCACCGACGGCATTCACCCCCTGCTCTTCCGGAAACTGCAGGAAGCAGAACTGTGGCTGAAGACTCAGGATAAATATCGTGCATTGACCCCAGCGGCACTCGGACGCGCGCTGGGGTTCAATGCCTCGACACGGTTCAGCGCAGGGCGGTTCTCGGCGGGCAACCAGGCGATGCATGGAGTCGGACTCGCGATCGACATCGATCCGACATCCAACCCATGGATCGGAGCCGGATGGGTCCAGAGCGACGAGCGCTATCGCATGATCGAAGCGCTCCGAAAGGCATCCGGAGATTCTTCTTTGCCGGGGAAGACCATTTTCGAGTACCTCGACAGCATCGCCGGGGCTTCTGGCAACGATACGCGCGAAACATATCAGACCTTAAAGCGAAGAAGCGACGAATTCGTTGCGTACCTCAAAACGCATCAGGAAGAGTCAGCGTATTGGAAGAAGTCGCTCACCTTTTACTATGGAAATCCATTGAACGGCTTCGTGAATCTGCATGCCGATCTGGTCTATGCTCTCAGGCAGATTGCAGGACTCGCCTGGGGTGCTGTGGATTTCGGGCCGAGAGCGAGTGGCGACATCATGCATTTCGACATGCGGACAATCGGCGTCGGGAAATTGCTCGCCCGGACCATGGGTGGATTCATCCCTGTACGGGGTCATCCCACTGTGGGAAAAGGAGAAACCTCTCACGAGACGGAGAATGCTCCTCGCTTGACCGAGAGCGCCTATTCCCTGGAACCGGAATATCACGAGGCGCTCGGAGAGGCACTTTCAGAGGAGGAACCGGAGCAGCCGCTGGAAGAATCAACGGAGGAGACAGGCACACAGGAACGAGACTGGGGCCGTGCCGTTCAACTCAACCGGTATTATGCCACGAAGCTCGGTTGGGATCAACATCAGGAGAAAATCAACGATCTCCTGCTTCCGTTTTCCGGCATGCAGAATGTGAGTCTTGGAGAAGAGGCATTCGCACGGGCTCTTGCTGAATGGCAGCTTCGACAGGGCTTCCCGGAGGCGCAGGCAGACGGGATACTGGGTCCCGCCACCTGGCGGGTAATGCGAACGGTCCTGTTCGGGGACAAACCGGAGGTGCAACAAAAGCCGGCGGGCTCAGGCGTTCCTTCGGCAATCCCCCGATGGGTTGAAACTCTCACACCATTGCTGAACAAATACAGAGGCGACATTCCTCTCCGGTTTCTCATCGGCTGGATTTCCGTGGAGTCGGATGGACAGGTCGGCACTCCGGTGACATCGCTTGGCGAACGAGGGCTCTTTCAGCTTCACCCCGACAACTTCAAGACGCTTGGGGTGACGGATCCGGAGAGGCTCAGCACGGATCCCGAATACTCGATCATCTATGGCATCAAACTCGTGAGGCACCTGGCGGCGTATGCGGATCAGACTGCCAAGCTTCTTGGCATCGACACATCCAGTGATCTCTTCTGGCACATCGTGAAAATGTATCACTGGCTTCCCGGTGGCATCCGGATCATTGCGAACGATATGCGGAAGGCCGGCTTCACTCCCACCGATTGGGCGAGCTTCAAGTCGTACGTGGTGAACAGACAGGATGCGATCAAGGATGCGATGCGGGCGCAATTCAACGCGGTATGGGATCCTCTTGTCGGCTTGAGGAATGCAGAGAAAGTCTTCGAGCGGGGCAGGCAGCTCGCTCCTGCTGAATGACGCAGGACTGAAATCAAAGTCTGCGACCATCTGAAACGCACCACTTTTCCCGAGCCTTATACTCCTGAGACACCTTACGGAATTGTTACACGTTCCGTGCACTCATTGGGATTCCCGTCGAGAACTCCGGTTTCGTTTTCAAGTGATCAATGAGCCATGAGCGTGCATTTCAATTGTTCATTGGCGGGCAGATCCTCATCTCACAGTTCAGGATCCGTTGCGCTCTGATCAAGAGTGAAAGCAGGCTTGTGTTTACGGTGACGCGACGATATCCTCTACCCGGAGTTTGTTCAGAATATCTTACAAGCCTTTGTCCGGAGCCCGTTACTTGACAAGAAGAAGCTTCCTCGTTTGAATGAACTCTCCGGCCTGCAGTCGGTAGAAGTAGATGCCGCTCGCCAGGTTCCTGCCGTCAAATCTCACTTCATGATACCCGGCATCCATGTCTCCATTGGCAAGCTCAGCCACCTTCTGGCTAAGCGTGCTGTAAACAGTCAGGAGGACGTGTGAGCGACGAGGCAAGCCGTATCGGATTGTCGTCGAAGGATTGAAAGGGTTTGGGTAGCTGCCACTGAGCTCATAGGTCGATGGGATCCTCAGTCTCCGATCCGACAATCCCGTAGCCAACTCGAAGGCAGCCGTCTCCGTAATCACACTGTCCATAGTGACAGCTGCCGACGTATCTGTGCCGCTGTACGAGCCCTTCCCAAGTCCGACCCATTGATTCAGTTTCCAACCCGCATTGGCATGTGCAACAATCGGGACACTCTCACCACTTTTATACCATCCGCTGGAAGGCCCGACCGATCCCCCATTCCCTGCAGACATCGTGAGATAGTATGAGGTATCAAAGACGGCTGTGTAGGTCGTGTTCACTGCCGGAGTCGTGATATGGTGTGAGATCGAATCTCCATCGCTCCAGTGAATCCAGCTGTTTTTCATTCCGGATTGGGGAAGCTGCGGAGTCGTCGTCGATAGCAAGTGAACTGATCCTATCGACCAGACAAAGGAGTGCGCTGCGGAATATGTGGTATCGTCCACCTTGAATGTGCAAACCGGCGGGCTTGCTTGAAC
>DATJPR010000233.1:0-6643 GCA_035506295.1 Bacteroidota bacterium | reverse complement strand
TGTCGGACGGTACAAGTCCGACACCACCAACTTTGACAGTTTCGGCGGCGGGATGTACAAACTGGACGGCGACCGATACGAAGAAATCATTCAATACCATATCGCGACGGGAATGGTCGGCGACACAGTCAAAATGCTTCTCGAAATCAAGGCCGACACACTTACCCAGACCTGGCCTGTCGGAACCAACGGGCAAATCGACAGGAAGAATTTCAATGAAGAGAAATATGTCAGATTGGAATAGAAGGGGCAGGGAAAGGAAAGACCAACTGACAATGGTCAGTAGACAATCGTCAATGGACGAATCGTGAGAGAGGAGAGAGGCCAGAAACCACAGGACCAGCGGCGGTCTTGAAAACATCGAAAGGAACCGTAGATGTTGATTCAGGTCAAGGTTCGCGTCGATCTCATGCGGATGATGGAGTTCGGTCAGAAACTGCAGCGCGGAGAGTTGGATAGAAGTTGCATTCGCGGGGAGACGCACTGCCTCAAGGACGATCCTGCCGTGGGTTTCAGCGTATGGGAGGTGTCATCGCAAGCTGAATTTGAGTCCAGGTTCGGTCCGTGGAGAAGATACTATAGTGAAGTCGAGACGATGGAAGTGATTACACCGATGGAGGCGATGGCGGCACTTGCCGGGCAGCAACGTGCCGCCTTTCCAGGGTAGGTCGACCGATCCGGTCGACCTACTAAAGAGGTCGGGATTTACTTCACGACCGCAGCGTGGCCGGCGAACTCTTTTCCCCGTTCAAAATCCTCAGGCGTGAATTCTTCCCCTTCCCCATCCGCTCCTGCCGCACTTGCTTTCGTGAACCGCGCAAGCATCGTGTACACCGTCGGCACGATCACCAGCGTCAGAAACGTCGAGAAGAACAACCCGCCTGCAACCGCCAATCCAAGCGGCTGACGCGACTCCCCGCCGGCGCCGAGGCCGATGGCGATCGGCAGCACGCCGAAGATCGTCGCGAACGATGTCATGAGGATCGGCCGCAATCGAATGGTGGCCGCTTCGATCACCGCATCCACAACGTTGCTCCCCCGGCTTCGGAGCTGATTTGCGAATTCCACGATGAGGATGGCGTTCTTTGTCACCAGACCGATCAGCATGATGAGTCCGATCTGCGAATAGATGTTCAAACTCTGGCGAAACACAAAGAGCGTCAGGAGCGCGCCGAACACCGCCAGCGGCACCGAAAGCAGGATCGTCAAGGGATGGATGAAGCTTTCGAACTGTGCCGAGAGAACAAGAAAGATGAAGACAATTGCCAGGAGGAACATCAAATACAGTCCCGAATTCGAGGTCTTGTACTCGAGAGACTGTCCGGCGAATTCCCGCTTCAGCCCCGGGGGGAGTTTCTTTTCCATGATATGGTCGAGATCGTCAAGCGCCTGCCCCACCGTTGCGCCCGGCGCGAGATTCGCCGTGATCGTGGCGGACCGCACGCGGTTGAAATGGTTCAGCTCCTTCGGCGCCACCGTTTCGTTGACGCGGACCAGGTTCGCAAGCTGAACCAGCCCGCCCGCCGACCGGACATACACATCCTTGATCACCTCGGGTGTTGAGCGGTCGGCCGCCTTCATCTGAAGGATCACATCATACTGTTTCGTCCCGCGCTTGAAATTGGTGACGACCCGACCGCCGAGCAACGTCTCGAGCGTCGAGCCGATGTCCGACACCGAGACGCCCAGCGCCGAGGCACGGTCGCGATCGACGGCAAGATCCAACTGCGGTTTGTTGAGATGGAGGTCGGAATTGAGGTTCAGCAGATAACCCATTTTGGACGCTTCGCCCATCATGATGCCGACCCCGCGGCTCAAATCGTCATAGCTGTCACCTTCCAGCACGTATTCCACCGGGCTGGAGTTCACGTCGCCGCCGATGCTCGGCGGGTTGACGACGAAGGCAAGGACGCCCGGAATGCTGATGAGCTGCGGGAACAGTTCCCTGACGATCTCCTGCTGTGACTTCGCGCGTTCATTCCGGGGTTTGAGCGCCATGAACATAAACCCGTCGGTCACCGCCCCCGGCCCCTCGAACCCGAGGCCTGTCGCGGAAAACACCGCACGCACATCCGGCCGCGCCAGCAAGCGCTGCTCGACCTGTCGCATGTACGCGTCGGTGTAATTCAAGGTCGATCCCTCCGGCGCCATCACCACACCGAAGCCGTAACCCCGATCCTCGATGGGCACGAGCTCGCTCGGAAGCAATCGGAAGATCACGAGGCTGAGGGCGACTGCGAGAACGGCGGCGGCAACCATCGTCTTTGGACGGCGGAGCGATCCGCGCAGCACTTTCGCGTAGATCTTGTTCAGGCCGTCGAAGAACGCGTCGAAGGACCTCGACGCCCAGCTATTGCTCGTATGATGGAGAGGCTTGAGGATCTTCGACGTCAGCATCGGCGTCAATGTCAGCGCCACGAACCCCGAGATCAGGACCGCCACGGCAACCGTCATCCCGAATTCGTTGAACAGGCGTCCGACCGAGCCGGTGAGAAACGCGAGCGGAATGAAGACGGCCACCAGCGCCACCGTAGTCGCGACAACGGCGAATCCGATTTCGTTGCTCCCGTCGAACGCCGCCTTGACGCGGTTCTTGCCCATCTCCATGTGTCGATAGACGTTCTCGAGCACGACGATCGCGTCGTCGACGACAAGCCCGATGGCGAGGACCAGCCCGAGCAACGTCAGGATATTGAGCGTAAACCCGGCGAAGTACGCGGCCGCGAGCGCGCCGATGATCGATACCGGAATGGCCAGGGTCGGAATGGTTGTCGCGCGCATGCTCTTCAGGAAGAGAAGAACGACGAGCACGACCAGGCAGATCGCAATGATCAGCGTCTGCTGGACCTCATGAATCGAATCCAGGATGAAGGTGGAGGAATCGTACGCGATATCGAGTTTCATCCCTTGTGGCAGAAGCTTCACAAGATCCGGAAGCGCGGCTTTCACCGCGGCGGCAACATCGACGGTGCTGGCTTTCGACTGCTTGACGATCCCGAGCCCGATCGCCTGCTGCCCGTTATAGCGCACGGCGGTGCGGTCATCCGCCGGTCCTACCGCAACCTGAGCCACGTCCCGAAGGCGAACGATGTCGTCCCCCTTCCTGGATACGATGATCGAGCCGAACTCGTCCGCTGTGGCCAGTTCCCCGTTCGTGCGAACGACGAATTCCCTCTCCTTCCCTTCCACACGGCCGCTGGGGATCTCGGCATTTTCCTGCCTTACGGCGTCCTCCACATCCTGCGTCGTCATGCCGTGCGCGGCCAGTCGCAGGGGATCAAGCCACACGCGCATCGCGTATCGACGCTCGCCGCCAAGAATCACCGAACCCACGCCGGGCACGCGCTGCAGCCGGTCCTTCAACACCTGGTCTGCCACATCGGTCAGCTCGAGCCCCGAGTGGTGCTCGCTGGACAACGCAAGCCACATGACCGCTTGTGCGTTGGCATCCACTTTTGATATCGTCGGGTCGTCGATCTCCCGGGGAAGGACGCCTCGCACGCGCGAGACACGTTCGCGCACGTCGTTGGCGGCTTCGTCGACGTTCCGGTTCAACTCGAACTCGATCGTGATGACCGAGCCCTCTTCCTTGCTCGAGGACTGGATCGTCTTGACCCCCTGCAAGGTTGCGAATTGCTCCTCGAGGACATTGGTGACTTCTGTTTCAATAACGTTCGGGCTTGCGCCGCGATAGGTCGTCACCACGGAGATAATCGGCGGATCGATATCCGGATATTCGCGCACGGGCAACCGAAGAAAGGCGATGAGTCCAAACAGGAGAATGGCAAGACTCATGACCGCGGCGAAGACCGGTCGTCGGATGGCAACTTGGCTCAATTTCATGGATGTCTCATCGTTAGTGTTGCGCGGCGACGGGTTGATCGCTCACCGGCATGACGCGTGCCCCATCAAACAGTTTCTGGTGACCGGCGCGGACAACGACCTGACCGGCATCGAGTCCGTGCACCACCTCCACCACGTCTGCGAGCCGGGTGCCCAGGGCGACCGGGACGCGGGTCGCCGTGCTATCGCGCGATACGGCATAGACAAACGATTGGTTCCCATTCGCAAAGACGGCCTCCGAGGGGATGGTGATGGCATTCGGCCGCCGGCCGAGAACCGCGGAGACGGCAGCCGACATTCCCGGACGGAGCTGGCCTCCCGGATTGTTGACCTTCGCGACGACGCGCGCGGTCCGAGTGCCCGGGTCGAGCACGGGGTCCACCGCGATGATCGATCCGCTCAAAGTCGCTTGCGTGTTGACGATCGTCGAGATGCGCACTTCTGCTCCCTGCCGCAGATCCGCAAGATACCGTTCAGGCGCCGAAAACGTGACCCGCATGGCTTTGATGTCCGCGAGCTCGGTAATCGTTTGGCCGGCGCGAAGGAACGTTCCTGCGCTGATCCGGCGCGCCCCGACAATGCCATCAAACGGTGCGGTGATACGCGTCTTTGCGAGCTGCGCCCGGGCCAACGCAAGGTTCGCATCGGCGACCTTGAGGCCTGCGGCCGCATCGTCAAGGTCCTGTTGCGATCCGGCATGCTGATCGACGATCGCCTTGACACGTTCGTAGGTCGAGTGACTCTGCGCCTCGAGCGCCTCGGCGCGCGCGACCTCCGCGGCACGCTGGGCGTCGTCCAGTTGCGCGATCACGTCCCCCTTGCGGATCAAACTCCCTTCCTTGAAGGGGAGGCTTTTCACGACCGCATCGATTTCCGAGACGACGGTGATCGCATCGTTCGCCTCGATGTCCCCGATGGCTTCGAACCGGTCTTCCACCGGGCGAACTTCCGCGCGGGCAACTTCGACGGGCATCGGTGGCATCGAGAAACGCCCCGCCTCGGAAGGCTGTCCCGAGCATCCCGTGACTCCTTGCGCGATCCCGAGAAGGATCACGCTACCCATAACCTGAAACACCATCGCCTTCGTCATAGCGTGCCTCCTCCTTGATACGATCCTGATGTGAGCGCGTGCAACGCCGCAGCCGCCTTCGCGGTGCGGACGCGCTCCTGATAATACCGCTGTTCTGCAACCGCAAGATCCTCACCGAGCCGAACCAGCTCGAACGCCGTCGTCCGGCCGTTGCGAAACTCGATGATGCCGATCCTCACCTGTTCCTGCGCCGCCGCGACTCCTTCACGGACGACGTCGAGACGATGACGGCCGCGTTCCAGATCGCGGCACACCGCACGCACCTGTTGCTCCAGAAGTCGTGACTTTTCGATCAACGACTGCTGGGCGCCTACGACGTCCGCATCCAGCCGATCCTTCTCGGCCATGCCGCTCCGTAGACCGATCGGGAAGGTGACTTGAACGCCGAGGCTCCAATTCGGAAAGTCACGGTGATAGACCTGGTTGAAAGCATCCGAAAAGCCCGGGGCCGCGGCGATGCGGAGAGTGTCCGTTCCGAAGATGACATCCTGCGTACGACCGCCGAGTCCGCTCCCGCCCAACGAACCCACCAGGTCGACACTCGGCAATGCTTCCCATCGGGCTGCGTCGGAGAGCGCTGTCGCAGCGTCAATATCCCTTTGCGCCGCCCTCAGATCGAGGTTGTTTTCCGTCGCCAGTCGTACGAGGGAATCCACAGGGCCGACGGGCCCGCCCACAGGCGGATCGTCCACGGTGCGGAAGCGCGCCGCTTGACCCGAAGGCCGATTCCCGATGAGCACGGCGAGGCGATCGGAGACCTGGTCGAGTGACTCCTCGCGGTCGAGAAGGAGTATCTCCTGTTGAGCGAGAAATGTGCGTGCATTAGCGACCTGATCCGGGCCGACGAGTCCCGCCTTCGCCCGGAGTTCGGTCTCGTTCAGAAAAGCGGCTGCCCGATTCCGACTCAGCGTTTCCACGGCATAGTCGCGTTCGGCGCTATAGAGGTCCCAGTAGAGCTGCTCGACATCGCTCCGGACGCCGAGCACCTGCTGGTCATATCGATTCTTCTCCCCCTCCGATTGCATTTCTGCCTGGCGCAGGCGTTTGCGCGCGCTGACCATGAATCCTCCGAGGAGAGGCTGTCGAAGCGTCAGCATCCCGAACGCATCGAATTCCGGATTGAGAAACGCAAACGTCGAATTCGTTCCAAGGCGCGTCGTGTTGAGCGACAGCTGGAGCTCCGTCCCTGTCGGCAGATTCATGCTCAAACCTGTCTGGGTCGTCGTTTGCTGGGTGGAAAGAACCGGAGCACCTGAGAAGAACGACGCTGTCGGGAGCTTCTGATCCGTATAGTTCAGGGAAAAGAACAACTGAGGATCGAAGTACCCGGACTCCCTCCGGACGACAGCGTCGGCCCCCTGCAACACGGCGTCCGCCCGATGAAGCGACGTGGCGTTTTCAATCGCCGATCCCTGTGCCTGCTGCAGGGTCAGCGTGGCGCCGGGCAGTTTTTCAAGGATCGCCCGGAGCGCGCTGTCGGGCTCGGCGTTTTCCTGGCCCGCCGAATGTTGAACCCCGAATGCAATAATCATTAACCCAACGAAAACGTTGGAGAATTTGGACATTATCTACCTCAGATCTGGTTATGCCGGAAGGAAAGAATGACTACGATGAGGGTACCCGGCGCTTGACTACCGCGCTATCCAACCGATGCCGGAGAAGGCGACTATCGTACAACACTCACCCTCCCGTGAGAAATTCCCTGGCATT
>DATJPR010000232.1:0-11218 GCA_035506295.1 Bacteroidota bacterium | reverse complement strand
CAGCTTTCGGCAAATGGATTTTTATCTCTTGCCGATCAAGCACGGTACTGGTAATCATGAAGATGATGAGTAAGACCAGAAAAATATCTACGAGAGGCGTGATATTAATGTTGGAAATGATCTCTTCATCATCGTGGCGTGCCGATGCGGCCATGTCATGCCTCCGGCTGCATAAATGTGGTGTGGAGGGCTCTCGCAAGAATGAGAGCTTGAACTTCTCTTGACTGTTCCAATATGATTTTACTGCGATTCCGCAAAATGTTATAGAACACCACTGCAGGAATAGCCACCAGAAGTCCGATGGCTGTAGCCACCAAAGCCTGTGAAATGGCAACCATGACTTCTGTGCTGCCGCTCCCACCTGATGCCGCGAAGCGGTCAAACGCGACGAGAATCCCTGTCACCGTGCCTGTCAAGCCGAGGAATGGCGCATTGGCACCAACGGTGCCGAGAAATGACAGTCCCCGCTCCAATCCTCTCTTGTCCATCGACTCTTGCGCCTCGAATACCTTTTCCAAAGCTTCGGGCGCGAGCCCCCAGTTCTCTGTTGCTGTTTTTACCATGCGACCTGATACAGTATTGCTGTCGTCGCCTTCCACGATGACTGTGCCAAGGCCGCTGTTCTTCATGTCTTGCGTCAAGCGCCTTATCCATTTGGTTGGATCGCCATTCGCCTGCGCGAGGGAGCGCAATCGCAAGAAAAAGATTGTGAAAGAAGCTACCTCCAACGCAACTAACAACGCAAGAATTGCCTCTTCCAGAAACAACAAAACTGGGGCAAGAATATCGATTAGATGAACCATGGATTCTCCTTAAATAAATCTAACCTACATGCAGGCTTCGTCGAAATGACTCCTGCATGTAGGTATGGATCATATCACTATGCGTAGCCCGGCATACAGTTGACGTCCGCGCAACGGCCCCCAGATGTGTGAAGTGCCGTAGCCGCCCTGGCTATCCCAGAATTTGGGATCGTCCCCTGCCGAACGTGCTTGGGTATAGTTAAACAGGTTTTCGGCTCCAACGTAGAGATCCACAGCGTGGTGTATCTTCCAACTTGCCTTCATGTTGGCCACAAAGAATCCCGGAGCCTGGACAAGTTTTGGATCGCTCACAACACCGTCTTGCAGGACGTTGAAGTGGTCTGCATAACCATATTGTGTCAGGTCGCGGGGTCCAATCCAGGTCACATCTCCGGAAACCGAAGCCGGTCCCCAATCCAATTCCACGCGTCCATTGAGTTCGGTTTCGTACGCAGCGACTAATTCGACCGCCTTGTATTGATCGGGAATTGCCTGGTGTTGGGCACCCACTCCCAGCTTGAGCCACTCGCAAGGAAGGAATGTGACCTCGGCATCCACATCGACAAAGATCAGATGGGTGGGATCGTTCCGCAAGACCGGACGGACCAACGTCGGGTCATTGTCGATGTATTCAAGATTCGAAAGCTGGGTGGCATACGCTCCGACGGTGAAGTTCCACTGTGGTCCGTCGAAGGAAAGAGAACCTCCGACGCCGACAGCTTTTTCCAACTTGTCGACCGCGATGTCAAAGCCGTTGTCCAAAAGGCCGTGATCCATCTCAAAGAATGTCAGCGGTGCGCGCCATCCCAAACCCGCAGACAGGCGACCCGTCAGACCTTCCAGGAATTCCCAGCGCAAACTCACCCGGGGTGCGGCGATGAAATTATGAATTTCCGAGTTGGGCTTGTCGACCCAATTGACATCGATATCATCCATGCGAAGGGCCAAGGACAGGTCGCGTTCATGTCCGAAATTCCACACGTCTTGAACGTAACCCCCTCCGAAGATCGTGTTGTAGGAATCAGGAGTAATCCCAAGCTTTTGGTAATAGTATATCGATTGCGATGCCATTCTCTCGCTGTTTCCATCCACGCCCAGAGTCAGGGTGTGGTCTCCAGCCGATCCCTGCCAACGCAAATCGCCCACGATTGTGTGGTCCATATTATAATAGTCAGCACCGCCCTCGTATTCGGAGATTTGCGATTGGTTGGCCAGCCCAGCCCGTAACTGCCATGTTCCCATATCGGGCGAGTCCCATATCAAGGAGCCCGCTGCTTCATCACGAGCCGTTTGAACCCACTCAATGATATCGACGGGATTTCCTATGAAAGTATTCTTCACGTTCCCCCCCACAAAGAGTGGGATGGAATCCGCCGGCCCAACCGCAGCCCCCATGTGATTGGATGTCGTGGCGGCGCCGAACACCTCTGAATTGCTATGCACATAACGCAAGTTCCACGACCAGTTTTCGCCCACGATGCCATTCAGCCTGAGCAAGGCACTTTCGTCTTTAAGAGATGGGGATTCACAAACACCATTGCCGTTGGCGTCCCATGCTCCTTGCTGAAAGTGATGGGCTGCGACGAGAATTCCGAGCGTGCCGCTGTCGGCCACGGTGGTCGCTGAAAACGAAAGATGGTTCCAATCGTTGTTGCCGAAGGCTGCGTCGGCCGTGAGGGTTGTTTGTGTGGGATCCCGAAAGCGGACATCCACCGCACCGGCTATGGCGCCGGGTGCAAGGAGTGAGGCCCCGGGGCCACGTGAGAGGTCAATGGCTGCGACTCCTGCTGTAGTGAGCGCATCGACACCATAGAAACTTGTGACAGGTGTGTAGATAGGAAGGCCATCGACAAGCATTGTCGTATGATTCGCCCCAAGCCCGTTTATCTGAATTTGCTTGAAACCGCACGAACTGCATCCGGTCAGCACACACACCCCGGGTTCCGACGTAACGGCCTGAGTAAAATCATCAGCGTTCTTTCGAAAGAGCGCTTCCGGAGTCACGACACTCGTCGCTTGAATGGCTTTCGACAAAGCGCCGAGGCGATCCACATTGCGCCTCCTGCCAATGACAAGAATATTCGCATTTCGCCGGGCCGTGGAATCTGCTCTTGCCAATGCCAGCGAATCCTGGACGTGATCGTTCAATTGTGCAAATGTTTGTGGACCCGGCACTGCCAGGACAAGGCAGCAGAGTGCCATGAAAAATGGTTTCATTGTCTCTCCGTCGGAAAGATGCGTTGAGGTCAACGCAGAACGATATCTCGCTCCGCGTTGGCGAATGTATGATGTGCCTCAGTTAGAGAGCTCTGCAGGGAAGGTCTCGCCTGCGTGGTGGCGCACGGGGTTGTAACAAACCAGGAAGTTTGCAGACGAGAATTGTGGAAGGCAGAAGGTATTGAATGATAATGCACAGAGTAAAGATTGGGAGGGCAAATGAAACGCTGACCTGGAATCGCTGATGGGCGATCACACAGAGGATGCAGTCATCGTGTTGCCTATGATCTTCGTGATGATGGTACGGAACAACAACCAGAAACAGGATGGCTAACCAGAGAGCCATCCCGAACCCAACGATAGTTTTGATTCGATTAATCATTTTTGTGCGTTTCTCATCGCCCCTCGATTTGGACCAGGAGACTCCGGGCCTCAGGATCCATTTTGGACTGACATCATGGGAATGAGATCTTCAGTGCAAAATCGACTTCCTGCACCTTGTTGCAGCCGACCAACGGGAAGAAAGATGCTCCGTGATGGGGTCCTCCACACGCGGGTCGGCACGGAAACCCGCGCCGTTGCCGAAAAGAGGAAGAACGCATGGACCTCAGAACGGGATGAAGTGTCAGGAGGCGAACGCAGGAGGAGGCGAGCGGGCAGACTCTGTGCTGAGGATGTTCCCTATTGGAATTTCGACATCAGCAAAGACAAGGTTGTGATGAATGCACAAGCTGGGCAGGACAAAAGGTGCATTGATGAAATGGCCGGCTGCATAGAGGCAGGCAAAACAGATATCTCGGTGAACAGCATGCAACGCTCTTCCGTGGCCGATACTGCAAGCGACACCGTGGTCTCCTGGGGAAAGAACGGAAAATTCGTGGTTGTGCGCAAACTCTACGGTGGAAAGCAGAGGCACGTACATCAGCAACAGCAATAGTGCAATTCTTTTCCGAAACCAGTCGCTCAATGAACCCATCCATCAAATGCGCAAGCTTTGGCAGTATCTCCCTGCAACGAGCTACGGCGCTTGCTGCGCGCGGTGGGGAATCGTTGGATCAAGATTGGAATGACAAAGGACAGAGTGCAGGGGAAATCGGGATTCGGTGAGGGGGGTTAGCTCAGGCCCACCGTTTCCTCCCGCAAAAATATACCCAACGACGCCGAAAGAGTCAAGGTGTATGGTTGTCGGGATCCTTGCCTTCGTAGGAACAGTTACCCATCTATTGCAAGGATAGGCTCTTCAATCGAATGGAAGAGAGGACATCCAACGTTCGCATCAACTGTCAGGCAACAAGAGAGATATTGCCGCCAGATGATTCTTATCGAACGCGTTCTCACGCGGGTCTGGCATGACTGCTCGAGCGCCCCGCGCGCCCATGTGAAGGAACCGGGCTGCGTCTCAAGGGAAAAATGGAGGTGCCCGACATGCGATCGGGCACATCCAACACAATCTTCAAAGGCCGGTGGCGTTTTCCTTCCGACCAGCTTTACACATGGACAGATAACTTCAGAACGACGTTCCTGCGCTCTTCCCAGCTTGCGCCGCTGAAATAGGCTCCCTTGATAAGGTGATCGTTGTCGAGCAGGTTCGTAATAAACAGTGACGGGTCAAGCGTCATACCGCCAGCGAAATGAAACGTATACCCGAACCCGAGGTTGAGAATCCAGGACGGTGCCGTGTGCGTTGCCGTGTTGAAATCAAAGAGGCCCGTGCCATACGCGACGCCGTCAGGATTCCCGTTCGCGAGGCCCGAACCATAGATGCCTTTGAGGTTGACAAACCAATCGCGGGGCTGGTAGTTCACGTCGGCGACGATTGAGAGCCGCTGGTCGTGATCCAGATCCGTCGCCGGTCCATCGGTGTCGAAGTCTAGAAATCCGCCGCTCACCAGCCCCGATCCATACGCATGAATGATCGAACTGTTGATATATCCTGAAAAGGGCGTCTCCTCGCTGTTGAAGGAAAGTCCAAGTTCGATGCCGGTCGTACGGACCGTTTCAATATTCACAGGTGTTTTGATGGCACTATTCCCGACCGTTTGATCATCCACTCCAGGCGTGGAATATTTGTAGAACGATGCAAGTTTCGCACTCACGCCGCCCGGGAATACATGCGTAAAGGTGGCCTCGTAGAAATCATCCCGTTCCGGAAGCGTGGGTGTGAGCGAGGTACTGACGTTGAGCGCAATCGACCTGAGACCTTCGATATTGGTCGGCATAAAAAGTCGGCCGTAATACAGATAGGCGGAATTCGATTCATCAATATAGAAATTCCATCGAATCCTCGGACTCGCCTGGTGTTGAAGGGGCATGTCAGGGGCACTATGTTGATCATACCTGAGGCCGACATCGAAGGAGGTCCACTCGAGAGGATGCCACTCCGATTCCGCGAAGACGCCGAAGTCCGAGCCCACAAAATTTGTGACAATGGAAGGTCCGGGTATTCCCGTCGGGTCCGTCGACGTGAAATTTTCGGTCCCCCTTGTGCTGCTGAAGTTCATTCCCACCTTGTACATGAACTCGTGCGAGAGCCTTTTGTCAAATGTCGCTCGCATCCCCAGCGTCGTAAAACTCCTGTCTTCGGCCAGCAAATAGTTATGAAGGGTATCCCCGACAAATTGAAAGTTTGGTGGATCGATATTTCCCGGCGTGTAGACAAGTCCGCCTTGGCGTGCATATCCGCCGATGAAGAGATTGGATTCCTCGTCGATGTCCGAATTGAGCGTTCGGAAATACGACAATGTCTGAAATCCATTCGTTGTCTTTTGCAGGTCGGAAGCAATCTGTTCGACGGAATCGTACGGGACCTGCGTATACGTATCGCCGAAATTGATGTTGGACGTGAGATAGTCGACGTCGCTCAGGATATAGTCAAACTTGCCGTACAGGAAATAGTCGAACCCATGATCGTGAAAGAGCGAAGCGACAGGCGGGTCAATCCGCCGGTCTGTCTCCTGACGCGAACCGGAGACAAAAAACCCGAGATTTCCAATATGATCGCTGATCGAGAGTGCCTGACCGTTTGAATTGAGCGCCCGGAACGGTCCGACCCGAGACCCGAGAGTATCGCCCGGAGAACCCTTTGCACCGTTGAAGACGAGGTAGCTTCCTCCGTACGTCGATGCGTCGAGATGAAAGCTGCCTGTCGGGACGCGGTTGTTCAAGTCGACAATCGCCGCCATCTGGCCGCCGTACTCTGCCGGAAAACCACCTGTGATAAACGTCGTGCGTTCAATGACCTTCGGATCAACAACTTCATTCAGCCCACCGAAGACCCCCAGGGGAACCGGCAGGCCATCGATGTAGTAGGTAAACTCCCCGTGCTGCCCTCGGATATGGACTTCACCTGTGGGCGCCCGCACTGCTCCCAGAAGATTCTCCTGGATGAGGTTCGTCATTCTCGCCGTCGGGGGAACGTGGTACGTCTCGGCCTCAAAGACCTGATTTCCGGTTCTGGGGTCAATGTGCGAAACCGCCAATTCCTGTTTGCCGATCACCTCCACTTCCTGCGTCGTGGTGCCCGCAGGATGCAGGGCAATGGCGAACGTCGTGTGCTGCAAGTCAATCGTAATGGAATCCACGTACGTTTTGTAACCAACGAACCATCCAGCGACTTCATATCTTCCCGGGGCAATGTCCCGGAACCGAATCAGCCCGGCAGGATTCGTAGCGTCCTGCGCAATGATCCTTCCGTTGTGCCGAAGAATTACGTGGGCAAGTTCGATGGGGAAGTTCTGGTCTGCGTCGGTCACTGTGAAGCGCGCCTGCACGGTGGGCTCGGCTGAAGGTCCTTTGGGCGATTCCCCCGACCATGCAAGCGGAGCAAGAGCCCAGCAAAAGAGAGAAGCGAGTGAAAGGGCGACACGAGGTTTCATGAGTTTAATCCCAATTTGGCGGTTGTCGTCTGAGTCAACAAGGATGCACACAGAGAAGAGCCACAGGTTCAGGAGGTCATCGGAGGTGGGGCTTCGGCCGCGATATCGGCCGAGGGGAATTGTGGGTTGTCCGGACTGATGACAAACCGTCACGATTCAACAGTCCTTCTCCCGAACGCGAGAGAAGAACAGCTACACCACAGAATGACAAAAAACGCCTTGGCTCACGAAGAGTGGGATACGGGAGGTGCACGTGCAGATGGTGATTCGGGGGTTAGTGACGCGGGGGCGGGAGTTTGCTCAAGGAAAAAGAACCGGGCAGCGAGGGTCTCCGGAAGGATAGCATTGTGCTGGACGTGGTGTCCAGAGATGATCAGGCACGCAATGCAGGGCCCGGTTTCCACAGCACGTGCGGACGCACCGGACGAAGGGACATGAACTTCGACTCGTCCGGACCCATGCACCTGGTCCTCGTCCGCGTGGAGAAACCCCAGCGAGAGGCTCAGTGGAACATAGGTTGCCAGCAGAAAAATGGCAACACGCCGGAGAAATAGTTGTTTCATAACTTAAGCATGTAACCAGAGACTCTTTCGGGAAGTTCCCATATCTCATGCCGTTCCAACAAACTGATTCTACGGAATGTCTCATGAATTGCAAGTTGGAACGAGAACTGTCTAGTAAGACGGCAGAACACAACGGCCTTTCGGGGTGTTCCAAAAACATGATGAGTTTTCCTAAGGTGCGTATCCTTCTTCTTGCGCTTTCCGGCGTTCTCCTGGCACAGTGCGGGGAGGAGGACCTCCTCACCCAGAATGAACTTACGAAACTCGATGCGAGACTGCAAATGTTGGTGTCATCGAAGGATATCCATGATGCACAGAAGATCGTTGTCCTGATCCATGGATCTAGTCCGGATGACATCCGTTCAATCGGCACGGAAGTCGTTGAAGTGGCGGGAGGAATCATCATCGCCCGCGTGACCATTCCCGAGTTGAAACGTATCGCAAGGTTGCCGTCGGTTCAGTCAATCGACAGTAATACGACAAAATCACCTCAGCCGTAGTTCTTCTGGGTTCGAGCTCTCTGCCAACACACTGATGGTAGCGTATGAGAAACATTCGTATTCTTCCCGCACTCTTTCTGACTCTTGGTGTTCTCAAGGCGCAAGCCGGGTCGCCGGAACAAAAGGTTGAGATCGTCAACGTGCCGGCCGGACTAAGCTCCAAGATCCTCAGCGGCAAACTTCTGCAGAATATCAGCGAGAAAACAATGTTGGTCAAGGATGCGCTGCTCTCTGCAGACTCTGCGACGGCGACCGTCCTCCTGTATTTTCAGGAGCATCCGACGACGAGGCAACAGGACTCGCTGAGGTCTCTTGGCGTCCACTGCTACTGGGAGAGCTGGATCCCGCCGGTCGAGAATCATCCGTACGGCTTCGTGGTCGCGACGATGCCGGTGGCGAATTTTGTCGGCACGTTATCTCTCGGCTTCCTTGCGCGAATGGAGACGGCGGAGTTCTCTCGATCGCCGAAAAACAATGTTGCTGCCCACACGATTGGGGCAGACTCCGTGTGGGCAAGGGGATGGACGGGGACAGGCGTGAGGGTGGGAGTGCTCGACTCCGGATTGGATGACGATCCGTCAAATCCTGACCTCCCGGGAGTGATCGCCGCCAGAGACTATTCGAACTATCCCCATTCGATAGGGACGTCGGTGGTCAACCACGTTACCGGGCACGGAACCCACGTCACTGCGACAATTCTGGGTCGAGGCACCCTTTCATCATTGAACAGCGAGAATGGTGGGGGGCCCTTCAAAGGGATGGCCCCGGGTGCAGGTCTTATCTTCATGAAGATTGGCAATGATACCACCGGGAATTCTCAGACGGCGGGAGACATCGCGGCGATGACTGCAGCGGTCGATACGTTTCATGCAAATGTGCTTTCGATGAGTTACGGCGGTTGGGACACGTATCATGACGGCTCCGATCCGGAGGATCAGGCGGTGGATGCCGTCTACGCAAAAGGGGTCGCATTCTTCATCGCGGCAGGGAATGAAGGGGCATCGGCGAGGCATTATTCCGGGACTCTCAACGGGTCCGACTCCACAGGATTTATCGAGGTGGATGTTACAGGAGCCACGACAAATGGAACCAAGCTCCAGTTCAATTTAATCTGGAGACCCCAACAGGGTGGTGGTCAGCCTTCCCTCGCATTACACTACTATGACGGTTCTCAGCGATCAATTGCCTCGACGCCTCTTCCTTCAACGAAGAGCGTCCGGGGCACGAGTTCACAGTATTCACAGGTTGCCGGATTCTTGCCGGCGGGCAATGGCAAGTATTTTCTCAAAGTCGTAAACCTCTCCGCATCACCGGCGATGTTCCATATTTATGAGGATTGGGGTGATCGCAAAGTGTCGTTCGCTTCCCCTGATCCCAGCTATACGATTGATGAACCCGCAACTGCAGACCACGCGATTGCCGTAGGGGCATTTGTCTCGAGAAAGGACTGGACGGCGTACGACGGCATGTCGTACCATTTCGGCAGCACCAGCAGCACAGCACTTGGTGACATCGCCTCATTTTCAAGTCGGGGACCAAGAGTCGATGGAATGGTGAAGCCGGATATCGCTGCGCCGGGGACGGCGCTCATTTCCCTCCGGGATCGCGATGTGATTACGACTCCCGATGATTTTTGGGTGTCGACCGTGGGGAATACCGGCACCGATACGTCGTATGTTGTCATGCAGGGGACGAGCATGGCTACCCCGGTCGCCTCAGGTGGGGCAACGCTACTGTTGAGCAAAACCCCGACATTATCGCCCCAGGAGTTGTATAACACGATTGCGCAAGGCGCAACAGTGGACGGTTTCACCGGCAGTGTGCCGAACAATAGCTGGGGCAATGGAAAGCTGAACGTCAGTGCGGCGGTTAGTCTCCTTACGGGCGCTCACAATGAAGCGGGGCTACCAACCACGTTCAGTTTGAGTCAGAATTTTCCTAATCCCTTCAATCCCACGACGACGATTCGCTATGCAATTGCCCGTCAGGGTCACGTAGTCCTTGCCCTCTACAATACCCTCGGACAACTCGTCGCGACTCTGGTCAATGAAGATCTCTCGGCAGGGACCTATGATGCGCGGTTTGATGGGAGGAGCTTCGCAAGCGGGGTGTATTTCTACAGAATTCAGGCGGGGGTCTTTGTTCAGACAAAGTCTCTCATACTTTTGAAATAAGGCCGCAGTCCGGAAGGAGTCTCGTGAACAGGGTGGCCGGTGCAATCAAAGAAGGTGGGAGGTCCTTCGCAATATCAGACGCACATCCCGCATCATCTCCTCGATCGTAATCCTCGTGTGAATGCCGCGAGCGTTTCCGGGCTGACGTGATGTTCAATACCCTCCGCGTCGCGCTCGGCGATGCGCCCTGGAATGCCAAGAGACTTGAGAAAGGCCACAACCGTCTCGTGGCGGACCTTGCACGTGGCAGCCAGATCACTCCCCTTCCTGGTCAGAAAGATGGCCCGGTACGGTTGGGCGGTCACGTATCCTGCGCGTTGCAGCCGGAGAATGGCCCGATTTACCGTGACGTGTGTTACGCCCAGACGTCTGGCAAGGTCGACCATCCGGGCTTCGCCGATCTCTTCCGTCAGTCCCGCGATCGCCTCTACATAATCCTCGGCCAGTTCGTTCGCATGTTCTCTGCGTGTTTTGGAGAAAATCTCGGCATGGGCCGAGGAGGAAGAGCGATCCCGGCCGGTCGTTGAGTGTCGGGGTAAAGGTGTCTTCATCGGTGGTGGAATTGGTGACGCCGGGGCTTGACTTCGATCCGCCAAATATGTAGCATAGACTACATTATGTTGTTTGTACTTCACCTAACGGTTGCGGGGTCTTCTGCTGTTGTGTCCGCTCGCGTAGTCCCAAGATACCGAACGTTCGGATGGATCTCAAGGGTCCCGAGCGGAAGTCGTCAGGAGGAACGATGATCAATGCGTCGATCGTTGGCAGCGGGTCAAGGCGGTGGGTCGCAGTCACGGCTTTGCTCGGACTGTGTGTCATCGGCTCAGGGGCCTTGTACGGCCAGCGGGCAACACTTCCAGAAGGACACCCCGTGGCCGTCATCCGATTTGCAGTCTTCGATTCTGCCGAAGGTGTGCCCATCAGTCTTGCGCGTGTCGTTCTCGTTCGCCATGGGAAGCCTATTGTGCAAGGAGCCACAAACCCACTTGGACAGATTGTTTTTCGCGATCTGTTGCCGGGGGAATACGGTGTTCTGGCCTGGTTTGTGGGTTACGAATCTCTTCGGCGTGATCTTCTGATTGACTC
>DATJPR010000231.1:0-7437 GCA_035506295.1 Bacteroidota bacterium | reverse complement strand
ATCCTCAATTCGTGTGGCTCTTGCTTGCGCTCACCAGCACGTTCGCCGGGAATCTCACGTTATTCGGCAGCGTGGCAAACGTGATTGTGGCTCAGGGAGCGCAAAGGCAGGCACCATTGAAGTTTGTCGATTTCCTGAAAGCGGGCATTCCCGTCACGGTAACCACGACAGCAGCGGGAGTTCTGCTTCTCTGGCTCTTCCGGAGTTTCCGCGTACTTTAGTTCCTTCCCTCGACTTCCTCTCCGGATCACGAAAAGAATTGCAGAAGGTTGACATTAGGAAACCGGAACCCTATGTTTGCACCAAGGTTGAGCTTGTGGCGAAGATGAAAGCCGAGGCGTCAAAACCGGCAAAGAAGTGATTCATCTCCGCTTGTCCGTCTCTCGAGGTTCCCATTTGTCGACTGATCCCACGCACCGTAAGGCGTGGGATTTTTTTCTGCTTCACCACGACCTACGAGCAGAAGGTCACCCGGAACTATCACGATGTCCTGTTCGGGGTGTCGATATTTCTTCCGAGTGCAGGATGAATGAGCGGGCACTGGGACCGGGGTCCGCGCTGTATATTGCTCTTTTCGGCGAGAATTGAGGAAAACGAGTCCTCGGACGAGAATTCCACCCGAACGCGGGAAGTGAAGAAGAAGCGTATGATCGAAGGCGTACGTCTTTGTATTGATTTTCCTTGCGGAAAGAGGTAGCTTTTGCTGTCTCCATTTCGTCCGGCAAAAAAGACCACTTTGCAAGGAACTCCCCATGTCTCGTCTGCGAATATTTCTAATTTTGCTCCTGACGATCAGCCCTCTTGCGTTCGTTCATGCTCAGAAAGACGCGGGAAGCTGGTCGTTCGGTATTCGAGGTGGAGCGTCTCTGTGGAATTCGCCCTATGACCAGAAAAAGATCGGCGAAGGCGGGGATGTGATGCTGCGGTTTCGGACTACCGATCGGCTGACGCTGGCTCTGGAGGCTGGCATCGAAGAGCTCAAGTCGGGGAATTCCACGTTCAAGGTGTCGGATGTGTACCCGATCTCCTACAACTATTTGAAATTTCTCTCTTTCCCTGCAGCGGCGACCCTCACGTACAACTTCACCAGTACTCCTGTTTCTCCTTTCATGAGAGTGGGCATTGGTGGAACCTTGTATCAACGTCGCGCGAACATGACTGACTATGTTCCAAGCAAGAAGCTCAAAGCATCCTTTGTTATCCCTGTCTCTGTCGGCATGGAGGCATTCATCGGACGCCAGACGTCCTTTGTTGCCGAAGTAGGCGCCCACATTGAAGATAGCAAGGTCGATATTCAGCGGTCGACGAGGCCTTTGGTCGCCTACACTGCCCGTGTCGGCTTCAATTTCTACTTCGGGAACAGGGACAACGATGACGATGACGCCGATGGACTCTCGAATGTGGAGGAGCGCCGCCTCGGCACGGATCCGCACAATCCCGATACCGACCATGACGGCCTCTCCGACGGTCAGGAGGTCAAGGTCTACCACACCAACCCGCTGAAAGTCGATACCGACGGCGATGGACTCTCCGACGGCGACGAAGTCCTGAAATATCATACTGATCCACTGAAAGTCGATACCGATGGGGATGGCCTTTCGGACGGCGATGAAGTGTTGAAATATCACACCGATCCATTGAAGGCGGACACCGACGGCGACGGGCTCACGGACGGTGAAGAAGTGCTTACCTACCACACCGATCCGCTGAAAGTCGATACCGACGGCGACGGGCTTTCGGATTGGGAGGAAGTGAAGATCTATCACACCGATCCGTTGAAAAAGGATACGGACGGCGACGGCCTCACGGACTTCGAAGAAGTGCGGAAGTACCACACCGATCCGTTGAATCCCGACACTGACGGCGGAGGCGTTCCGGACGGTGAGGAAGTGCACCGTGGGACGAATCCTCTGGATCCTCGGGACGACAAGCCGGCGGGGACCATAAGGCTCGAAAAGGGGAAGAGCCTCGTCCTGGAGGGCGTGAACTTTGAGTCGGGTACGGCACGGCTCTCAGCGTCTTCAGAATCGACGCTGGCACGAGTGCTGCAGGCACTGCGCGACAATCCGGACGCCGTTGTCGAAATCGCCGGCTACACGGACAACATCGGAAAAGCCGCGACGAATATTCAGCTTTCACGCCGCAGGGCGGATGTCGTGAAGGCATGGCTGGTGGATCATGGCATCAGTTCGTTGCGTCTGACGACGCAGGGATACGGTGCAAGAGACCCGATTGCCCCCAACACGACAGTGCTCGGCAGGTCTCAAAACAGGAGGATTGAATTCCACGTCAAATGATGAATCTGCCAATTCGTTGACTTTCTGGCAGTTGATTCGTATCATACCGCATTGTCGTCAGGATTTCGAAGTCTTGCGGAGACGATCGTAATTGCCTACGCGGTATGGACTGGATGTTCTTCTTGCGGCCGTGTTGATCGCGATTGCGGTCTCGACGGCCGCGTTTGTGTTCCTCCCCTGGGAACCGCTCCGGGCCGCCATTGTTCTTTTCTGTGTGGTCGTCCTCGCATTCACGTTCTGGTTTTTCCGGGATCCTGAGCGCGAGACGCCGGAAGGAGAGAATCTCGTCGTTTCTCCCGCGGACGGCGAGGTGGTCCTAGTGCGGCCGGTTCAAGATGATGAATTCCTCAAGGGAGAGGGGATCCAGGTGTCGATCTTCATGTCCCCTCTCAATGTCCATGTCAATCGTTTCCCGATCTCAGGGACCGTCACCTTCTTCAAGCACATCCCCGGCGAGTATGTCGTCGCTTTCGAGGAGAAGGCCTCGACCCGCAACGAACGAACGCTTATCGGCGTGGAAAACACGCGCGCAAAGGTGCTCTTCAAGCAGATCGCAGGATTTGTGGCGCGGCGTATCGTCGCCAATGTGCGGGTGGGTGACGCCGCGGTTGCCGGGAGGCGTTTTGGGATGATCAAATTCGGCTCGAGGGTGGACGTTCTTGTCCCCCCCGGCGCCGCGATCAAGGTGAAGGTGGGAGAGAAGACGATAGCAGGTGAAACGGTGTTGGCGGTCGTGTCATGAGTCGGGGGTACTAATGCGACAAAGGTCCCTCCCATGAGAATCACGCGAGCCGTTGTCCCGAGCCTGTTCACAGTACTGAACATGTTCAGCGGGTTCATGGCGATCATCCACGCAAGCAGGCTGGAGTTCACGCCGGCGTGCTGGTTTATCGTGCTGGCGGCCCTGTTCGATTCCCTTGATGGTGTGATGGCGCGGATTACGCGATCCGCGTCGCAGTTCGGCGTCGAGATCGACTCGCTTTCCGATGTTGTGTCGTTTGGGGCGGCTCCTGCGTTTATCGTGTTCCAGCTCTTCGCCCAGCAGGCGCACGAACCGCGCGGGATCGACATTCTGATCAGCTCGTTGCTGATGATCCTCGGCGGGCTCCGGCTGGCGAGGTTCAATGTGCAGCTTGTGGGCTTCGACAAAGACCACTTCACGGGATTGCCGATTCCGGCGAGCGCGATCACGATTGCGGCGTTTGTGCTGAATTATCATTCGGATCAGAACGGTCTCAATCCGATAGCAGCGGCTGTCCTCCCGTGGCTCGTTGTCGCCCTGGCCCTGCTGATGGTAAGCAAAGTCAAGTATGAAACGCTGCCGAAACCGTCGAAACGGGCGTTCCGGAAAGAGCCATGGAAGTTCGTCGCGTTCGGCGCGGCAGTCATCATCGCGATAGCTTCCGGCGGGTACGCGATCTTCCCGATGTTCGTGCTGTTTATCGCCTTCGGCGTCGTCCGGCACGTCGCCGTCTCGGCGAGACGATTCTTGAAGCATGAAGAGAAGTACGACGAAGAAGCAGTTGAGCCGACCCGGCTTGAACCCTAATACGAAGGGACAGCAGAGGATGTACCGTTCCCGAATACGCATCACCCTTCGGCCATCGATCCTCGACCCGCAGGGGAAAGCAGTGCGCCACGCCATCGACACGATGGGCGTGCGCAGCGTCCACGATGTTCGCATGGGGAAATACATTGAGATGATGGTGGACGAGCCGACCGCCGACAAGGCGCGGTCGGCGACCGAGGAGGTCTGCCGGCGGCTCCTGGCGAATCCCGTCATGGAGGACTATACGTTCGAGGTCGAGGAGGCCTGATGCCTGCGGTGAAGTTCGGTGTCGTCGTGTTCCCGGGGTCGAATTGCGACCACGACGCGTACTACGCGTCGAAGAAGATCCTCGGCCAGGAGGCGGCGTTCCTCTGGCACAAAGAGGCTGACCTTCAGGGATCGGACGTCATCATCCTGCCGGGCGGGTTTTCGTACGGTGACTATCTTCGCTGCGGGGCGATCGCGCGGTTTTCGCCGGTGATGAAAGAGGTCGTCAAGTTCGCCGCCTCGGGTGGCACGGTCATCGGCATTTGCAACGGTTTCCAGATCCTCCTGGAGAGCGGCCTCCTGCCGGGCGTCCTGCTGCGGAACGCCTCCCTCCGGTTCGTCTGCAAGTACGTGGCCGTGCGCGTCGAGACCACCGCGACGAGATTCACCAATGCTTGTACGCCGGGAGAGGTCCTTCGCATCCCGGTCGCGCATGGTGACGGCAACTATTTTACGGACCCCGGGACGCTCGACCGGCTGCGTGATCACGGTCAGGTCGTTCTTCGGTATTGCGACGTGTCGGGGAAGGTGACGCCGGAAAGCAATCCCAACGGATCGATGGACAACATCGCGGGGATTGTCAACGATCAGGGGAACGTGCTCGGGCTCATGCCTCATCCCGAGCGGGCCTCGGATCCCCTGTTGCGGCATACGGATGGACAGAAAATCTTTTTGTCGATGATGAGAGACTTTGTCTCCCGCAGCACCGGAGAATCCGTGGAGCTGATGGGAGATACGTATTATTCCGCCGGCGGCGGAAGGAGGGAGCAACATGGGTAATATCGGTGTACCGGAGCTACTGGTCATTCTGCTGATCGTCCTCGTGCTTTTCGGCTCGAAGAAGATCCCGGAACTCGCGCAGGGACTCGGCAAGGGCATTCGGGAGTTCCGGAAGGCATCGCGGGAGCTGAACGACGATGACGAGCAACCGCCGCGTCGGACGGATTCCCGGCGGATTGAAGAGAAGTCGTCGTCGTAACACTGATCTGCAGGAGGAGGGATATGTTTGAGAACATCGGTGCCGGCGAGTTGCTGGTCGTCCTGTTCCTCGTTTTCTTGTTTTTCGGCCCGAACAAGATCCCCGAGATCGGCAAGAACATCGGCAAGGGGATGCGTGAGATCCGGAAGGCGATGGACAGCGTGAAAAAAGACATCGAGAACGCGACAAAACCGTAAGCAGCCAACAGTCTCATTGAAGCGACACACGACATTTTCAGCAACGCGTGAAGCGCTGGATACAGGCACCACGTCCGTCGAGCGCGTCACGGAACAGTATCTTGGCGCCATCGAGAAAGGAAAGCGCATCAACGCTTTCCTTTCCGTGTTTCATGACGCGGCGCTCGCTCGCGCGCGCGACGTCGACCGGAGACTCGGCGCCGGCACGGCGGGTCCCCTTGCGGGAATGGTCGTCGCCGTGAAGGACGTCCTCTGCATGAAGGGCGAGCAGGTAAGCTGCGGCTCGAAGATCCTCAAAGGGTTCGTCTCGCTCTACGATGCCACCGTGGTCCAGCGCCTCCACGATGCCGATGCCGTGATCATCGGCAAGACGAACCTGGATGAATTCGCCATGGGGTCGTCGACCGAAAACTCCGCATATGGCCCCGTCCTGAACCCTGCCGATGAATCCCGTGTCCCCGGCGGCTCGAGCGGCGGATCGGCGGCAGCCGTTGCGGCGGGCATGGCGCATACCGCACTCGGCACGGACACGGGCGGCTCCATCCGTCAGCCTGCATCGTTCTGCGGCATCGTCGGGTTAAAGCCGACCTATGGCAGAGTCTCGCGGTACGGGCTCGTCGCTCTTTCGTCGTCCTTCGACCAGGTCGGTCCCTTTGCGAATTCCACCGTCGATGCGGCACTCGTCCTGCAAGTCATCGCCGGCCACGACCCTGCCGATTCCACTTCCGCGCGCGTTCCGGTGCCGGACTATCGGGCGGCGTTGAATCGCGAGGTCCGGGGCACAAGAGTGGGAGTGCCGCGGGAAGCTCTCGCCGAGGGGCTGCAACCGGAAATCCGGGGCTCGCTTGAGCAATGCATGGACACGCTGCGCGCCGGCGGCGCGATCATCGAGGAGGTCTCGCTGCCGCATTCGGACTATGTAATCTCCACCTATTATATCCTGATGACCGCCGAAGCGTCCTCCAACCTTGCCCGCTACGACGGCGCGCGTTATGGCTACCGGTCCCCCGATGCGCGCAATCTGGCCGAGAACTACAGCAAATCGCGGAGCGAAGGTTTCGGCGCGGAAGTGAAGCGCCGCATCATGCTGGGGACCTACGTGCTCTCCGCGGGATACTATGACGCGTACTATCGCAAGGCGCAAAAGGTCCGGCGGTTGATCCAGAAAGATTTCTTCGATGCGTTCGCCAACGTGGACTGTCTCCTGCTGCCGACCGCGCCGACGACGGCGTTCCGGTTCGGCGAGAAGATCGACGACCCCCTTGCGATGTACCTCTCGGACGTCTATACCGTGTCAGCGAACCTTGCCGGCGTTCCCGGCATCAGCGTGCCCGTCGGGGCCGATCGCTCAGGCCTCCCGATCGGAGCGCAACTCCTGGGGAAGCAATTCGACGAATCCACCATCCTGCGCGTCGCGGACTACCTTGAACATTACCATCACGAAACAACCTGAACGTCCATGAGCATCCTCATCGATAAAAAGACCCGTCTTCTTGTGCAGGGGATCACTGGCGGAGAAGGAACGTTTCACACACGGCAAATGATTGAATACGGCACCAACGTTGTCGCCGGCGTGACACCAGGGAAGGGCGGAACACAGTACGGCGGAAACGACAGGGACCGGTTCACGCATCCGATCCCCGTGTTCAACACGGTGGCGGATGCGGTCGCCGCAACCGGCGCGAATGCATCTGTTGTTTTTGTCCCGGCGCTCTTCGCCGCGGACGCCGTCCTCGAATCCGCCGATGCGGGAATCGCCCTGATCGTCTGCATCACCGAGGGCATCCCCACGCGCGATATGCTCCGCGTGTATGAAAAAGTGTCGGCCCGAGGAGTCCGGCTCATCGGCCCGAACTGCCCGGGCATCCTCTCTCCGGGGCTCTGCAAAATCGGGATCATGCCCGGCTTCATCCACAAACCGGGGAAGGTCGGCGTGGTGTCGCGCAGTGGAACGTTGACGTACGAGGCCGTCTGGCAGCTCACCGAGCGCGGCATCGGCCAATCCACGTGCATCGGCATCGGCGGCGATCCGGTGATCGGCACGAGATTCCTCGATGCCATGCGACTGTTCAACGACGATCCGGGGACGGAAGCGGTCATCATGATCGGTGAGATCGGTGGGACGGCTGAGGAAGAGGCTGCGGCATT
>DATJPR010000230.1:0-16752 GCA_035506295.1 Bacteroidota bacterium | reverse complement strand
TCCCATCTTTTCCGACCAGCATCCTGACCAGCACTTTCCCTTCGAGGTTGGCACGACGCGCAGCCTCGGGATAGACCGGCGGCACCGAGGAGACGGGCTCGGGAAGATGCTCGACAAATCTGAATGGCGGTGGGTTGTCTTCATCAATAAGCACCGGCCGTTGTACCGCAGTCCCTTCCGTCCCTTCAGATGTCCCCGGTGACACGTCACGCACCCGTTCCGCTTGCGAGGAGATAGTCTGATCTTTCGGGACAAGCTCTTCCTTTACAGGCACAGGATTGCCGTCTTTGTGTCGGGGGAGGCTGGTTTCTTTCGGCGCGATCAGCGGCTCGACGACGCCGCTGATCATCTGGTGCGTCGGCCCATCCAGCACAATGGAATTATGAGGAACGTCGGTGGGGATTCGAAAGCTGTCGGTGCTCAGCAAGCGGAGTTGAAGGGCGCCGACCAGGCTGACATGGAGGGATACGGAGATGAGGAAACCCAGGGACCAGTAGCGTTGCGCTACGCGCTTCAGTTCATCTGCACCGTACGGGATCGCTGCGCTTGACATGGCTGCCTCCGTGATGATGTGGAACTGATGCTATCGCGGAGCGTACAAGCGCTGTGCCAGGCTTTGATGCAGGAATCAGGCGGAAATCGATGAGCGGGTTGCGACGGGCTTGCGGATTGCAACGGCACCCCGGTGAGGCACCGTGCCGTTCCTTCGTACTTCCTGTCATCAAACGATTTCCGCGAAATTGCATTTTGCACTGCAAACCATCACAGTTGTTTGATGAGCTTCACTACCTTCCAGACGAAATTCACGTCCTTCCTCTTGACCGTGACTGGTTCGAAGTCCGGGTTAAGGGGAATCAAATGGATATAGATCCCTTCGAATTTCACCTTCTTCAGGGTGTCTTCGCCGTTCACCCGGACGACACAGATATCGCCTGAGCGGGCCTCTTGCTGGGGGCTGACGATCACGACATCACCGTCCTCGATGCGCGGAGACATGGACTGCCCCTTCACCTTGAGTGCGAAGGCGCTTGGGTCCCGGATATCGTCGACAGTCACATAATCGTCGGCATAGTCGGGATGGAAGATCGTCGCCACTTTCCCGGCGGGAACTGCGGAGATCAACGGAAGATCCACCAGTTTCGTCCTCCGCCGGGCCGAGCCCGGGAGTGGATAGACGTTGTCCGGTCGGGAAGGTACGGGATACATCTCGCCTTCTCCGGTAAGGAGCCAATTGGGCTGGACGCCGGTCGCTTTCGCCAGCGCCGTAATGGCGAGGCCGTCGGGGGTTTGTTCCCCCTTTTCCCAGCGCTGCAGCGTCCGGGTCGCGACACCCACCTTGCCGGCCAGGGCAATTTGATCCGTCCCCTTGTTTTCGCGCGCTTCCCTGAGCCTGTCACCTATGGAGGTCTTCATGTCGATGTTCCTGACACATTTGTCAACGAGGACTTGACAAGACGACAAAAATGTCGTATGTTGTGTTCGGATAGTACGAACGAATTTCGTCAATGTCAAGTGGATTTCTGCCTGCTGCATACCCCTTACTGCTACGGACACGTTTAACGATTGAGGAGGCTGGGTGATGGACAAGAGAGACATTCCATTTTCGATCGGCCTGGGTGGCTGGGAGCACGACATTCTCGACCACTGCTTCTATCCTCGGGCCGGGATGTCCACGGTGGAGAAGCTCGGATTCTACGCAGGGTATTTTTCCATTGCGGAGGTGCGGGCCACGTTCTGGGATGATTCGCTCGGTGCAGCAGACGCACGCGAGTGGGCGAAGACGGTCGGCGAGAGAAAAGGGTTCCGGTTCTCGGTGAAATTGCACAGGTCCTTCACGCACGAGGGCACCTTCAGAGCTCCACATGTACGGAACACGAAGGCCCTGCTCGCCGAGCTCGCGCATTCCCATCGCCTTGGTGCGGTCCTCCTTCAGTTCCCCTACGGATTCACCAACACCGGGGCCGGGCGTCAACGCATTGCCAAACTCTCCGAGCTCTTTCGGGAATTCCCTCTCTTCGTGGAGCTTCGGCATTCCTCCTGGAACACTTCAGGACTCCTCCCCTTCCTTGCCGAAAATGCCATGCGGCCGGTCAATGCCGACATGCCGAAAGTGAATCAGTACATGCCGTTCCTCACAGGGCTGATTGGAGAGACCGCCTATCTGCGCCTTCATGGAAGAAATGAGAAGGGATGGCTCTTAAACGGATATGACAGCAAATACGACTATCTCTACAACGGCCGCGAGCTCGCCGAGCTTCGACGGAGAATGGAGGCATTGAAGGGAAGATGCCGCGATGGGATGATTGTCTGTAACAACACGACCGGCGGGAAAGCCGTCGCAACGGCGTTTCAAATTGCGGCAATGCTCCGTCAGGGCGCCGGGCTGCCGATCCCTCCTATGGCCTACCGCGCGTTCCCGGTCCTTCAGGAGATTGCACAACGATCCGAGGCGGGTGCGACGCTTTTCGACCAGGCCGATCTGCGGACAGCCGTGTGAGGTTTCGCCTGAGAAGGATCGACTGAGGAACAACTCAATGGTTCCTGCGGAATCGATCTCGTTGTCGAAAGGGGGCACTCTTTGACTGGCGCGTTCGGCCCGGCGGAAATGGTTTGCGCTTGTCGCGGGCGGGCGGGCGAACCGGCGGCTTTGTGGCGAGGAGTTTTTCGACAGGAACCACGAAGGAACCCAGGTACGGATACTCCGACGGGGACTTGGCAAGTCCTTCCTTGACCGGCGCAAGAAGGAGCTGGCGCGCGATGTCCCGGCTCTCTTCCCCCTTTCTCAAAACCCGCTCGATGTATTTCCTGCTCCAGGCGGGGTGCTGGTCCAGCCGGGTGACGATGTCGTTCGAGCCTCCGCGGAACCCCGCGAGAAACTCCTTCATGTCCGACGTTTCCTCTCTTCCCCTGATGATCAACAACAATCGATCGGGAAGAAAGCAATAGGCGTACACGTCGAACCTGTGGGCCGCCGCCTGCTGTCGAAGGATGCCGAGAATACCGAACACGCGGTCGCCGTCGGTGAACAACGTTTTCCCCTTGTGCGTGGGCAGCGTGACGATGTACCGGTGCTGACCCTTGTAGTCGAAACGATGCGCCGGCTCGTGCCGCTCGGCACTGGGGAGCCGCATGACATCGACTGTTGCCATCAGCGCGCGCCCCTTCTAGAAGATCCCACGGATCGTCCCTCCATCAATAGCCATCACCGTCCCGGAAATATAGCTGGCTTTCTCCGAGGCAAGAAAGACGATCGCGTTCGCCAACTCCTCCGGATCGCCCAACCGCCCGACAGGAATGTCTTTCGCCTGCTCCGCGAGGTATGCCTCAACAGATATCCCGCGGGCACCCGCACGCGCGACACCGATCTCTTTCTGCCTCGCCGTGAGGAAGTATCCCGGTGCGACGGTGTTGATGAGAATCCCGTCTTTCCCCAACTGTTGTGAGAGAATCTTCGAAAGGCCCATGATCCCCGGCCGGATGGAAGAACTGATGATGAGGTCACCCAACGGCTGCTTGACGGTCAACGATGTAATGTTGATGATCCGACCCCATTTGCGCTTCTGCATCTCCGGGACCACGGCACGGATCAGCCGCACGGTGCTCATAAGATTGAGGGAAAACCCTTTCTCCCACTGTTCATCCGTCAATGAGGCAAATAGCCCCACCGGCGGACCGCCGGCATTCGTGACCAGGACGTCAATCCTGCCGAACTTCGCAACGGTTTCCGTCACCAGGTTCGTGATCTGCCCGGCAGAGGACACGTCGGCGACCACGGGGAACACCGTGCCGCCGCTTGCCTCGCGTCTGATCTCCTGAGCGGCTGCATCGAGTTTCGATGTATCCCGTGAGCAGATCACAACGTGCGCGCCTTCGCGCGCGAACCCTGTCGCGGTCGCCTTCCCCAACCCCTGGCTCGATGCGCAGACGATTGCCACGCGCCCCTTCAGTCCAAGATCCATGATCTCTCACCATCCTTATCTCGTGTGCACCATTGCTTCCACACCGCTCCTGATCATCATCACCGCGATCCCGGTCAGGAACAGTGTGACGACTTTTGCCACGGCGAGCGCTCCCGCATGCCCGAGTTTCCCAATAATGAAGGTCGCCTGGCGGAACACCACCCAGACGATCGCCATGTTGACGAGCAGAGACGCAACGGCCCAGACATATCCGAATGCGTTGACATTCAGGATGATGGTCGTCAGCGCAGCCGGCCCCATGATCAACGGGATGCCGATCGGGACCACGCCCACCAGCGGCTCCGGGCGACGCTCCTTTTCCTTTGAGAACAACAGCTCGTAGACCGCCAGCACGAGGAGCACAATCCCTCCTCCCACGCGGAAATCGCTCTCCGTGATCCCCATGAAAGTGAAGACCAGCTTCCCCGCAACCAGGAACACCAGGGATATGCTGAAGGCCGTGATCGTGGCATCGCGGATCAACCGCCGCCGCTTTCCCTCCTGCATGCCTTCCGTCAAGCCGACGAACAGCGGGAGAACGCCGATGACGTCAATCGCCACGAACAGCGGAATGAAGACCTGGAAAAACGTTTCGACCATGAAGGGATGACCGGACGAAAACGCTAGAGTGAAACGCCAAGTTGCTGAAGCCGCTCCCGGATGCGCCGGGTGGCTTCTTCTTGACTGATGGTCAGGCGGGCGTTTGCATTCTTGATGGCCTGCTCCAGCGAGTCCCGCCTGGTGGTGAGCCAAATCCAGACACAATAGCCGAGCCGGTCAAGATCGTGTGGTTCGAGCGTGGGTATGCCTTCGACCGCGGAGTACGCGATCGATTCCGGTGAAGCGGCGTCGGCAGGCCGGACGCTCGAGGGAGCTTTCGTGGTCATGCGTGTTCCTGAAGCTATGATCGAACAATATACGAAAACCAGAGAAGAGGAAATAGCCGGTCCACTTGTCACTTGTCGATTGTCGATTGTCGACTGGCAAGTGATCTTTACAGCTGATAGCCCATCATGAAGTACCAGACAATCGGGCCCTGCTGTATGGGATTTTGCGGGAGGTTCTTGATCAGATAGAAGCTCTTGCCGGCCCCGATGATCGCCGGGCCGATCGGCGTCTTAAAGGCGAGCTCGGCGCCGACCCCATGGCGGAACGAGGAGAACTTGATCTCCTCGGGAAGGGCGGAGATCTGACCGAGATCGTACCGGACACGGACGTATGTATCAAACAGCAGGCGGAAGGGGAGGAAGTACCGGTATTCCAAATTGAACAGCAGGAGCTGTCTCCCCCGCCGGTCATCTTCACGCACGCCGAAAAAGCTTTCCATGCCGCCGAGGCGGAACTCCTGGCTTAGCGGCATGGTCTTGTCGGCGAAATCCATCGTGAACCGGGGATGAATCGTGTTGCGATCGCCCCACGAGGTGTACCATTCGTACATCAGCTTCATGGAGTTGTAGCTGATCTCGCTGCCGAGCCCTTGCATCGCGAATTCATAGGAGAGATCCAACCCGACACCGCGGGTCGCGAAAGGGTATGCGTCCTTCGAATCGACGACCGTGCCCGCGCGAAGGGTGACCAGCCGATACCGTTCCTCCAGGTTCGCGGCGTTCTGAAGGCTGCGCAGGCGGATATTCTGGGCGATCAGATCGAAGCTGATATTGCCGAGTCGCTCGAACTGCCCGCTGAACCCGACCGAGGCGCCGTACCGGATGTCGCGGTATTCACCCACCTGGACTCTCTCCCACCAGTTTGGCCGCGTGACCGGCGCATCCGCGAACTCATACGTGTCGTACGTTCGGTAGAACATGTTCGCACCAAACGTCAGGTATTCGTCGAAGAGCCGTGGCATCTTGAAGTC
Organism: Bacteroidota bacterium; assembly: GCA_035506295.1. GTDB lineage: Bacteria > Bacteroidota > Ignavibacteria > UBA10030 > UBA6906 > DATJPR01. The sequence goes on along the minus strand of DATJPR010000230.1, from coordinate 10,935 downwards.
GAGAGTGACATCTGTGTTCCGGTCCCCGCCCGAGACCGTCAGGCCGAGTTCCATGCCGGTCCCATGAAAGTTCTCATCCCGCAAATCCAGCAGCCCCTGCAAATGACGTTCATTGTCCACTCGCAGCCCGATGCGCGCCAGCTGGCTCGGCCGCTCGCGCAGCCGGATGGTGATCGTCGTACGCGTGCCGGTGGTTGAAGGTTCCAGGTACACATACTCAAACAACGTGGTGCTGTTGATGTTCGCGATGCCACGGGTGGCATTGTCAATCCGGAACACCTCTCCGGGTTCTACCTGGAATTCTCGCAGCACAAATGAATCTTCCGTCCGGACGCCGCCCTGCACATCGATCGCATCGATGATCCCTTCGTTGACCGCAATGGACAGGTGATCGTCTGCGGGATCAAAGTCCATCGTATCGATCCTGGCGAGGGAGTAGCCTTCCGCCCGGTACTTGCGCAGGATATCTTCACGAATCGCCCGCCACTCGTTCCGGTTGATGATCGACCCGACGTACGGTCGCACCAGTCTCGTCAGCGAATCACGATTGATGCGCCGGCATCCGGAGATGTCGATGCCCGCAAGCTTCGGGTTCGGTGAGACGACGTACTGAACCACGGTGCCTGTGCCTGTCTCGTCGATGTGTGCTTCGACGCGATCAAAAATTCCCAGAGCATCCAGCAACCGCAACCTGCCCCGGATCTCGGACCCGGGGACCGTCGCCGAATCTGCAAAGCCGAGTGCCTTCGTCAAGGAGTCAGGCAGCAACGCGCCGACGACCGACACCGAAAACGGCCCGCGGAAACGGAGCGTATCCCGATCGATCATCTCCTCCTTCTCTTTCAGAAGGTCTTCCACCGCGGAGATCTTCGCTTCCGCCGATGCGTCCCCCTGCGCGATCAGGGTGTCCAGGCCGTGAAGATCGAAGGTGAGGTGACGACCGATGTCGGGCGTGATCACCACGTCGGCGGCCTTGAGCTGTTGCAGGTTCAGGACCTGCATGCTGATGCTCATCATCTGGTCGACCGTCTCCCATGGCGCTTTCATCTCATCGGCTGTGCGCAGGCCGCTGGTGGTATTGACGGCGACCACGACATCATAGCCGCGTTCCCGGGCGACGTCCACGGGAACGTTGGCAAGGATCCCCCCGTCGATCAGTTCCATCGAGTCGCGCTCGACCGGGTCAAACAGCAGGGGTGTTGTCGCGCTCGCACGGATCGCCTCGGCGAGCGATCCATCCCCGATCACCACCCTCTTCCCGGAAATGAGATCAGTGGCGATGGCGCGGAATGGGATCTTCAGGTGGTCGAAATCCGGATTCGGATGATAAAGAGCCTGGAGCGTCTGGTTGTTCAACCAGTCGGTCAGGCGCTGGCCGCTCGCGACGGCGGTAGGGATCACGGGGGTCAATCCCTCGAAGCGGACTGCCAGAAAGGTTCGGTCGCGCGCCACCTTCTGATCGATGAACAGGTCCCGCCTCCGCGTTTCGTCGCTCAGCGAAAGCACTTCATTCCAATCGGTGTGGACGGTCAGCGAGTCGATCTGCGACACGGAATACCCTGAAGCAAAGAGGCCGCCGATGATCGCTCCCATGCTCGTCGCGGAAATAAAGTCGATGGGGATGTGGTGGCGTTCGAACGCCTTCAGGACGCCGATCTGTGCGGCGCCGCGCGCTCCCCCGCCGCTGAGGACCAACGCGAGTTTCGGACGCCGGGGTGTGCGGAAGGGGAACGACTTCGGCCCGGCGGATTGGATGGTGTCGTAGTCAAGCCGGATCACCGCTGTACGATGCTCCGGCGGAGGAGGAATGGGGCCGACGAATTGACCCGGCGCCCGGGAGAGCGTCGCGAACAGGAGTATGCTGAAGAGGAGGGTCTTCATGGACAAGGCAACCCGGGAGAAATCGGGAATTGTTGCCTAGCGAGGGACGTCCGTGGAAAGCCGGTAGCGCAGGACCAGTCCCTGCTCGCCGTCGAGCACGTAGAGAATGGTCGAGAAGAACGCGAGCCCCGTCGGCCGGACCATGAGCCCCCCTGATCCCGCGAACCCGAAGGATTCGGCTTTGAACACTCCCCGGCTTGTGAACTTGAAGATGCTGTCGAGGTTCGCGTCCGCAACAAAGATATCCCTCCGCGATGGGTCGATGGCGACTCCCTGTGGCGAGAGATACCGGTTGGGTTTGATGAAATCCGTTCCCCGGTCTGATGCATTGGCGGGATCGAAACGAGGGAGCCAACCCACAAAATCGGCGTTGCTCTGATAGACCATCCACAGAGCCCCGTACGCCACTCCTTCCGAGGATTGTATAAGAATGAAATCACGGCTGTTCGGGAACGCGGTGATTCCCGTAAGGAAGTTGATGTTTCCGATGCCCGTCCCCACGCCCGTGGCAAATGCCGGCACGGGCGTGATGAACTTATCGTTGGCATCGAACTCCATGACACGGCTATCGGGGTCAATGAAGCTCGAATTGTCCGGCCCCGTACGGGAAGCAAGGTAGGTATTATCGCTCAATACAGCAATGCCGGGAAAGCGGCGCGCCGGGTGCGCAAGCTCCTTCCAGACAGTATCAATCGGAGAGACTTCGAGCCGGTGCGCCGAATCGGCGTTCGTGGACACAAGGTGCACCCGGAGAATTGCGCCGACCGTGTCGCCGTTCGTCGCCACGATTTCGGCGCCGACAAGCAGATCGAGACGGCTGTCCTGCGCAACGGCGATGGGATGAATGATCGAGCGCGAGCTCATGAACTGGCCGGCAAGGTTCATCATGACAACCCTGTTTGCCCGCGTGTCGGCGACATAGAGCAGCTGGTCCTTCCCGATCAGGATATCCTCCGGCCCGTTGAACCCCGTCAGAATCGGATACACCGGAATGTACGAGGTATCGACCACCGCGAACTGCCCCTGCGGAAGTGAATTGAGGTCCAGCTTCTTGTCACAGCCGCCGACCGCCAGTGCAAGGAAGCCGGCAAGACCCGCGATCACGAGCGATCGGTGCAGGGCCGTGCCGTTCCCCGGGATGGTATTTGGCTGCCGATGCGTCATCAATGAGTACCGCCGTTGGAAGACTTCGTCATCATCATCCTGATTTCAAAATCCCAGGGTCACCGAGATCCGGTGGACGGACCCGAGCCGGTTGTAGTTGGAAAACGCGTAGTCTGCCGACACCGTGGTAATTGAGGTCTCCAGGCGGAACCCCGCACCCAACGCGAAATCCTCTTCCGATGTCTCGTCGGGTCCGAGCAGGCGCTGGCCGATGGTCCGTTTGACGCCTCCGCGGAGGAAGAGCGTGTTCTGCCAACCGAACTCTGCGCCAAGCCGGACGTTCTCGGCATTGTCATTCGGGTGGGTAAGCTGAACCGACGTCGTCAGCCGTTCGTTATCGGTGAGGATGGGATCCATGGCGAACCCGAGCTTGAACACGGTGGGGAGGGAAAACGATTGGAAGCTCGACACTTCCGCCCCGCTCAACTGTGTCACCGTCCCCTTCGGAGCCACATCGGCGCCGAAGTTGGCAATGACGACCGCGAAGCGCGAGTTGCCGATGCCGGTCCAGTAGTAGGTGCCGAGATCGACCATGACCGAGCGCATCTTCAGCACGTCGAGCGTTTCCTCCACATACCGTACGGTGGCGCCGAAACTGAACTGATCCGTCATTTTGCGTGCGTACGTCAGCCCCACACTGACGTCGCCGAACGTGAAGTATTGCCCCGTCCCGAACGGCTGGGTCTCCGTCGTGATTTCCATGTCGGCCATATGCAGAGAGGAGACGGCGATCCCCGCGGCATCGCTCTCATCAAAGTGGTGGACGATGCCGAGGAAATCATGCTTGATATCGACGACGTAGTCCGTGTGCGAAATGATTGCTTGATCGCCCGAAAACTGCACGAGTCCTGCGGGATTCCAGTACAGCGCCGAGGCATCATTCGCGACGGCGACAAACGATTCCCCCATGGCGACGCCGCGTGCGCCCACGCCGAGCTTCAAAAACTGGAACGCCGAAATCCCCGCCCGTTGCCCCCCGAGGTTCGGCACGAGCTGCCCCCACGCCGTGGCGGAACACGCTGCCAGGACGACGGCAACGATGCGGGCCCGATGGAAGAGCGTTCTTGATGGTGTTCGTACCGCAGTCACTGTTTGACCTTGTTCCTAGAACTGAAGCGAAATCCCGCCCCGGATCGTCCTCGGGTTCAGGTACCGCGCGGGGTTGTACGGGAACGGCGACACCGAACCGGAGAGCTGGGGGAAGAGCGGATCGTTGTAGCTGGAGGGCGTCGGGTCGCCGTACTCATAGGCCCTTCCGGTTACCGGATCGATGATCTGCGAATTCATATTATTGAACAGGTTCTGAATCTCGAGGCTCGCCACAAGCTTCGCGAACCCGACGTCGATGTATTTCTCGATGTTCAGGTCGACATAGAACCATGGCGCGCCGATCGATCCGTTGATGTCGTTGATGTTGTCGATGTATTGCGGACGCCCTGTCGTCGCGTCGATGCCGGTGTAGATTTCCGGCGTATACCGTTTCCCGGATTCGTAGAAGACTCTCAGGTACAGGTTCCAATCGTCGAGAACGCCCGGCCACATATTGAAGAGCGGCTGGTCCTTGGGGACGCTGAAGTTCAGATTCAGCGATGCCTGGACGGGGCGATCCCAGATGAGATACGATTCCTTGATATTCTCCGGCTGCCCCTGCTCGAGGCGGACGATGTTCTCGCTCGGCGTAGAGCTCTTCCCGGTCGCAATCGAGTAGGACCCGGAAAGCACGCCGCGGAACCAGTTGCCGACTCTCTTCTTGTATTCCAGCTCGATGCCGCGGACGCGTCCGTAATCGGAATTGAGGTACGTATCGTAGTACTGCGCGATTCCGGTATTGGCAATCCGGAGGACCGTGTTCTCAGTGATATAGTCGAAGATGTCCTTGTAGTACGCCGTGACCGTGAGGACGTCGTTGCCCGACAACTGGTTCCTCAACCCGAGCTCGTATGCCACGGTGGTTTCCGGGTTGAGATCGGGATTGCCGACAGGGAGCGAGGAGCGCACCGATATCCGGTCGAGTTTGGAATAGACAAACTGCGGCCGCGGGAATTTCGAAAAATGGCCGTACGAGAAGAACAACGTCTGGTTGTCCGACACCGGGTGTGAGATCCCGAGCCTCGGGCTGAGCCGGGCCTTGAACCGCCGTCCGAAGAGCGAAAACGTGTCGTGAAGATACGCCTGCCGGAGTCCCTGTGAGACAATGAGCGAGGACGAGGTATCGCTCGCGATGTCGTCGACATATTTCCCGGGCGCCCAGTAGTCGAGGCGCAGACCGAAGTTCAGCAGCATCCCGCTGAGCGTGATGTTGTCCTGCGCATAGAACGCCCCCTGCGCCGTGTTGACGTTGTAGATGTCATAGTCGAACCCGAGCGGTTGGACCCACGGCCGGAAAAGGTCGACCATCTGCATGTTCTGGAAGCGCATCTCCAGCCCGGTCTTGAACTTGTTCTTCTCGGTGAAGAAGTTCGTCAGATCGAACTTGACCGTGTACTCGGTCATGAAATGATCGCGATACGATGTCGGCGACCCGAGGTCATAGAACCCGTCTCCCGGAACGACCCCCACCGTGTCCTTTCCGACGAAGTAGTACCGCAGCGGGTAATTGACGATATCCTGCGGCTCGATGTACGATTGGAACGGCTTGCCGTTGGCATCGCCGCGCACGTGCGCCGTATAGTAGCTGAGCCTCACCTCGTAGAACATCTGCTTGCTCAACGTGTGGGTCCACGTCAGCGAGTGCTGAATGTTGATCTGGGTGAATGTTTCGGCGCTGTCCGGGATGAACTGGAATTGATACTGGTACCCGGGATTCGGCTCCACCGCCTCCAGCGTGGCCTGGATGGTCTGCGTGTTCTGGTTGATGGATACCGACTGCGTGTAAGCATAGGAGAGTTTCGTCGTGGAGCTCGGCTTCCATGTGACCTTCCCCAGCCATGAATAGTCGTTGCTCCGTTTCGGGGCCCAACGTGAGCCGTGCCAGATTGATGAGAAGAGTCCGCCCGGCGCCTCGACCGCGTAACTGGAGGGCTTGTTGCCCGGTCCGACCAGCTGAACCCAGCGCGTGTAGCCGTCTGTGAGGTTCGCGTACGCCGTCGCGAAAAAGCTCACGGTTCCCGGGACTTCGATGCCGAGAGATGGGAGAAGGTAGGTGGTGATCGGCTCCGGGCCGCTCAGCGATGCCCCGTAGATGTCCGTGTTCCAATTGCTCAGGGAATTGTCGTTGAACCCGAAGTGGTCGGTCTTGTACGACACCTCCCCATTATATTTGTCCGTGCCTTCGCGGGTCGTGATGTTCACGATGCCCGATGTCGCCTGCCCGTATTCGGCATTGTAGCCGCCCGTGATGACCTCGACCTCCTGGATCGAGGCTGGGCTCAGCTGCAGTCCGAAGCCTGTCCCCGCCATCGGGTCCTGGACGGAGATCCCATCGAGGAGGTAGGCGTTTTCGTACGACCGCCCGCCGCGAATATGGATCTCGTTGTCGGCCATGACGACGCCCGGCTGGAGCGACACGATCGTCTGAACGTTTTGCAGCGCCGCTGCCTGGATGTCCGTCTGCCCGATGTTCCGGCGGCTTGCCGTTTCCTGTATGTCAAACAGCGGCTTCTGTCCCACGACGACGACGTCCTGCTCGAGAGCAAGAACGGTCTCCTCCATCTTCGCATGCAGCGCCGTGGATTGCCCCGCCTTGACAATCACCGCGGTGAACTCCACAATCTTGTAACCCAGGAGAGAAACATCGACTGTGTACGACCCGGGGTTGACGCGGTCGATCTTGAAGTTGCCGTTGATATCGCTTGTCCCGCCGTAATAGGTCCCCTTGACGGTGATATTTGCACCAGGGAGCCCCTCGCCGGTTTTTGATTCCGTGACGGTGCCGGTGATCAGACCCGTCGTCTGGGCCGGCGACAGCGCCGGCCCGGCGGCCAGAAGGACAACGGCAATTGCGATAGAGCGAAGAGACATCATCTCTTTCGTGTTCTTGCTGCTGACATGAATATCTCCCCTACCGGCGCGGTCACTCGCGATCGTCCATGGATCATGTGTTAAAACACCGTCCGGTTGATCACTTGCGACGGGCTGAACTCCGAGGCAAAGACCTTCGTGAAAAACGCCGCCAACCCTTTACCCGCTGTGGTATTGTTGAGCAGGTGCAGCGGGAGGCCCATGAAAATGATCGTCCGCTGACCGTCGATCACGCCGATATTCGGGGTCCCGAAATAGCGACCGCGTGAGTCGGCCTGAAGATGGTAAATGTACTTGGCGTCGGCACGCCGATACACCGGCCGCATGAAAATCACATGCGTCGATGGTGTCGAATTGAACGCGAGCTGCGGATAGATGTCGGACGCGTCGGAGCTGTCGGCGTACAGAATGAAATTCGCCGGTATGCGTGTGTCGCCCGCGACTGCCGGAGGAACCGCAGGCCTCGTGGTCGAGAGGTCGACACTGCTGATGCTGTCGATCGGCGCGAAGTCTCTCAACGCCCCCCTCGGATCAATGGTTGTCAGGAACGTCGTCGAGAACAGCACCTTCCCGCCGTTCTGGATATACGGGAACAGCGACAGTTGCGCCACGCCGAGGCTGGGCTGCTGATCCGTGTACCAGAGGACATAGTCATACAACAGGAAGGTCTGAATGAGCGCCGGGTCGACAAACGGCGGGACCAGCGTCCCCACCCTTCCGCCGCTCTTGTCCGCGAGAGCAACGCCCTGGCCAATGTTCAGAATATCCACACTGGCGAACTGGGGGCTGACGGCGGTCAGACTTGCCTGATACGTCGAGAGAGCAGCCGCGGCATCCGAATTGACATAATCGCTGACAAGGAGCAGCGTTCCGCGTGGGCGTTTGACATACCAGTGGTCGGTGCCTGACGGCAGAACGCCGGGGATGCTGTATTCGCCCGCGACATCCTTCACTTCGACGAAGAACTTGTTCAGCGCATCCAGGCGCATGCCGGGGAGCTGGCCGACAAATTGTCTTCCGAGAAATGTTCCCGTCCATACATCCGCCGACACGGTCGCTCCTGCAGCGTCGCTTCGCAACCGCGGAACGACAAGCGTGATGACGGAGTCACGCAACGGGATCGTCAACCAGTTCGAGGGATCGGTCGTGTCATTCAACGCGATCCGGTAGGAGACAAGCGTATTATTCCCATCGGGGTCGCTCGCCGTCCAGCCGAACGTGGCAACCGTGAAGGTGGTATCGGGTTGCCGGAGAATATTCGTCGGATCGTTCGGGTTCTGCAGGAAGGTGACCGACGGAGGCGAATTCCTTATCGGGAACACGAGTGAGGCGCCCTTCGTATCCATCGCCCCTTCAAGATCGGGGAGTTTTTGATCGTCGGCATCAAACATCCCATCGTCATTCTTGTCCCAGTAGGCGAACGGCGTCAGGCGGACGACACTGCCGTCGGGCAGCCCGCCGAATCCGTTGTCGACGCTCCGCACCACCACGGTAAATTTCCGGAACAGCGTGTCGAGGGGAAAGAGAATGGTGGTGTCGTTCTTCGATGTCCAGGTATAGCGCAGTGTGTCGGGGACGGGCAACGCGGTCACGCCGCCGTACACCGCCTTGAAGGAAAACAGGAACCCCCGGACCAGGCCGTCGGGGTCTTCTCCCCACCAATGCAGGTGCGCTTTGCTCACGCCGGTGCCCACGGTGGAATCAGGATACAACCAGAGGTACGTGGAGGGCTTGCCGTTGGTGGAGTTCGTGCCGGCGATATGCTCGCGGCAAGAGACACCGGCCAGGGCCAGCAGCGTCAGACCGATCGCGGTCCATTTGTGCACAACATCCCCGGACATAGACACTCATCAGTGAACAGGATGAATCGGACCGCCTCCCCGGCAAGGATCGACGACCCTCGCCGGGGACGCGGGAGCGCATTACTTCAGGAGCGCCATCTTCTTGACCACGCTGAACGATCCGCTCTGGAGACGGTAGAAATACACGCCGCTCGCCAGGCGCGAAGCGTCGAAGCGCACGGTGTAGTTCCCCGCTTCGCGGACATCGTCCACGAGCGTGCTGACTTCCTGCCCGAGAAGATTGTAGACCTTGAGTGTCACATGTCCCGACCGGGGCAAAGCGAATTGAATCGTCGTGCTCGGGTTGAACGGGTTCGGGAAGTTCTGCGAGACCGTGTACCGTTGCGGCAGCGACTGTTGTGACATCGCGACGCCGGTCAGCGTCACATTCACGAAGTCCGAATCCGTCCTCGGGACGAATTTGTACTGGTTGAAGCTGTAGTAGACGATACCGGTCAGCGACCCAATCTTGTTCCCGACACGCAGGATCGTTTTCCCGAGAAGCGTGTCTGCGGGAACATTCGAGTATCTATTTTCTCCGCTATGTTGTACCACGACCGGGCCGGAGCCGTCGTTCACCGAATACTCGGAGGGATCGGAGAAGGTCGGATTCACGTCGGTGACGGTCACGTTGTTGAAACGCACGAGCATGCCCTCATAGGGCTCGGCGCTTGTCGCACCGTTGCCCACGTTGAATGCTCCCGTCGCGCGGGTGATCGCCGCCGGGACCCGATTGCCGCCGGTATACTTCACCACAGAGGTAATGCTCCCCAGCCGCGTAACGTCAAACTGTTCCTGCACGGTCCCCGTGACAGCGACGCTGTCGCCATTCCGGAGGGCACCGAGCTGCTTCTGGACAAGCGTGTCGCTCGTGCTGAGCCAGATGCCACCCCAGCTGGTGTCGCGGCTCTGCATATACCAGGCGTTCGTGCTGCCCGTGGTGTACGGCGAGATGCCGATGTGCGCGGTATCCGCCGTGATGATTCCCGTCAACGCGGTCACAGCACCGAGGTATGGGCTTCGGCCGTTGATGTACGGCGTGTACTGCACGTCGTGAATCGTCAGCGGCGTCGTCTTCACGTTGTAGAAGAAGAACCCCTTCGACGTGTCGGAGGCGATGCCGCTCGTCGCGGAGTTTGCCAGCCGGACCGTCTGTCCGAAGGAGTCGGCCACTTCGATGTAATATCGGACAAACACCTGTTCAAGCTGTTTGGGAATGACTCCGATCCATGTTGTGTCCGCCGGATGGAAGGACATTGCGAGGGTAGTGAATGCCCCATTGTTCAAGCTGTACTTTAACGACACGGTCTTCGGCAGCGAGCCGTTGACCTGCTGTGTGACCTTCACGGAAACCGTCGCCGTCGTGTCAGGAGTGATAAGCACGGGATTCCTACGATGTGACGCTACGAGCGGTGGAGTAGGAACCTTAGTGAAGACGATATCGCCGTAATACATGGGTGCAATACGGTAGCCACGCGGGCCTTCGCTTCCCGACGACGTCGTGATGATACCGCGAAGCGTGTCGATGCGTGTGCCGTTTCCGATATTGGCGTACTTGGTGACCCATGCCGTGTCCGCGTATGTCCACCCCGTCTGCCCCAGCGTGAAATAGCGGGACATATCGTACTCGCTGATTTCGTTTCCGGCCGAGTCCACCGCGCTGAAGGTGCCGCGTGCCGTATTCACCTTGTTGTCGATCACGAGATTGTGGAACTCCACATACATCCCTTCGTACGGCTCCCCGGTGGACACTGCCATTTTGCCGGTGCTGAAGATCCCCTTGTAGAAGTCACCGACGTGTGCCACGACGATCTTGGGGACCGGCCCCGTGGTTGCGCTGACATCAATCGGATGGCCAGCAATGGGCTGGAACTGTGTCAGGCTGAACCCGCGCTGCGTCGGGAATTCGCTGACGAGCCCGGTCATCGTGATCGTGTCGCCCGCGGACACGCTCATGAACCCGTCGGCGATCAGTTGCGTCGAGTCGGCGATATTCGCGCGAACGAGGATCCCGGCCCATGCGTCCTGCGTTGCGGCGGTGTCATAGAGCACCATTGTCCAGCCGGACGACGTGTACGTAATGACCATC
>DATJPR010000229.1:0-18980 GCA_035506295.1 Bacteroidota bacterium | reverse complement strand
CTGCCGATTATCTTCTACCGGAAGAGAAAGGCGACAGCGGTGGGGGCGAAGGTTGTGGCGATGGACTAGCGAGGTCGCGGCGGGGACGGTAATAGCCGCCCTTTTTCTTCCTACTTCCTACTTCTCACTTCCTATTCTTAGTCGATTCCTGGCATCCCGCTCGCTCCGCTCGCGGGATTCTCAAACTGACGAAGAGTTAGCTTCGTCCTACCGGACACGCTAACTCTTGTCGTTTTGGTTATGAGGAATTCGCTGCGGAGATCCCGCAACAAAAAGCGTTGCGGGATGCTCAAAACGACGAAGAGTTAGCTTCGTCCTATCGGACTCGCTAACTCTTGTCGTTTTGGCATTAGCCTTAACGGGAATCCGAAGTCCGACGGAGTGTTTTTCAGCGGAGTCGGACGAAGTCCGCCGGAGTCGCTTTCTGACGAAGGCGGAGAACCTTTACCGCGGAAGTGGGAGTCTGGTGAGAGACAGAGTGGAGAGGAAAAAAGGGGGTTGCCAGGCTATCCCGCTCGCTGCGCTCGCGGGATTCTCATTCCGACGACGAACTTAGCTTCGCCGCCTTCGGCGTCTCGCTAAGTTCGGTCGGAATGGAAGTAGCCTTAACGGGAATCCGAAGTCCGACGGAGTGTTTTTCAGCGGAGTCGGACGAAGTCCGCCGGAGTCGCTTTCTGACGAAGGCGGAGAACCTTTACCGCGGAAGTGGGAGTCTGGTGAAAGACAGAGTGGAGAGGAAAAGAGTGGGTTGCCAAGCTATCCCGCTCGCTCCGGTCGCGGGATTCTCATTCCGACGACGAACTTAGCTTCGCCGCCTTCGGCGTCTCGCTAAGTTCGGTCGGAATGGAAGTAGCCTTAACGGGAATCGAACCCGTATTTGAGCCTTGAGAGGGCTCCGTCCTAACCGTTAGACGATAAGGCCGTTGACAATTTAGAGTTTAGATTTTGGATTTTAGAGTTAAGATTTGATAGACCGATCGGCACTAGCGCCATCGAGAATCATTTGCCCGAGGGTTGCGTGTTGCCTGCCAAGTCCCTCAGCCAATCTAAAATCTAAATTCCAAACTCTAAAATGTAGGGCTGCCCCGCAAGGATTCGAACCTCGATAAGCAGATCCAGAGTCTGCCGTCTTGCCATTAGACGACGGGGCAATCATCCAAAGCGGACTCAATTTACACATTTCGACCCCAACAATCAACGGGATTGCGAGGCATGGAGTCCCGGGAGATCGCGCGGATCCTCGGGATCGGAGAACGAGTCGTGCTCGAATACACCCGCCTCGCGATGCACCTTCACTCGGAACTGGAAAAGAAGATTACACTGAAGAAGAACAAAAAGAACCAAAAACCCCAAAGGGGACAAATGGCCCTATAGACGCTAATCCCTGCCTGTCCGGCAGGCAGGCCGACGTTCTTTGTCGGGATTACGGACTACAGGTCCGCCCTCTGGACTTCCCGCATTCCGGGATTCCGCCTATGAGCGGTATTCAGAGAAGCGGAACCGCTATCGGGCGAGACTCCAAAAGCGGAGCAGGAGACTTCGTGGCAACGAAACGACTTCTTTTGTTGAAGTAGGTGGTTTCAGATAGGCGAAACCCGAAAATACACACGGTCTATAGAGTGTAGATCAAATCGCGAGTTGGTGCACAAAAAGGCGTGGTGCACAAGTGTTCGAAACTAGGAACGCTCAATATTGACGAGGGTTTACTAATGTTCGAATCTAGAGACTCTCCCGCCAGTACTTTTTCCGCCGCCGTTGTTCCCCTCTCATCTTCCTCCGAAACCTCTGAGCATCTCCGCGTTGTTTGCCTGCTTCCTTTCTTGCCATTGCCTTTGGCCCGGAGTAGATTTGCTCAGCAGCTATCATACACGATGGCCTCGTCAACCATTGAGCCACCCCCCTGGGCCCTTGCCTTGATTCCACGTCAGTGACCACCCCGACGACCCACTTAGCTGGGAGGTCCTCTAGGCTTCTTTGAACTGAATGCCGCGGAAGAAACGTGACGCCTGTGATTGCATAACTGGTGAAAGCAGAAGCCGGAAGCAATTCCGGCTTCAGTTATTTATGGGCGGAGTACGGGGGAACAGAGATTGCCAGCGAAGCGTTTATGCGATATCGTTCTACGCCTTCATGAGCATCTCCGGATGAGAGAATATTTTCATAGGATTAACGAGATTGACCAAATGGGCCTGTTGAAATCTCTTCTCGTGATCATTCTAATATTCATTGCGGGTGAGGCACGCGCGCAATTCACTCAGCAGGGAGGAAAACTTGTCGGCGCCGGTGCAGCGAACGGAACCAGCGGTTCATTCCAGGGTTCTTCCGTCTCCATATCGGGGGATGGGAACACTGCCATTGTGGGTGGATTCGCTGACAGCAACGAGGCCGGGGCTGCGTGGGTTTTCACACGCACTAGCAGTTTCTGGAGTCAGCAGGGGACCAAACTCGTCGGCACCGGAGCGGCTGGCAATGCAAGGCAAGGCACCGCCGTGGCCGTTTCCGCAGACGGGAATACGGTAGTCGTTGGTGGAGTGCTCGATAGCGGTCAGGCCGGCGCTGCGTGGGTGTTCACCCGCATAGGCGGCGTATGGACCCAACAAGGTGGAAAACTTGTCGGCGATGGTGGAGTGGGACACCAGGGGCAGGGGGGGGCCGTTTCCCTCTCGGCGGACGGGAATACAGCAATCGTTGGAGGGATGTTCGATGACAGCCTGACCGGCGCTGCATGGGTTTTCACGCGAACAGGCAGCGTGTGGAATCAGCAGGGGGGGAAACTTGTGGGCTCCGGCGCGGTGGGCCGGGCGTTACAAGGTGTCTCTGTCTCTCTTTCATCGGACGGGAACACGGCCCTAGTCGGCGGATATGCCGACAGTGGCTACGTCGGCGCCGCATGGGTCTTCACACGAACCGGAAGAGTTTGGGCTCAACAGGGCAGAAAGCTCGTCGGAACTGGCACCATGGGGAGTTCCAGGCAAGGGAATTCAGTGGCGCTATCGGGGGACGGAAATACCGCCATGCTCGGAGGGTATGCGGACGACAGTCTTAAAGGTGCAGTCTGGGTGTTCACGCAAGTCAACGGTATCTGGAGTCAGCAGGGGGCTAAACTCATTGGCTCAGGCGCGGTAAACGGTGTGCTGGGGGCATTTCAGGGTTATTCGGTTTCTCTTTCATCAAACGGAAACTCCGCTATCGTCGGCGGATATCCGGACGACAACTTCGCCGGTGCAGCATGGGTGTATACGCGCAGCGGAGGAGTGTGGAGCCAACTGGGAAGCAAACTCGTGGCCAGTGGCTCCACAGGAAATCCAGAGCTGGGGGTTTCGGTATCCCTTTCTTCAGACGGGAAAACAGCCCTCGTGGGAGGGTTTGCCGACGACACTCTGAAGGGGGCGGCGTGGGTGTTCACACGAACCGTTTCCGGCGTCCGCTCCCCCGGAGAAGGATCGCCTCTTCAGTTTGGCCTGGCTCAAAACTATCCCAACCCCTTTAACCCGACTACGACTATCAAATTCGAGTTACCGAAAGCTTTACAGGTAAGCCTGACAGTGTTTGACATGCTTGGTCGCCAGGTGTCCGTACTGCTGAACGAGAAAAGAGATGCGGGGATCTACGAGGTCGAGTTTGAAGGTTCGAATCTTGCGAGCGGCGTATATTTCTACAGGTTGCAGGCGGGGGACCCTTCGACAAGCTCGGGGCGGTTCTTCACGCAGACGAAACGTCTTTTGCTTTTGAAATGAATCGCGCCTAACACGATAGAGAAACCGAATCCCACATCATTCACGGTGTGGGATTTGTGTCTTCAACGCACCATGGGAGGATCGCCAATTTGTCCGGTGCTTCGGTTCCAGCTCGCTTCAACGGGAAAGGCAGAATTCGTATATTCATCACCATGAATTCGGAACGGTTTCGGATCTGGATAGGATTTGCGATTGTCTGCTTCGTGTGGGGCTCCACCTGGCTCGCGATCAAGATCGGGTTGGGCAGCATGCCGCCGTTTCTCGGGGCGGCGATCCGCTTCGCGATTGCCTCGATGATCCTCTTCGTCCTCGTCCGGGTGCGGCGGGCAAAGGTGCCGCTGACGCGCGATGCAAAGAAGGTGTACGTCGTGCTCGGCACACTTTCATTCGGTATCTGCTATGCTCTGGTGTACTGGGGCGAGCAGTTTATCTCGAGCGGACTCTCCAGCGTCCTCTTTGCCGCCTATCCGTTCTGCGTCGCACTTTTTTCACATTTCCTTCTCGAACGCGAGCGCTTGACGTCATTCAAGATTGCCGGCATCGTCCTCGGCATTGCAGGCCTCCTGGTGATTTTTTCTGCTGATCTTCGGGTTGCCGATTCGTCGGCCGTCGCGGGAATGGGAGCAGTATTGTTGAGCACCATTCTTCAGGCGTTCGCGCTCATCCAGGTCAAGAAGCACGGGCAGGCGATCGATCCCTTCGCGATGAATTGGGTCGGCATGTCGATGGCAACGCTCCTCCTGCTCGTCCTCGGTCTTACCCTGGACAGAGGAAAGCCAGTGCAGCTTGATGGAGCTGCAATCGGGTCTGTTCTATATCTTGCCGCAGTCGGATCGGTCCTTGCCTTCGTGACATACTACTGGCTCTTGAAGAGGATCGAAGCGGTGTACCTCTCGCTCTCCTCGTTCATCAACCCCATCATTGCCGTGATACTCGGGGCGGCCATTCTTGGAGAATCGCTCGGACCACAGACCGCCGCTGGCACGACACTCGTGCTCCTCGGACTGCTGGCGGCAAACGGGAAACAGCTGTACTCGAAGTTGCGTACCGTCCGTGCCGACGGATGACCGACATCGTTGCACCCCGGTCACCGAAGGAGACACAGTTTGCGGACCTGGGTGAAATCTCCAGCGCTCAATCTGCAAAGATACATCCCGCTCGCCAGGTGCGATCCGTCGAATTCGACGGTGTACGTCCCCGGACCCTCGACGCTGTTGACCAGCATGGCCACGGCTCTTCCGAGAAGATCATAGACCCCTAATTTCAGATATCTGAAATCAGATATCTGAAATCGGATATGTGTTGTTGGGTTGAACGGATCTGGGTAATTCGGGAATAGCTCGATGCCATGTAATGGCGCGGTGCGTCTGACAACTGCGGTCGGAGCCGAAACCGGCGCCTGTCCTGTGTTCGCGTTGTTCTGTCTGAACTTCGGCCAGGGCGAATCGGCCAGACCGCCCCCGCCGCCCTGCAGTGCGATCAAGGCGTAGTGGTCGAAATCAACCTTGGTGTCCGACGGTATATAGATCGTGCCGTCGTTGGCGATTGCGGGCGAACCATATTTCTGGGACGTGACCAGATCAAGCCAGGCCACCGTGCCATCGGGATTCATGGCGTAGAAACGGCCGGCTTCGTTTCCGAAATAAATAAGCCCGTTCGCATCGATGACCGGGGAATCGTAGATGTCGGGTGGATTCACCTGTGAGGCGGAATCATTTTTCACATCGGGTGCGGTGTCGTACGTCCACTTGATTTGCCCCTCAGGTGATATCGCATGAAACCAGCCCGGTACATCGAGCGGGTGATGTGTCGTGCCAATGTACAGCGTCCCATCGGCTCCGATGGAGGGAGAGGCTTCGCACCACAGCTGCGTCTCGACAGCCCACTTTCGCGTGCCATCTGGACGAATCGCGAGGAGTCTCGGAGCATTGCTGGTATCCGTGACGACACCGTACCCCCCGATTGCCGAATAGATGGTCCCATCCCCGCCGATGACAGGCGCTGCGGTACCGCCCATGTCGTACGTGCGCCATTTCACGTTGCCAAGTGAATCAAAGGCATATACGCCGCCTTCCACCTGCTCTCCACCTTCGTGCCCTCCGCGCATCGTGTTCACGTAGACCGTCCCGTCGCTTGCTATGGTCGGAGCGCTTCGGTGATTGCCTGCAGTGTGCCGTTCGCCTGAGCCGAAGATGTTATCAAATAGAGGGAAGTCGTGCTTCCATCTGACTGTTCCGTCGCGACGCACCGCGAACAGACTAAAGCGCCCACAAACATAGATGGTTCCGTCCGTGGCAATAGCCGGCGTGAAGCCGGTGTTGGGAATGGGGGCCATCCATCCGATGCTGTCGAGTTTCCACCGGAGATTTCCTGACGCATCAAGGGAATACAGTGCGGCACCCATTGAGTCGGGCTTGTTCGCGTCCCCGGCGATGAAGTACAGATTGCCTTCCTGATCGAGCGCCACACTCGAATGGACCGTCATCCCCAGCGTGAGCGTCCACTGCTGGGTGCCGCCGGGCTTGACCGCGAAGAGACCGTCGGACGGCAGGGTTTCATTGTATCGACCACTGCCAATGTAGATAGTCCCGTCCGGACCGACTGCTGGAGATTGAACCTGCGCCGGCCCCGTGAAATACTTCCATAGACAGCGGGTGATGGGCGGCTGGCTGTGAAGTGTCAAAGGTTGGAGCGGAAGAAAGGAGAGAAACACAAAGACACACGAGCGACGCAACATTATTCCACCGGTCATGGCTGCCTCCTGTTCCCTTGGAAGATGTGAAGAGAGGCCTCCCCTGCTCGCTATGGACTCATCGCAATATACGAAGCGGACCGGGATCGAATGCCAGATCATGGTCGATTTGGGAATTCCCACGCTCGAAAGGGAGCGCGCCGAAGAATTTACTTGACAATGGAATTCGACTTTATTATCATATTCGCAAAAACATGCCTTATTGAGAATAGGAGAGGGAGAAGACTGGTGTTTTCCTTGTGCCTGAAGGAATCTGTGTCAGCATTCCACCTTGCAGGAGTCTTCCATGAAGCGACTGACAGTTCCTTTCCTGCTGGTTTTTGCGTCGTCCGCGCTGGCTAATCCGTACTTCACCATCGGCAGCAATCCCTTTTACACCTTCCTGGGTTTTCCCCACGACATCCTCCGATGGCCGAGCAAAGCGGTGTTCTTTTATGTGTATCCTCAGACACTTCCGTGGCAGGGCAACGTCACCAACATCACCGACCGCCCAAACGACACCTACATCAGCAACTACAGCAACTTCGATTTTCCCGTCCCCGACGGATATGCAGGAAATCCGAGCGCTGTCCGATCCTACATGCATTCGTCGGGATACGCCTACAACAACAGGTACAGTGCAGGTGCGATATGGAACTACGGCGATTGGGGAAAAGTCTATGCAGAGCTCGGGACAAATCGCGTCGACTTGGAATTGCAGGTGGATGGGGTTGTCAGGAATAACAACACGCTCGAGCTGATCCCCGTCAGCGCGCAGACGAATGCCGCCCGAAGGTATTACGATCTCCAAATGGTCTACGCAAACTATCTCTTCGGCAACCCCTTCGGCCTCCGAGTGCAGTATCAGACGATCAAGTCCTCTCCGCCGGAATCACAGATCAGCTTTGTCAGAAATGGAGCGCCCGTCACCTCCAACCACCTGACGTGGGGATGGACGACATCACCCTGCGCGCACATCTTTCACATGACGGAGCAGAATTTCGACGCGTGGTTCCTGAACGACTACACGCTCTATAGAGGCGGACAGCTTGATCTGCAGCTCAGCTACGAACAGGGCGACACCAAGAGTGCGATTCGCTTTCGACGACTGAGTGAGCGCGGGCAACATTACTACTGGCAGAGCACTCTTCCGGATTCGATCCCCGAATCCAATTTCGACGGGTTCTACTTCACGGACAGCCGATACCAGGACGCCATTGCCAACGATCTGATCCGCGCGTACTCCAAGATCCGGCTCTGGAAATTCGGGGATGCCGAGGCTGGACTATTGTTCTTCCTTCAGTACGCCGATCGTGACAACAGCATCGTGAGCAGCGAGCAGAGCGTCGATACCGAACCGCTGAGCAACGATGCGGAGAATGAGTACACCCTGGAGATTAATCCCTGGGTGAACTATCGCTTTGGGAAGAGCTACTTTGACTTCGGACTGCTCTGCGAGCTCTCGACGGTGGGGATGGAGAACACCTCTCCTCGTTGGAACGGCGTGGCAGGGGCGACACAGTACGGCGTCATCATGGATTCCTCTCCGTATACGGACGGCTTCAGTCCATCCTGGGAGACATACTCAAGGGGAAGAAATACGGCTCTTTCATTCGGCATCGAAGCGTCGAGCGCCATCAATATCAGCGGGCGATTTTCCGCCTTGGCTTCACTCCTGCTGCTGCGCAAATTCAGTTTTATTAGAAAGGACTACGGGAGCTCCACGATCACGGGGGGAAGCAGCGGATACGTTTTCAATCCATCCTCTACGCGCCACGACTACAAGAACGAAACCTGGATGACCGGATCGATCGGGATTTCCTACGGTTTCGGTCCGGCGCAAATCCTCGCGTCCATGAATTTCCCTCTCGCGTATCTCCTGACCAAAACGACCGAGCTCGCGGAGTCGGGCACGACCCTCGTCGACCTCACGCAAGGGAATGTCTGGGCAGTGCAGGAGCCGGTGAGCTTCAGATTGTTGGTCGTCTTCGGCTTGGAGCGATAGGCACCTGTCCTTTGGGACGGCCGTTTCACCGTCGACCCGTTGCTACCGGCAACGTGGCGGGAAGATGGGACTTTTCCCAGCGGTCAACGATTTCTCTGTAACGTAGACTTCCTTTCCGCAGTGTGCGCGCCTGTGTCGCGTAGTCAACCGCATACAGCCCGAATCGTACGCCAAATCCGTCGACCCACTCGAAGTTGTCCATGAGAGACCAGTAGAAATACCCTTTCACATTCATCCCGTCGCGGATCGCCCGATTCGCGACGAGGATATGGTCCTCGATGAAGCTTGCCCGCCTCAAGTCGCTGTCGTCGGCGATCCCGTTTTCCGTGATGTAGATCGGTTTGGAGGTCCGCGAGGAAATCATGCGGAGCGCGCGGTAGAGTCCCTCGGGATAGATTTCCCACCCTTTGTCAGTAAGCTGCTCACGTGGCAACATCCGCGCGTCGACGATCTTCTCTTCCGAAAATGGTGCCAGATGATACCGGAGGCGAGAGTAATAGTTGAGGCCGATGAAATCGAACGCGCCGGGCACGCCGCTGTCAAAATGCATGCTCGCAATGCCCGGGAGCGAGTAGTCGAAGACGCCCGTCGTCAGGTAGTCGATCACCGAGGTCGAGAGGGCGGCGTTCAGAAGATGGGCGAGCACGACGTCGGAAAGGTTCCAGGGCTGGGGAGGATCGAACACAAAGATGTTCTCGAGGAGTCCGATCTGCGCATCGGGCCTGACGCTTTTGATCGCCTGATAGCAGGCCGTATGGGCTCGAAGCAGGTTCTGAAAAACGTGGGCGGCCCGGGGTGGATCCCGCACTCCGGGAGGGAAGGTCCCGCGGTAGTACCCTTCGATCGCGTAGACATTCGGCTCGTTGATCGTCGACCAGAAGCGGACCTTCGATCCGAGTCGTTGAGCCACCTTCGCGGCGTAATGGGCAAGGAGCGCTGGAGCGTCATCCTGTTCGAATCCTCCTCGCCGGGTAAACCAGAGCGGGTCGGTGAAATGATGGAGGGTGATGAAAGGCTCGATCCCATTCGCGCGGAGTTCATCCACGACGGCTTCGTAATGGTTGAGCGCGGAATCCGAAAAGACGCCTTCCTCGGGCTCCACTTTGCTCCATTCCACGGAGAATCGAAAGGCGTTGAGATGGAGCTCTTTCAGGAGCTGAATGTCTTCTTTGTACCTGTTCCAGTGATCCGCCGCCACTCCGCACTTTTCCCCGTGCGCAATGCGGGGTCGACCAAAAGCATCCGGCGTCGTCTCGAAGACGGCCCAGTTGCAGTTGGGGCAATTGCCTTCGACCTGATACGCGGATGTCGATGCACCCCAGAGGAAGTCCTTGCCAAAATGAAGTGCATCGGTGCGCAGGGAGTCCCGGTTGAGAACCAGGTTACTCTCCGGCTCTCTGAACCCGAGGATTGCCCCTGCATACGCGAGCACAAGAACTACGACGACCAAAATTGTACGACGGAGTCTTTTCATGGGATCCTGCGCAGATATTTCGCCTTGATGTGCAAGGACCTTCACTAACGGATATGCGCGGCAAGAAGGCCGATAGGCCGAAGATAGCGGAAGGACGCGGGAAGTTCAAGCTACAATCCGCAGAAGTAGACATGCAATCGTGCACGCGTGCACATTGATGCGGGCAGTTTGACTTTGCTTGAGGGGAGTACTAAGTTGTCATCGCAGACACACGGGCGCCCGATGGCTTGACCGGCCAGGGGAGAATTGCTTGGGAGTCTGGTTCAGTCCTTTCGTTGTAGACCCCGCCTTGACCGCAGAGTGGCGCAAGCCTTCCCGCCTTCTGGAATTGCACCTGAAGTTTTTCCGCATGCCGGTTTCTCGAAGAACCGGCCTCCTGACCTTCCGCTCCTCGCAAAGGAGGACACCATGAGAATCCATGTCTTGAGTTGTGTCATTTTCGTTTCTCTCATCAGTCAGGGAGCACATTCCCAGTGGGCGCCCACGAACGGACCCTTCGGGGCGACGGTGAACAGCATCGCCGTGAACGGTCCATTTCTCTTCGCGGCCACGGAGGAATGCGGCATATTCGTTTC
This sequence comes from Bacteroidota bacterium, assembly GCA_035506295.1. Lineage (GTDB taxonomy): Bacteria > Bacteroidota > Ignavibacteria > UBA10030 > UBA6906 > DATJPR01. The sequence goes on along the minus strand of DATJPR010000229.1, from coordinate 8,458 downwards.
CACCAATGATGGGGGATCATGGAGTCCCGCAAATTCCGGAATGGCATGCCTGGACGTCTTGGCAGTCGCTGCCTCCGGATCAAAGGTGTTCGCGGCGACAAACGGAGGTGGCGTCTTCCACTCTACCGACAACGGCGCGACATGGAAGAAGGACACCGTCGGGCAGTCAGGTGATTACACCGACTGTCTCGCGATTTCAGGCCCGAACATTTTCGTGGGGACGTGGGGTGACGGGATTTTCGTCTCAACCGACTGGGGAGGAAGCTGGTCTCCCTCGGTTACGGGCTTGCCAAGCAGCAATGTTGGCGCCCTTGGCATCTCAGGCACGACGATCTTTGCCGGGACCGACGCCGGCGCATTCATTTCGACCAACAATGGGGCGACCTGGTCAGCGACAGGAGCCGGTCTTCCGGACATCGGGATCAACAACTTCGCCTTCAGCGGATCTTCAATCTTCGCCGGCACAAGTGGTCAGGGCGTGTTCCAATCAACAGATGGAGGGGCAAACTGGAAAGGGATCAGCAGTGGTGCGGGCATCGCCTATGTTAAGTGCCTTGCGGTCTGTCCTGATGGGCTGGGAGGTTTGGATATCTTTGCGGGGGAGACCGCCAAAGGAATCTATCGTTCGACCAACAATGGCGGAGAGTGGACGCAGACGAACGCCGGGCTCACCAACCTCTATGTGTACACGCTCGCTGTGCGCGACACGAAAATGTTTGCCGGGATATTTGGAGGAGGTCTCTGTCAATCGACCGATCAAGGCGGGAGCTGGTCGGAAACTGATGCCGGGATGAATGGCGCGCAATCGAAGAACATGATCGCCTCCGGAGGATGCCTCTATGATGGAACCTACGGTGGGGGGGTATGCCGCTCGACTGACGGAGGCTTCAGTTGGATGCGGAGGAACACAGGGCTGAAAAATGCCTTCATCTATTCTCTCGCGTTGTCTGACTCATTTCTGTTTGCCGGGACGGGGTATGGGGGAGTCTACCGTTCTCCGGACCTGGGAGCGACGTGGGTGTCCACCGCCGCTGGGCCGACAAATTTGAACATCCTTGCCCTTGCCGCCTTCGGCCGTAACGTGGTTGCCGGAACATCGGGGGGTCTCTTCCTCTCAACGGACAATGGCGCAAGTTGGGTGAAAAGCGACACCGGCATTACGAGAAAATTTGTCTCCGCCCTTGTTCAATCGGGGAGCACGCTCTTTGCCGGCACCCCGGACGGCATCTTCGTCTCGACCAACGGTGGCGCACTCTGGACCGCATGTGACTCCGGGTTGACAAGCAGGAACATCCTCGCCCTCGCCACGACCGGAACACGCCTGTTCGCAGCCACCTCCGGCGGGGTCTATTGCTCAACAAACGACGGCGCCTTGTGGACCTCGGCGAACGACGGATTGCCTCCGCCTGCGGTCCTGTCCTTCGCTGTTCTCGGCGCAAATCTCTTCGCAGGGACGAATGGGTCCGGCGTTTTTCTCTCGACGAACAACGGGACGACGTGGACGGCCGCGAACGCCGGCCTGACTGATGCGATCTGTAACACCCTTGCACTTTACGCGGAGAATCTCTATGTCGGGATCAGCGGCGGCGTTGTGTGGCGCCGGCCGCTGAATGAAATGGTGACTACCGTCGCCGACGCCGGGAACGAAGTGCCGGAGCACATCCTCCTGTACCAGAATTTTCCCAACCCGTTCAATCCGAAAACAGTTATTAGCGGACAGTGGACAGCAGACAGTGGGATACGTCTTGTTGTGTATGACGTGCTTGGACAAGAAGTTGCAGTGTTAGCAGATGGCAGGTTTCCAGCAGGGAAATTCATTTTCACCTTCGACGGAACTCACGTATCCAGCGGTGTATACTTCTATCGCCTTACCTCCGGGAATTTCACAGCTGCTCGAAAGATGATACTCATCAAATAAGTTGAAAGTAGACAGTCGACGGTAGACAGTGGATTGACCTCTGGAAAATACTGTCGACTGTCCGCTGCTTTCTCCCTACTGCCTACTTGGGTCGATCGGCGATTTACCGTTGACGGTCCATCAATTTCTACTTTCGATTTGCCCGCCGGAACTCTTTCCTCGATCAGCCAGTTATATGCCCAACGGGGTGAGCGAAGGCCTAACCTCTGAGAGGTTTCTCCACCCATCCAGTACTACACCATCAATCCGGGAGGTTCTCATGACCAGGTATCTTCTTGCGGTGGTAGCGTTGATGATCTTTGTTGCTGTTGGTGCGTCGGCACAAGACGCGATGAAAATGCCGTCCAAAGGGGGAAAGGTCGTGGTTATTGTACGACATGAAGTGAAAGAGTACGCATCCTGGCGCAAGGGCTACGATGCTGACGAATCAAACCGCAAGAGCGCTGGGTTCAAGGTCTGGGGTGTCTACACCGATGTGAACAACCCGAACATGGTCAGCGTGATCGGCGAGTTTGCCAGCGCCGCCGCGGCCGATGCATTCATCAAGAGTCCCAAGCTCAAGGAAACGATGGAGCACGCAGGCGTTGTCGGCATGCCCGAGGTGAGAATCCTCTCCGAAAAGCAGTAGCAGAGTTATCTTCTTTCGGCGTCTCCACATCGCTTTCAGGTCCGTCCGGGAACACTCCGGACGGGCCTGTGCGCACTTCCTTCCACTGTCAATCTCACCCTGAATTTCTCCTCGTACATTTCACGAAGATTGTGATTGGCATCGGGCGATCCTCCCCCCCAAGGAGCTTTGCGGAACCCCGGGGGACAGGATCCGCGTTGTGTTCGTCACAAGCTGTTGAGCATGTGAGATTCAGCACCCTGAGGCGAATGGAGGGACAATGAGGAAATCGATTCACGACGCTCGTGTGGGATACAAGCGAACTCGGAGGCGTTGGTCATGGCTGGTTCTCGCCTGCGCAGCTCTCGTGGCACAGGGGGGAATCGCCCTGGCGCAAACCCCCTTCGTTGGGCAGATCGAGATGTTCGCCGGCAATTTTGCACCCGTTGGCTGGATGTTCTGCGAAGGGCAACTTCTCTCCATCTCGGAAAACCCCACGCTGTTCAACCTGATCGGCACGACGTACGGCGGCGACGGCGTCCAAACTTTTGCGCTTCCGGATCTCCGTGGAAGGGTCATCATCAGCGCCGGGCAGGGTCCGGGACTTTCGAATTATGTGATCGGGCAGACCGGCGGAGCAGAAACGGTGACATTGACGCAGGCACAATTGCCTCCGCACGGTCACGCACTGTACGCGGACTCTCTGTCCGGCGCATCGGATGATCCGACGGGGCATCTGCCCGCCAACTCCCCCGATGGTATTCCATCGTACGGCATCCATCCTGTCCGTGCTGTGACCAACGCAGCGCTTCAGAACTCGGGCGCGGGACAGCCCCATAATAATGTGAAGCCATACCTCGCGATTCGGTACATCATCGCAATTGTGGGGATCTATCCAAGCCAGAATTGACACTGCCCGGCACAAGAGCCGAGTGATCAACTCCAAGGTTAATGCACGAAAGGATTTTCCATGCGATCAAAGAACTGGGTGGTACATCATCAGCATTCCCTCCGCATGCGGCCTGCCCTTCTTGCAGCCTTTCTGGTGTGGGGCACCGTAGCGCAGGCGCAGAATGCATCGCAACCGTATCTCGGACAGATCTTCGCGGTGGCTTTCGATTTTGCGCCGAAGGGGTTCGCGCTGTGCAACGGACAACTGTTGCCGATCAACCAGAACCAGGCGCTGTTCTCTCTGCTGGGAACGACCTATGGGGGTGACGGGAGAACAAACTTCGCTCTGCCCGACCTTCGCGGCAGAGTGGCAATGGATGCGTCGTCCATTGTCACCCTTGGGCAGCTGGGAGGGGAGGAGGCGCACACGCTGACTGTCAATGAAATGCCGGCGCACACACACCAGTTGGTCGTGAACACGAACGTCGGCAGCTCCGCAAGTCCGGACTCGGCGGTGTTTGCGCGGGATGCGAGCGGTGCAGCGCGCTATGGCGAAACGCCTTCCGTCGTCATGAGTCCGGCCACTGTTAGTCAAACCGGCGGCGGTCAACCGCATGAGAACAGAATGCCGTACATCGTGATCCACTACATCATTGCATTGCAGGGGATCTATCCATCTCAGAACTGATCAGCTCCCGGCAGGCGCGCATTCTCGGTAACTCTCAACATGGAGTGTCTTATGCGACTGAGCAATCATCTTTTCCTGATTTCGAACAAGCTCAACCAGAGGCAGGGACACGTTTCACTTTCGGCGCTCGCGCTCGGATGGAGTATGATTTTCTGTATCGGCTCTGCGGCGAACGCCCAGGCGATTCTCGGAGAAATTTATCTCGTTCCCTACAATTTTTCTCCGAAGGGATTCGCTGACTGCAATGGACAGCTTCTGCCAATCTCTCAAAACACTGCGTTGTTTTCTCTTCTGGGGACCACGTACGGCGGAGACGGCAAATCCACATTCGCCCTGCCTGACCTGCGAGATCGGGTGCCTGTCGGAGCTGGGCAGGGGCCGGGCCGCTCGGACTACATCGAAGGGCAGAGCGGTGGTGAATACGCTCATACTCTGACGATTGGTGAGATGCCTTCTCACACGCACACCATGACGGTGGACACCGGTCAGGCGGTCTCTGCCAGCCCGCTTGGGAATGTGCCAGGACGGAATGCCGCAGGTGTGCCGACATATGCAGGTTCGGCGAACGCTCCCGGATCCGAAGTTGCTGTCGGCATGACCGGAGGCGGGGCGCCCCACAACAATCTCCAACCATTCCTGGGACTCAAGTACATCATCGCCTTGCAGGGAGTATACCCGGCGAGAAATTGATGCTGGCGGGTCTGCACGAGCTCTTGAGAACGGGCAAGGGAACAAGACGAAACTGGAGCCAACCGCATGGATGACATGAGACGAACTGGACGGTTATCGACGCTGGCAATCCTCGGCGTGATGGTCACAGGGGCGGTCCAAAGCCAACAGTTGTACTGGGTTCAGGCCAACTATCCTGAACCGAAGATACGGATGATGACAACGGATGGGAAGGAGGTGACGTCTTCTGCGCTCACTCCAGGTTCCCTGCCGCATGGAATGGCGATCGATACGAAATCCTCTCATCTCTTCTGGGCTTCGGGCGCTTATGCGGGGGCTCATCTCTACACCTCGTCTCAGACCTTTACCCGAACGGATACCCTGCCGAACGGCGGCACCCAGTCATCGTTCCAGGGGATCGCGATCGATTCAGGCGGCGGGAAGGTGTATTGGACAGCGACGTCGATCAACCGGGGATGCGTCATACGTAGGGCGAATCTCGATGGCAGCAGCGAAGACTCGCTTGTCGGCTATCCGGCGGGCGGGCCGGAGAACCTGAGGGGGATCGCCCTCGATCCTGCTCATGGAATGATGTACTGGACAGATTTCGATTCCGGGTTGATCCGACGATCGACGGTAGATGGTGCGGATCAACAAGACGTTGTCACCGGGCTCAACGGTCCCGTGGGCATCGCTCTCGATGTGGCCGGGGGAAGAATGTACTGGTGTGAAGCAAACGGCCATGCGGTCAAGAGTGCGAACTTGGACGGTTCGTCCATAACGACACTTGTCTCCGGCCTCTTCTCTCCGCAGTATCTGGCCATCGACCCGAAAGACAGCCTGCTGTTCTGGACAGAGCTGGTCGGATTCGGGCACGGAAAAATCAGGCGGGCAAATTTGAACGGCTCCGGTGTAATCACGCTCCTTGGTGATCAGCCTGCGGATTCGGTGGAGTATCCCGCCGGGATTGCATTTCTTCCCGGAGCTTCCACTTCAGGTGTCGCAGCCGCTTCCGCGCCGCTCGCATTCAGGCTGGAGCAGAACTATCCGAATCCGTTCAATCCGAACACAGTAATCAGCGGACAGTGGACAGTGGACAGTAGGGTAAGGCTTGTCGTCTACGACGTCCTCGGGCGGGAGGTGGCGGTGTTGGCTGATGGTCGCTACCCGGCGGGAAAATACTCATTCACGTTTGAGGGCAGCGATGAGTCGAGCGGTGTGTATTTCTATCGCCTGACGGCGGGGAGCTACACGGCTGTTCGGAAGATGTCGTTGATCAAGTGAGAGTTGACGGTAGACAGTCGACAGCCGACAGTAGACAGTTGATGGACCCCAGGAATGCACTGGGCGCTGTCGACCGTCTGCTGCATTCACTTCGACTTGACAATCGAAAGCGAATTGGCTAGAATCTTCCCACACGTTCATCACAATCCAGGTTCACCATGGACAGAGTAGATTGGAGGAGGGTCTCAGTTTTGGTGGTGATGTGCTGCGTCGCGATCATCACCGTCTCCCGAACATCGGGATTTGAAAACATTCGTGCCGTGCAGTTCTTGCTGATATTCGCTGCCGGTGCGCTGCTCGGAGTCGCTTTGGGCTTCATTCGTTCTGCCCGGACTTCTTCAGGTGGGCCGGCCAATCCCGGCAATTGACTCTTGCAGAGTCGCAGCAGACTTCGATCGGCGTATCTTGATCCTTCACTGATTTCGCATTCTTGTTAATGCGTATCAGTGTCTCGCTTCACCCCCTGTTCTGCCATGGTCTTAAGAGCCATCGGGCAACGGAGATCCGACGTTGCATCCGGCTACCCTCATCTTCATCCTGACGTATGCTCTCATCTCTCTCGGGGAAAACAGCCCGAGGAAGCTTGATCGTCCCACTGCCGCGCTTCTGGGTGCGGTGTTGATGGTGATGACGGGAGCCCTCACGCGTGCCGAGGCGGTATCTGCGCTGGATCTCAGCACGATCGCTGTGCTGTTCGGGTTGATGGTTATCCTGGCGGTTCTGAAGCAGAGCGGTCTTCCCACCTATGTCGCCAACAAAGCCCTGCACCGGTGTCGCAATCCTCACGTCCTCCTCGCCCTCGTTGTCCTCGCCTCCGGGGTCGCCTCAGCCATCATGCTGAACGACACGGTGTGTCTTCTGGGAACGCCGTTGTTGCTCGAGATTACCTCGCAAGCCGGTATCCCCGCCACGCCGTTTCTCCTCGGACTCGCGACAGGCGCGAACATCGGGAGCGTCATGACGATCACAGGCAACCCCCAGAATATCATCATCGGACATATGTCGGGATGGGGCTGGGCGCCGTTTGCGCTCCGTATGGCTCCCATTGGATTGATTTGTCTCGTCATCGATTGGTGCGTCCTCTCGCTTCTGTACCGCCGGGCCCTGGCCCATGTCGAGATTCAATCGCAGGAAGACCATGGCAAACCGGTCTTGCACCGTCGCACCGCCGTCAAGAGCATGAGTGCATTGCTCTGTCTGATCGGTGCGTTCTTCGCCGGGTTCTCGATGGACTTCGCCGCGGTTGCCGCCGCGATACTTCTGCTCGTATGGTTGAACAGACCGCCGCGGGAATCTCTCAGCGCAGTCGATTGGTCGTTGCTCCTGTTCTTCTCCGGACTCTTTGTTGTGGTCGAGGGGTTCGTGAGAGAGAATCGCGAGCTGCTGGATCAGGCGATCCGCAGCTATGGGACCGAGATAGGGCTTGGCAACGTCGTGCACATCAGCGTCGCTTCTGTCATCGGGAGCAACCTGTTCTCCAACGTGCCCTTCGTGCTCATCGTCGGGCACTGGGTAAGGCAAATGAACGATCCTCAATTCGTGTGGCTCTTGCTTGCGCTCACCAGCACGTTCGCCGGGAATCTCACGCTATTCGGCAGCGTGGCAAACGTGATTGTGGCTCAGGGAGCGCAAAGGCAGGCACCATTGAAATTTGTCGACTTCCTGAAAGCGGGCATTCCGGTCACGGTGACCACGACAGCAGCGGGCGTTCTGCTTCTCTGGCTCTTCCGGAGTTTCCTCGTACTTTAGGTCCATCCCTCGACTTCCTCTCCGGATCACGAAAAGTATTGCAGAAGGTTGACATTAGGAAACCGGAACCCTATGTTTGCACCAATGCCAGTCTGGCGCCCGGTGGCTTCATGAGCCAGGGGGGTGCCGATATGGAGCCTGCCATCGTTCCTCTGTTTTAGACGCCACTTCGACAACCGGCCTGTGTGGTCTGTTGGGGCATCCATCCGGGGTCACGGACGAAAGTTTCCCGATCATCGGGAAGGTCGTCGAACCGCATCCGCTCAACCCGTGATTCTCAACAATTCGATGATGCGGCCCTTACCAATTCCCACTTTCCAGGAGGTCTCCATGTATCGCATCGTAGCGTTCGTGCTGATCGTCGTGCTCTGTGTCGGCTGTGGCCCGACGAAGATGTCTCCGGGAGATATTACAGTCCAGAAGAAAGCAGTGGAATCCCTCGCTTCGGGCTTCTGGAAGGCGAATGAAGCAAAGGATCTCCCCGCGCTGACCAAACTGTTCACCACGTCCGGTGATCTGATGTTTTACGGAACGGATTCAGCAGAGGTCATCAAGACCGTCTCTCAATGGGAAGCTCAGGCGAAAGCAGACTGGGAATTGTTCCAGTCGATCAAGTTCGGAGAAATGAGGAATGTCTCCACCGTGGTATCGG
>DATJPR010000228.1:0-18031 GCA_035506295.1 Bacteroidota bacterium | reverse complement strand
TCGGGAGGTGAGTTCAGGACTTTGATCTATGTAGCTCTCCTGCATCGCGGCATGCACCTTCTCCATCAACCGCAACTCCTCCTCTTTACCCTCCCCCGTCACCGGGATCGGTTTCCCGAGCACGAGCTCGACGGGATGAGGCCTGATGTTGATCGACCCCTTCGGGAGAATGGAAAAGGTACCGTTGACCGTGAGAGGCACGACCGGAATACCAGCCCGCACGGCAATGTTGAATGCGCCCCGTTTGAACGGCTGCAGTTTCCCGTCGCGGGTCCGTGTGCCTTCGGCATAGAGCAACACTGAAGCCCCGCGACGAATCTTATCTATGGCTTCCTCCAAACTCCGCATCGCCTCAGGCCCCCGGCCCCGGTCAATCCCGATGTAGCTTCCCCACTTCAAGCCCCACCCGAAAATCGGAATGATCTCGAGCTCCTTCTTATAGATAATCCTGATTTGATCCGGCACCGATGCGAGGATAATCGGGATGTCGAACATGCTTGCATGATTCGACACATAGACATAGTTCCCGGACCCGTTGAGGTTTTCCAATCCGCGAACGCGGACATGCACGCCGCACGTGAAAAGAATCGTCTTCGCCCATCCCCGGGAGAGCGCATGGAAGAGTCTCCCCGTCTTGTGGCTCAACGGGAGAGCCAGAATTTCGAGCGCGGCGAAAGTCAGCGAAATGAAAACGCCTGCAATGAAACGAAAGGGACCGAGCAGCATCTGTATCATACGCCTTGCGACTCCACCAATCGAATCCGTTTCCCGATCGATGGATGACTGTAAAACAGGAATTCCACCAGCGGATGCGGTTCCGGATCTGCCAGGTTCATGGAGGCAAGCTTCCGAAGCGCTGAGACAAACGCCGCAGGTTTGCCTGTCGCCGTCACGGCAAATCGATCCGCCTGCCGTTCGTGATACCGTGAAAGGATGTTGCCCAGCGGTGAAGTGACAATTCCAAAGAGTGCGAGCCACAGTCCGAGCAACGGGAGCCCTGTATAGTCGAGGATCGAAAACACCCCGAATCGTGGCAGCGACCACGCGTGCAATATCGAAGTGATGTACAGCCCCACGAATGTCGATACGATGCCTACTGCCATACCGACATGGATATGCTTGAACTTGTAGTGGCCCAGTTCATGCGCAAAAACCGTCTCCACTTCCTCTGGTGTGAATTCATTGACGAGCGTGTCGCCGAGAATTACCCTTCGCGCCTTACCGATGCCTGTGAACGCGGCATTAGCTTTCTTGGTGTTCTTGCTCAGGTTGAACTGGAAGATGCCGTTGACCCGCAACCCGGCCCGCGCGCATTGAAGGAAGATGGCCTTCTTGAGCGGCCCGTCCTCGAGCGGTGTCAGCTTATAAAAGAGAGGGAGAATGAGCGTCGGGGCCAGCCGCGCCAGGACGAAAGAAAAAAAGGAAAGGATTGCGGCGACGGGCAGCCACCAGAGCCGTCCCCATTCTCTCATGCAATAATACAGGACCAGGAGAATCACTATGCCGATCGGAGCGCCGATCAGGGCGCCCTTCAATTTCTCCCATGCCCACCTTCCGATCGACTGATTGGAGAGGTTATAACGGTGCTCAACGATGAATCCGGAGATGAAGCTTACCGGGAAGGTGAGCAAGCTCTGCACAACGACTATGACCGCGGCGAAGTACAGCAGCCCGAGGTAGGGAGATGCGGTCACACGGCACACCTTCACGGCAATAGCGCGGGAGGCGCCGCTGGCCATCAAGGCGATCAGAAACGCGAGCGAAAGAACCGACGAGAGAATGGAGAGTCCGAGTTTGATGCGATTGTAGCGTTTGGTGGTTCGTGTCGGTGAAAGAGGAGATGCGGAGGTCTCATTCCCTGCGGGCGCCGTCATGGCTCGGGGTCGACTCTTCTAATGGGACGCGGAGGTTTTACTAGTTTAACCAAAGCGCGTTAGAAAATCAAGGATTGCTGGATTTGCGAATTTGTCGTGATCCGTTGTCAGTTTTGAGAAGCGCAGACGACCATCCGATTGCCCCACAGAGGAATGACGGCCTATGCAACTTAAACTGAACTTTCCACTCATGAAGCGGGTTTCCTCCATGGCACAGCCTTTGAAAGTCCGCCGGACGTCACGTATATTGGAGGCACCGGTCCCTGGGTGACGGTACTTCAACTTCCCGCAGTTTCCAGCTGACCTCTTCAACCTAGCGTGCGTGCTCAATGCCGCCTCTCTCTCCGAACCGGACCAGCCACCAACCACCGAACGGTGCCGCATAACGTAGGAGGAACCACCCATGGCTATGATCAGAAAACAGGATGCTTTAGACTATCACAGCATAGGGCGCCGCGGAAAAATCGAAGTCATTTCCACGAAACCTTGCGCCACACAGCGCGACCTCGCCCTGGCCTACACCCCGGGCGTTGCTGAGCCGTGCCGCGAGATTGCCGCCAATCCGGGGGACGCATACAAATATACCGCGAAGGGAAACCTCGTGGCGGTTGTCAGCAACGGGACGGCCGTGCTGGGCCTCGGTGACATCGGGGCGCTCGCGGGGAAGCCGGTGATGGAGGGGAAAGGCGTCCTGTTCAAGAGATTCGCCGACATCGATGTCTTCGACATCGAACTCAACACGCATGATCCCGATGAGATTATTCGCATCGTCCGCGCCCTCGAGCCCACGTTCGGGGGAATCAACCTTGAAGACATCAAGGCGCCCGAGTGCTTCTACATCGAAGAAGAGCTGAAGAAGACGATGAACATTCCCGTCTTCCACGACGATCAGCACGGAACTGCCATCATCTCGGGTGCCGGCCTGCTGAATGCGCTGGAAGTCGTCGACAAGAAGATCGATCAGGTGAAGGTGGTCTTCAGCGGAGCGGGGGCCGCGGGGATTGCCTGCGCGAAGTTCTACATCACGCTCGGCGTCAAGCGTGAGAATCTCATCTTATGCGATACGAACGGCGTCGTCTACAAAGGCCGTGAGAAAGGGATGAACCCGTACAAGGAATACTTCGCTGTCGACACGAAGGCGCGGACGCTTGCGGACGCCATAAAAGACGCCGATGTCTTCGCCGGGGTGTCGGTGAAGGGCGTGCTGACGAAGGACATGGTCCGGACGATGGCGAAGAACCCGATCATCTTCGCGATGGCCAACCCGGACCCCGAAATCTCCTTTGAAGATGCCCTCGACGCCCGGAAGGACGTCCTCATGGCCACCGGGCGCTCCGATTATCCGAACCAGGTGAACAATGTTCTCGGGTTCCCCTTCATTTTCCGCGGCGCGCTCGATGTCCTGGCCACCGGGATCAACGACGATATGAAGCTCGCCGCCGCACATGCGCTCGCCTCATTGACCCGCGAAGATGTGCCGGATTCCGTCATCAAGGCGTACGGCGGGGAACACATTCGCTTCGGCAGGAACTACATCATCCCCAAACCGCTCGATCCGCGCGTCCTCCTGTGGGAGGCGCCCGCTGTTGCGAAGGCGGCAATGGAAACCGGTGTCGCCCGTCGGCCGATCGAGGACCTCGACCGATATCGCGACCAGCTCGAAAGCCGGTTCGGGCGCTCGAAGGAGATCATGCGCATTGCCATCCACAAGGCGCAGCGCGCGCCAAAGCGCATCGTCTTCCCGGAGGGTGTGGAGGAAAAGATCCTTCGCGCGACGCAGATCATCCTCGATGAAGAGATAGCGCATCCGATTCTTCTCGGCGATCCCCAGGTGATTCAGGAGAAGTCCCGTCTGTTGGAACTCAATCTTGAAGGCGCCGAGATCGTGTACCCGGCCACGTCGGCCAAGTATGAAGAGTACTCCAACAAGTATTACGAGATGCGCAAGCGAAAAGGCATCACTCTCGCCGAGGCGCACCAGGCGATGAAGAACCGGATTGACTACGGCATGATGATGGTGCACGTCGGCGACGCCGACGGTGTTGTGGCGGGTCTCACGCAGAACTACCCGCACACGATCCGTCCGGCCCTCCAGATCATCAAACCGCGGCCTTCGGTCTCCGTTGTTGCCGGCCTTTATATGCTGGTCTTCAAGCATGAGGTGCGGTTCATTACCGATGCTACCGTCAATATCGATCCCACCGCGGAAGAGCTCGCGGACATCACGCTCCTTGCGGCCGAGAAAGTACGCAGCTTCGACATCGAGCCGAGGGTCGCGCTGTTGTCGTTCAGCAATTTCGGCAGTACGCGGCACCCCTCCTGTGAGAAGGTCGCGCGCGCCGCTGAGATGGTGAAGCTGCGGATGCCGGACCTGATGGTGGATGGGGAGATGATGGCGGACACTGCGGTCGATCCAACCATCGTGGAATCGGTCTACCCGTTCAGCTCACTGCGCGGAGGCGCCAACCTTCTCGTCTGCCCCGATCTGACGTCGGCGAATATTGCCGTCAAGCTTCTCGGCAAGATCGGCGGCGCGGAATCGGTCGGTCCGATACTGTTGGGAATGCGCAAGCCGGTGTACCTGCTGATCCCGGGGAACGAGGTCGCCGACATCGTCAACCTGACGGCAATGGCCGTGCGGGACGCGCAGGAACCGGGCGAGACCCTTCCTCCTCCCGCAATGAAGCCGCCGCAATTGACGACCGTGTACGAGTAGTCGATCGCGCTCCGACACGCACGACTCCGTGCGCGAGATGCGAAGGCACAAAAACAGTGATGCCCGTCGGTTCGCCGGCGGGCATCAGCATGTTGAGAGTGTGCTTGGCGGGAAAAGAATCGCGGTCAGTCAGATCTTCTTGTCTTGCGCGCGGTGCTGGCGTGGAAGCCGGAATCGGCCCAGCAGCCGGTTATATAGCCTTCCGTTGCCCTGTCGCTGCAACCACGACAGCAGAAACGCCGCACTGATCATCCCGGCAACGACGATGAGCGAGATCTCCGTGGGGATGGGATACCACGGAGCGATGATCATCTTGATGCCGATGAAGATCAACACAAAGGCCAGGCTCCTGCTCAGGTGCTCGTTGCGCTGCATAGCTCCCGAGAGGAGGAAATATAACGCGCGAAGACCGAGAATCGCGAACACATTCGACGAGTAGACAATGAACGCGTCCTGGGTCACGCCAAAGACTGCAGGCAAGGAATCGACGGCGAACATGATGTCGGTCGTTTCTATGGTGAGCAGCACCAAGAAGAGGGGCGTCAGAAAGATCGCCCGCCCTCGCTTGACGAAGAATGCCGGAGAGTCGACGCTCTCCGTGATGTACGGATAGACTTTACGCGTGAAGCGTATGACCGCATTGCGTTCGGGGTGGACAGAGACGCCCCGCTCGAAGAAGAGCTTGATTCCGCTGTAGAGGAGGAGGACAGCGAAGACATCGAGAATCCAGTGGAAGTGTGCGATCAGCGCGACACCGACACCGATGAAGATTGATCGGGTTATGAGCGCGCCGACGACACCCCAGAACAGGACTCTATGTTGGTACTTCGGTGGTATTCCAAAGTAGGTAAAGATCACGATAAACACAAACAGGTTGTCAACAGAGAGTGACTTTTCTACAAGGTACCCTGTAAGAAATTCAATCCCCGAGGTCCAGCCTCTCACAAGGAAGACCACGCCGGCGAACGCAAGCCCGAGCGCGATCCAGAAGATCGAGAAGAGCCCCGCTTCCTTCAGCGTGACTTCATGCGGTTTCCGGTGAAAAACAAACAAATCCAGGGCGAGAAGTCCGAGGACCAACAGGTTGAAGAAAATGAATTGCCACGTTTCGAAGAACACGACTGGAGTCTCTTTCGATCGATCGTTCGTTGTGAGGGTATACTGTGTATCATGTCGCGGCGTGCGGCAGGCCACGCATGGTGATGGGTGTCACAAGAGCGGGCCCATCCACGCGGCAATGTCCGCGACAGACTGCTGGCTCAACTCGTGTCCCACGGGGTATTCTCTGTAGCGAAGCAGCGGACACGTATCCGTGAGAAGATCCTTCGCGCGCCGTGCAAGTTCAACAGGCACGACCGGGTCCTGCGTTCCATGGGCGAGAAAGATGTTGAGTGATGCAAGCGCGTCCCAACGGTAGTGTACCCCAGCGTGCTCCGGCAAATAGCCGCTGTTTGCTGAAACGCCGCGGAACTTTTCCGGGCGCGTCAGTCCGGCGACGAGCGACATCACCGCACCCATGCTGAACCCGAGAAGAAACAACCGGTCCGCGTCCACCGGATACGACCGGAGCACATCATCGATGAACGCCGAAAGCCGATTGCAGCTTTCTGCAAAATGAAGCGGGTCGGGAGTCCCGTCCGCGCCGGCGTCATACCAGGTGAACCCACCGTAGGGAAACGGAAAAGGAGCTCGGGCCGAAAGCACCAGGAGCCGCTCGTCGAGATCCTGTGTGATGCCGACCAGATCGTCTTCGTCGGCGCCGCGGCCGTGAAGAAGAATCAGCGCAGGATGCGGAGCTGAACCTCCCGTCTCCGGCATCATCACGCGATGAGTTAGCGTCGTAGCGATCGCTTTCACCGTGCCACCGCCTGTTCCACCGCGCGTGCCACTTCGTCGACCTGGAGAAGTTTCATGCATTCCATGTAGCCGTCCCCTGTCCTGGGACAGAAGTCCTTGTGGCACGGATGGCAGGGCACGTCTTTCCGCAATACCGTGTGGCCCAGGGAGCGGTCATACGGAAACCAGATGTTTTCTTCGCCGGGCCCGAAGATTGCCACCGTCGGGACATCCAGCGCCGCCGCGATGTGCATTGGCCCCGCGTCATTGCAGACGAAGCATGCACAGTGCGAAATCATCGCCGCGAGATGGCGCAGGTTCGCTGCGGGGAGCACGTGTGGAACGCTCGACGTCGATTCGACGACCTGTTGAACGGTCAACTGATCTCCCGGCGCGCCGAACACGACGACTCGCATCCCCGCATCGGCAAGACGGTCCGCGAGTGCACCGAACCTCTCCGCATCCCATCTCTTCGCCGGCCAGCTTGCGCCCGGATGAATCCCGATCAACGGGCCGGAACCATCCGGAAGAAACTCAAGGGCTCCTTCGCGTTCTTCAGGAAGCAACACAATTTCTGTTTTCGTCGACGCGAGGGGGATGCCCAGTGCCCGGAGGAACTGGCTGTGGAATTGAATCGGCGACTTGGGAATGCCGTCGTCCGTCACCGTTACGGTGTACGCCCACGCCCGTCCGCGCCGGTTCAGTCCAACGCGCGTCTTCGCATTCGTGGAAAGGCACAGCAGGGCGCTCCGGGGATTGTTGAACATATCGATCACCAGATCAAACCCACGTCGGCGGAGGTCCCTGCCGACCCGAAGCTGCTCAAGCACCGCAGGCCGCGAATAGTCGTACGGCAGAATGCTGTCGACGCATGGATTGTGTTCCAGGAGCGTCACGGCATGGCGGTCTCCGAGGTAGGCGATGTGCGACTCGGGGAAGGCATCACGGACCGATCGGATGATCGGCGTCGTCAGGACGATGTCGCCAATGAAACGCAGTCGGGTCAGCAGTATGCGATGATAGTCCGTCATCTTCCTGCGCACCCGGCGGTGTCAAGACGGCCCGCGTCGAAGCGCGCAGGCTGGTTCACTCCTGATGCGCCCCGTGCTGTTGCTTCCATTCGCATCTGTCGATCCAGTCATTGACGGAGATTTCGGCGGCGTCACTGTCGTCGAAATTCAGCGACTGCCAGAACATCTCCCGTGCTTTCTCGTATCCGCCGGTGAAGTAGGATGCCAGCCCCATCGTCGTAAAACGCAACGCCTCCAGCTTCGGGTCGTCATCCGCGAGCGAGATTGAATCCATTTCCCGGGCGGCGCCGGCGTACTCCCCGCGGCGAAGCAATTCGCGCCCCCTCAAATACCGCGGCAATGCGTCATCGGGATCCGCAGCACACAGGGAATCGAGCATACCCAGGCGCGTTGAATCGGACGCGGGAGCAAGAAGATATCGTTTCAGACCGTCACGATCCTTGTCGGAGAGGGCCAGCAACCGCACGCCCGCGGCCTCCGTAAGCCCATCCGTCAAATCGACGACCCGCAATGCGTGGTAGTACTCCAGCGCCCTGTCAACGCTGTCCATCCCCCACAGTGCATCACCATGGAGCAATGCCACGGTAAGATTGCGGTCCCATGCCCCCGGCCCGTTCACGGCAAGCGTGAGGACACTATCCACCGTATGGTACGCGCCGCGACGGTACGCTGCAGTAGCGTAGCCCGAGAGAGATTCGAAACTTCCTCCTTCTTCATAGGAGATCGCGTACAGGCTCTCTGCAACCGCATAGTCACGGTTGGCAAGAGCTCTGCCCGCAATTCTGTTCCGTTCGCCGATGACCCGCGGACAGGTTTTTTGAAAGATCGAGGTGCGGCTGAAAAAGGCTTTTGTTGCGGCAAGGTCGGTGGCGTCAACATCCAATGTACGAAGATAATTCTTCCATTCCTGCACGAGCACCTGGACGGGCCGGTCGTACACCGATCGCCAGTCTTCTCCTCCATAGACTGTCAGGTAGGGACGGATGCCATAGGTATCGATGAGATAGCGGCTGAAGGAACCCGCCAGCACATAGCTCACCGATGGTGCCTGCGTCAAGAACCCCTCCGGCGAAAGCAACGACACGATATCGGGGGCCATCCCGAGACGCTCCATCGCGGCGGCAAACTCATGCACCGTCCTTGCGCCGTACGTTTCCTCGAGAGCCATCGGCAATCCTTCCGTGAGTCCCATGCGCAAACTCGCATGGATGATCGGCGCCCCGAACCTGCCGGCGATTACGTGCGTCAGTTCATGTCTCAGCGTCGCATACACGGACTGCACTGTCACATGCACCTGCTTGCTCCACGGCTTGGCAATGTCTGTGTTCCCGGCGCCCATCAGTCGCAGCTTTGCATCCGCCGAAGGGTAGATGTACGATTCGATCCGATCGAAGTGTGGAAGGGAGAACACTTCGAGCAATTGTGCGTAGCAGAACTCGTGCTCGTCGGCGAGATGTGCCAGCTGTTCCGCGTTGAGAGTATTCTTCTGATAGTAGATGATGAAGTGACGTGTTTTCAGTTCGCCGCCAAGCCACGACCGAATGTATCCCGACGTCGATTCATAGCCGAGATCGCAGCGAAAGATGTACACTCCGGCGCCAAGGAGAACAAGGAGAATCGTCAATCCCCGTTGACCCGGTTGCACCAGCGCGCGCACGAGCGCAAGTCCCTTGGTCCTGACTCCGGCTGAAGGCTCGCTTGCCACAAGAAGCAGGTTCCCGAGCCACAGGAACACCGCCGAGAGACCGATGGTCACCAGGCGGAAGGAGATCAGCGTGGAGGTCACGCTCATTCCTTCATCGTAGGTGAAGCCCGGGAAATAACCGTAGAAGAAGTTGTATGAGAAGATGGCGGGAGTCCAATATCCGAGCGCCGCCGCATAACAGAAAGTGAGCGCCATGATGACGAAATATGCCGTCCTGGCTCTCCTGTAGTGGATGGTACAGAAGAACGCTAATGCCGTTGAGAACACGGCGCTGACGACGGGGAGCAGGAGAAAGAACAGGACTCCTTCCACCAGCGAGCAGTTCCGGACGAACAGAGCATTGGCCAGAAGCACGGTGAGAGGAATGAAGAGAAGGACCAGATTCGTCAGGAACGACGAGCGCAGGGCGCGGTGAACGCCGGCAACGACAATGGCAGAATCAAGAGCAGGCTCGTGGAGGAAGCGCCGGACACGACTCACCGCGATCAGACCGGAGAACGCCGAGGCGAGGAGAGCGAACACGAACGACGATTCGTACCCCAGCGCATGCAGCAGGGGCACACGGGTGCAGACCAACGCCGCCAGAAGATAGAGCGCGGCAACCACGAACGTGTCAACCCTGCGAAGCGATCTCATGGCCATCATTCCATTGCGCGCACATGACGGCTAGAATTCTTCCCCCGCCACTCGTTCGATATCGGCCCCGAGGCCCTGGAGTTTTTTCTCGATCGCTTCATACCCCCGATCGATGTGGTACACCCGGAGCACTTCCGTTGTTCCCTGCGCAACAAGTCCTGCGAGGATCAGGGATGCGGACGCACGAAGATCGGTGGACATGACTTTCGCGCCCGTCAGCGATCCGACGCCGCGCACCACGGCGACGTTCTCATTGACATCGATGTCTGCGCCGAGGCGCACGAGCTCCGGAACATGCTTGAAGCGGTCGAAGTAAATGGAATCGGTAACGAGCGATGTGCCGGATGCCCGGGCCATCAGGGCCGTCCACTGTGCCTGCATATCCGTCGGGAAACCGGGGTAGATGGCGGCGGTGACGTCGACCGCCCGTAGATGCTCGGGTGCGGCGAGATCCACACTTGATGCCTCCACCCGGACGTCGCACCCGGCGTCCTGGAGTTTTGACAGCAAGGCGGTTAGATGATCGGGGTTCACCGCCTCGATCGTCATCCGGCCGCCGGTGATCGCCCCAGCCACGAGATAGGTGCCGGCCTCGATCCGATCGGGAATGGTCTCAACGTCGGCCGCATGCATCGTCTCGACGCCTTCGATCTCCAGCCGGCGTGTGCCTGCGCCGGCGATGTGCGCGCCCATGGCGCCAAGAAACTGCGCAAGCGCCGTGATCTCCGGTTCGATCGCAGCGTTCTCGATAACCGTGTTTCCCTTCGCGAGGACGGCGGCCATGAGAATATTCGCCGTCGCCCCCACGCTGGAAATGTCAAAACTGATTTTCGCGCCCGTCAGCCTCTTTGCGGTGGCGTAAATGTATCCTTCGCGCAGCTCCAGAGTTGCGCCGAGTTTCTTGATTCCCTCCATGTGAAGATCGACGGGCCTCGGTCCCCACGCACAGCCGCCGGGGAGCGAGACCTTCGCCCGTCCGTAGCGCGCCACGAGAGGCCCGAGGACGTAGATCGACGCGCGCATCTTCTTCACGTGCTCGTACGGCGCTTCCTGCTTGTCGACGCCCCGCGTGTCCAGGGTGAGCACGTGGCCGTCAACACTGGTGCGCGCGCCCATCGACGTGAGCAGGCTTGCCATCGTGTTCACATCGCGCAGCGCCGGCGTATTGCCCAGGCGAAATGTCCCGGGCGCAAGGAGCGCCGCAGGCATCAAGGCCAGCGTCGCGTTCTTCGCGCCACTGATGCGGACCGAGCCCTGCAAGCGTTTACCGCCGTGGATGACAAACTTGTCCAACTTCGACCTTTGTTCGTGTCTGAAGTGTATTGTCGCTCAAGTTGAGCAAATCGCCTCCGAAAGTCAAAAAGTATTTCTGTGCGAGCATCGCCACGTTCGCATCGAGCGTAGCGGCCTTCTTTCCTAATTCTGAGATGTGGTGTGGGACATATTGGCAGATTCGGGAATGCGCTCTCCCGTTAGGTCGCCAAATTGCCGGAAAGCCTCAAATTTTGATGCTGTGAAACATGACCGCCTCTCTCCCTAATGGCACATAACTTGAAACCGAATCGGCGCGAGGCAGTTGCGCTTTTGCAATTCACCGTTCCACTAAGAATCGAAATCGCCCACTATGCAACTCACCATGACAGGGGAGTATGCAATTCGCACCATGGTCCATCTCTCTCGTCTGGAGCCTGGAACCATTGCACAGATATCGGACATCTCAAAGAAGTGGCAGATCCCTGAAAAATTCCTCCGCAAAATTGTCGCCCGACTATGCCGTGCCGGTCTCATCCGGTCTCATCGCGGAGTGCACGGTGGTCTTTCTCTCGCACGTCCGCCGGAGCAGATTACCCTTCTCCAGGTGGTGGAGCAGATTGAGGGACCCATGGCGCTGAACCGCTGTCTGGTCGACCCGGACTTTTGTCCTCGCGTGACGGTCTGTTCCGTTCATGATGTTTGGGACGAGACCCAGGGAAAGCTCCGAGAGTTTCTTTCCTCCCGAACGTTCGCCGAACTCTCACGGCAGAAGTCCGAACCGTTCGCGGGGGTTGCTGCCGAAGCATAGCTGTTCCTGGTTCCTCTACTCCACCTCCACAATAGACAGGAATGTCCCATGGATGCTGTGCTCCTCGCCCGGCTGCAGTTTGCCATGACGGTCGGGTTTCACTTCATCTTCCCGCCGATCACCATCGGTCTCGCGTGGTTCCTCGTGCTGATCGAAGGACTCGGCTGGCGAAAACACGACGAGACGTACGTCCGCATCGGGAAATACTTCGGGAAGATACTCGCCCTGACCTTTGCCGTCGGTGTCGCGACGGGCATTGTCATGGAATTCCAGTTCGGAACGAACTGGGCAGCGTATTCGAAATTTGTCGGCGACGTCTTCGGCGCTCCGCTCGCCGCCGAGGCAGTGTTTGCGTTCTTCCTTGAGTCCACGTTCCTCGGCTTGTACCTGTTCGGCCGAGAGAGGATCTCCAAGGGCGCGCACTGGTTTTCGATCCTCATGGTCGCCGTGGGCGCGACGATCTCCGCATTTTGGATCCTCGTGGCGAATTCCTGGCAACAGACCCCCGCCGGCTTCGTCATGCGAAACGGCCGTGCCGAGCTCATCAGCTTCTACGATGCGGTGTTCAACCCGTCAACCGTCGTGCGCTTCCTGCACACGATGGGCGCCGCAGTGACGACCGGAGCGTTTTTCCTGACAGGCATCTCCGCCTATCTCCTCCTGAAAGGACGCGAGATCCCGCTGGCGAAGAAGTCCATGGCGATCGGCGTCATCGGCGGTCTTGTGATCGCCGTGCTGGAAGTCATGCCGTTCGGCCATGAGCATGCGCGCCAGGTTGCCCACACGCAGCCCGAGAAATTCGCTGCGATCGAGGGGCTCTATTCCTCCACGAAGAGCGCGCCCATGGTGCTCTTCGCCTATCCCGTCACGCCTCCTCCCGAGCTGAAGGCGAGTATCGAAGTCCCCGGGATACTCAGCTGGCTCGCATTCGGCGACATCAACGCTCCCATCAAGGGCATCACCGATTTTCCCCTGAGCAACACGCCGCCGCTCTGGCTCACGTTTGTCTCGTTCCATAACATGGTCGTGCTGGGGATGTACTTCATCCTCGTAATGGCCTATGCCGCCCTGAAACTCCGCAAAGGCACGCTCTGGACCAGCACGAAACTCCTGAAGGTCTTCCTCTGGTCGATCCCATTGCCCGTCATCGCCTGCCAGCTCGGCTGGATGGCGGCGGAAGTCGGGCGCCAGCCATGGATTGTGTATGGCATGCTCCGGACCGAAGAGGGTGTATCGATTTCAGTGAGCGCGGGAGAAATCCTTTTCTCCATCATTCTGTTCTTCATCGTCTACGCGTTCCTGGGTTCGCTCTATCTGTACCTGCTCATCAAGAAGATCAAGCACGGCCCCGATCCTGCGTCATCCCTGTCCTCCAACTTCGATCAGGCAAAGGAGGTGACGGCATAATGGAATACCTTCAGATCACCTGGTTTGTCCTCATCGGCGTGCTGATCATCGGGTATGCAGTCCTTGATGGATTCGATCTCGGCGTGGGGGTCCTCTACCTGTTCAACCGGAAAGAAGAGGACCGAAGGACGAGCCTCAATGCGATAGGTCCCGTGTGGGACGGCAATGAAGTGTGGCTGCTCACCGGCGGTGGCGCCCTCTTCGCTGCATTTCCGCCGGTCTACGCCACCGTGTTCAGCGGATTCTACCTTGCACTGATGCTCCTGCTTGTTGCGCTCATCGCGCGGGCTGTGTCCATGGAATTCCGCGGCAAGATCGATTCGCCGCGATGGAGAAGCCTGTGGGATTGGTGCTTCGCTCTTGGAAGCATTCTCCCGGCGTTGTTGTTCGGCGTGGCGTTCGGGAACATCCTCCGGGGCCTCCCCATTGACATCGACGGAAGCTATCTGGGGACGTTTCTCAGCCTGCTTAATCCCTACGCCCTCCTGGTGGGCCTTCTCAGCGTGGTGCTCTTCACCATGCACGGGGCAATTTATCTCGCGATGAAATCGGACGGCGATCTGCGCTCACGGATGACCAGCATTGCCGTGGTCATGTGGATCGCGGTCGTCGTGGTCTACGCGGGGGCGACGTTCGTCTCGACGTTCGTCTCGCCGTTCCTGTTCTTTACGATCCTCGGCGATCCCATTTTCTGGGTCTTGTTCGTCCTCCTGCTCCTGTCGGTCCTGACGGTCCCCGTGTGGCTCAAGAGCAAGCGGTACTTCATCGCGTTCCTCTCCTCGAGCACGATGATTGCGATGATGATCGCTCTCAGCGCCCTCAGTCTCTTTCCGCGCCTTGTGCCTTCGACAATCAGCGACGATTACAGCCTGAATATTTTCCAGCATTCGTCTTCGCAGCTCACGCTGACCGTGATGCTGATCATCGCTCTCATCGGCGTGCCGATCGTGATCGTCTATACCGTATTTGTCTACAGGGTCTTTAAAGGGAAAGTCTCCATCGGACCGGATTCGTACTGACCGGTCCCTTCTCTCCAAACGGCCCTGCTCTCCGGGGCCGTTATTATTTTGTGGCTGCAGGTGCCTTTCGTTGCTTCTCCATATTCCGGCGCGTATATTCCACTGTCGATCCTCAACTACGCCTCTCTGCCATGCCAAGAACAATCGCAACACCCCGCCGACCGAAACGCAAAATCGCCGTCCCGCACTCGAAAGTCTTTCTCGGCATCGCCGGGAACATCGGCTCCGGGAAATCCTCTCTCACGCGACTCCTCGCCGAGCATTTCGGGTGGACGCCGTATTTCGAATCCGTCGAAGACAATCCCTACCTCCGGGACTTCTACGGAGACATGTCGCGATGGTCCTTCCATCTCCAGGTCTATTTTCTTTCGAACCGCTTCCGCAGTCACAAGGCGATCGTCGAAGGCGGCGATGCCGTTGTCCTCGACAGGGTGATCTACGAGGACGCCGAGATCTTCGCGCGGAACCTGTACGAGATCGGAAAGATGGACGAGCGGGATTACCGGAACTACATTGCCCTCTATGAAGTGATGACGGAGTATCTTCGTCCGCCCGATCTGCTCATCTATCTGCGTGCAAGCATCGACACCCTGCTCCGACAGATCGCCCTGCGTGGCCGCTCGTACGAGCAGGCCATCCCGCGGGAATACCTCGAGCAGCTCAACCGGCACTACGAATCCTGGATCAAACGGTACGACAAGGGGCCGCTCCTCGTCGTGGAATCCGACGACCTGGACTTTGTCAACAACCAGGACGACTACGAAACGCTGATGTCGACGATCGCAGGGGCGTTGACCAAGGGGAAGGCGAAGGGGAAGAAGCGCAAGAGCAGCTAGGGGTGTAGGGACGTAGCATGCTACGTCCCTACAGGTTTTTTGGCTGGGAGCTTTGCTTGCGAGCTGGATCAGGCCGCCCGACCTACAAGACAGACCAATCATTGTAGGTCGACCAGTCTGGTCGACCTACATTTTCTAATTCGTCGGGTCCGGGCTTTTCGATCACTCTCGATTCACTACTTCTGACCACTTTTGGCCCTACCGAATTAATGCGAGCTTTTTGCTCTCGACGAAATCACCGGCCCTTACTCGATAGATATATATCCCGCTCGCAAGCCTTGCCCCATCTAGCATGACCGCATAGCGCCCCGGCCGCTTGGTGTCGTCGACAAGCGTCATCACTTCCTGTCCCAGGATGTTGTACACCCTTATCGCTACATGCGACTCCTTCGGCACGTCGTAGCGGATCGTTGTGCTGGGGTTGAACGGGTTCGGGTAGTTCTGGTAGAGGGCATATTCCTTCGGGACGTCTGGCTGACCGACACCTGCGAGAATCGTGTCGGACGTTCGGAACCACGTGGTGTCTGAAGAGACTGTAACTTGACCATCGGTCGTGGTAATCCACCAGGAGTAGGTGGCGTCAGGCTGCAGATTTCGCATGACGTCACTCAAGATCAAGGACGTGTCTCCTGTGGACACGTTAATCCCTTTGAAGAGATCAAAGACGGGTCCGTGGAGGTGTATCGTGTACGTCAATGTATCCCAGCTATCGGCGTCGTGAGACCTCGCCCATACAAACGTGTAGTTGTGGAGCGATCCATACACGCCTACGGTATCGCTTTGGGTGGGATACACAGCTTTCGAGACAGACGGTATGTGATTGCTCCATGCTCCGAGGTGATAGGCCGGTTCAGCCCGGTAGTCGAGAGTGTTGCCTGACGCGTCCGTAGCGACGAGGCGCAAGCTCACGAAGATGGGAGACGAGATGCTCGGCGTTTTACCGGAGTAGATGTTACCAACCAGTTGAACGGGAATGGAATGCCACAGCGTGTCATTTTCAAGTTGATAATAGAGCGACACCTGGCTCAAAGCAACGTCATCTGTCACCTGAAACTCAATCGTTGCAGCATTCCCTGGTGCGATCGTATCCGTGTAGATTGTATCGGCAAGGATGCTGAAGGCGATCATCGATGGAGGATTTGGATCCGCGAGTCGGGTATCTGACGTCAGCAGAACGCGGGCTTTCCCCTTCCGCGTGGCCACGACTGAGTTTGTGTCGACGAGCTCGAACGAGTACTTCCCACTCGTGGGTAGGGGTATGCCATAGAATTGATCGGAATAGATGGTGTTGCCAAATTGTTCCTGAGAAGAGAGGGTGGAGGCCGCTCCTGAACTCAGCAGGGTGCCCCGTTCATCCCGGAGAACGTACATGAGGTTCTCGAGTGATGTCTGGTCCAGTAACTGGTTCAAGAACATATTCGTAGACAGGCCGATCAGTGTGTTGGTCTTGACTTTGAGGCGGAGCGGGCTATTTTCGGTCCTGCCAAAGTAGTGATGAGGACCTAGGCCGTAGACAATCCCTTGGTGCTTGATCTCCATAACCGCTGAATCAGAATAGGAGACGGTCTGTCGCACAATCCCGTCGTCTCCAAGGAATCGGTTGGGAAGTCGGAACAGCTGAGTCTCGGCGTCAGGGCTAAACGGCATCCCACTAGCCGTAAAACCGAGCTGAAAGTTGAAGAAGTTTCCATCAAATGGGAAGTTCGAAACCGGTTGACCGGTTGAGTACCACTGTTGTGTTGACGTTCCTGCGAGAATCGGGCCGTTCGGGTTATAGCTTCCCCAGGCATCTTGGGCACTTGAGAAATTCATGAACTGGATGAATTTTATGGCTTGAACAGAATCAGGAATTCTAAACTGAATGGTGTGCTTTGCGAGATCGCCGGACTTCAAGGTGACCACGTGATCCTCCTGCACCGGGCTCACGCTACCTGCATAAGAGTAGAATCTTGGATTATTAACTTCGCTTAGATAATAGTAGTCGAATGTGTAATTCTGATTCAACGCCGAAACAGAGGAGGTTCCGTCCGTCTGAGCAACTGGAGATCGTGAGTCGTAGAGAAAGCCAAATGAATAACCAGTCTTCTTTGAACAAACCTTGGCGTTCCATGTTAAGACGTTGGACGAATCAAGTAGAATTCCATCCTCATCTCTTGGAAGGGTTCCTACTCGATACTTAGCCTCACTGTCCTGCATGACTACTGAGGCCCAAGGTTTAACAAGAACAGAATCGTGAACAATGAAGAAGTTCTTCCACCCATCGTGCATCATTGCGACGACGCTGTAGACTGAAGGGGGCACTAGCACTCGATCAACATATCTCCCATCAGTAACAGAAAAGGCCCAGGGGGGAAGCTCGATGTACTCGCCGGCATCCCCGACTAGGTAAACCTCCGAAACGGATATGGCCGCTCCTATGTTCAAATCAACATACGCTCCTATTGCCAACGCCCACGGTAATTCAAGAGTCTCGTTAGAGGAATGAACTTCAATTGATCCCGCTATTGCCGGAGGCGTCGTCACGGGGATTTGAGCAACCGAATTATCTACAACAAAAGTCGCATAGAGCTCCTTGCTCGTTCCTGGATTGACAATGAAACTTGGGTCTGACAATTCCAGGTTTATTCCACTTGGCAAGGCAGAAGTATTCCGAGCGGAAATCGTCACCAGTGAGTCAGAGAAGTTGTAGACCTTAATTGTGTCCGATCGCGTCCATGTTTGCTGGCTCAGGTCATCGAGGCCAGCGCTTAAACTTGCCGGGACTGCCACTATTCTGCCCTGGGCAGACCTAAGCACATCAACTCGTCCGGATCCTTCAGTCCACGTGTCGGCCCCGAGGTTCTTGGCACCGCCAACAAGGGCGCTTTTTATTTGTGCTGGATTCCACTCAGGGTGGAGCTCTGCCAGGA
>DATJPR010000227.1:0-21632 GCA_035506295.1 Bacteroidota bacterium | reverse complement strand
ATCGGCCGTGAGCGCTTCTCAGACACCCACGGCCGTTAGTCGGACAGGGACTGTGCCGCTCACGTATGAGCGATTGCGAGATCTTGATCTGCGAAGTTCTCTGCGACGGAATAGCCTCGCGATTCCGCGTAGCTTTTGAGTTTCGAAAAGAGGATTGCGCGAGCGCGGTGGAGCCGGGAGCGCACCGTGCCGATCGGAATCTCCAGGGCATCGGCGATTTCTTCGTACGGAAGATCGTCGACGTCCCGCAGGACGATTACGCTTTTGAATTTCTCGGGCAACGACGCAATGGCCCCTGCGATTTCGTCATCGAAGAGCTCGCCGTTGATCTGCCGTCGCAGCGAAGTCTCCTCCTCCTCTCGGGGAAGCATCTGGTACGCCGAAATCTGTTCGTCGTATTCGACAAGATCGGGCAGGCGTTTCACGCGCCGGTATTCGTTGATGAAGGTGTTGCGCATAATTCTGTAGAGCCAGGCGCGGGCGTTCGTGCCGTCCTCAAACTTGTCGAAGAACCTGAACGCCTTCAGATAGGTCTCCTGCAGCAGGTCACTCGCCGTATCGTGGTCGCCGGAAAGATAGAGGGCGTAGCTGTATAGAACATCCATGTGGGGGACCATGACCGCTTCGAATTTGGCCTGCTTCGAATCAGGGATGTGTTTCATGGTGTCCTCAAATACTCGGGAGGGAACGAACATTCTTTGAAATGTTCGTTTTGTTCGTTTCTTTCGTTAAGTATAACCAGCGGAGTCATCTTTGTCAAGAGGAAAGTGGACTTTTTTTGTCATGTTTACAATAACGGAGATAGAAGACGGAAAGTAGGAGCAGGGACTGGGGATCAGGGGCTAGAAACAGACAATGCCTGAAGAAATAACAGGATCGGCTCCTCTGTGCCGTCCTCCCTAAACGACAAAAAAAAGCCGCTCCCGGCTTGAGAGCGGCTTTTCATGGATCCATCTTTCTGGTTACTGCCTACCTACTCCTTACTGCCTACTGCTTACCTCCTACTGCCACTTCCCCCTCCCCCCTCCGACGTTCATTTGCAGCCATAGAGATCCATCCCTTTTTTCGCGTCTGCATTGTTGGGCTGGAGTCGCAACGTCTTCTTGTACTCGCTGCATGCCTCTTCCTGGAGCTGCTTGTTCAATTGATCCTCACCCGGGACGCGCAGGAGAATCAAACCCTGCGCCAGCCAGAGGTGAGCCACGGCATTCGTCTGATCGAGGGCAATACTCTTCCGGAAATGATTCACCGCATCCTGCTTCTTCGCCTTGCCTTCTTCCGCCGATTCTTTCGGATCCAGGGTCTGCAGAACCGCCTGTCCCCAGGTAAGATGCAGCGCGCTGTTCTCGTACCCCACACCGAGCGCCTTCCTCAGATTGTCGATGGAGGCCTGATACCGTTGCTTGGTGAATTCGTACGACGCCTTCATCATGTACGCTTCACCGACCTCCTTCTTGTATTTGTCCAAATTCGCCGACCCCTCGCGGATGACAATGTCGTACTCTTCATTCGCATTCTCCAGGGAATCGGTCTGCACAAAGTAGCGCGCAAGCCACAGACGTGTCGTCAGGTAGTCCGGCTTCAATGCCAGTGCACGGTCAAGGAGACTTCGAATTTTCTCCCAATCCTTCAACTGCCAATAGCACAACGAAGCGTTGAGGTATGAGCTCAGGGATTTCGGATCGCAGGCAATTTTCTTTTCAAACCAGGTTGCAGCGGTTGTGTAATCCTTCTTCGTCATGTACAGCGAGCCGAGGGGGAAATACGGGTCACAATTTGTCGAATCCGCTTTCACCGCTGCCAACAACTCCGCCATCGCATCGTCATCGTGCCCGCCGACACCGGCAAGCGCCGCCCCGTATCCAGCGTGGTCTTCCGGTTTGAAGGCATTCATTGCCTTCACCTTCTCGTACGCCGCAACAGCGCCCTTGTAGTCCTTTTGAAATTTCTCAGTCAAGGACTTGCCCATTTCCCGATACAATTCAGGATTCTTGGGATCGACGGCAATCGCCCGCGAGCCAACCGCAGCCGCTGAATCATAATATTCCAGCTGGAAATAGATCTGCGTCAGGAGCGTCAGCCCTTCCACCGATTTGGGCTTCTTCAAGAGGTACCGCTCAAGCGGGTGCACCGCCAGCACCTTCTGTTGGCCCACGGCCTTACTGAGAATCCGACCGATGTCCAAAAGAGGCTCGACGTTCGTGGTGTCCGACATCGCGATCGTATCATACTGCGCGACGGCATCCTTGTAGTTCTTCATCCTCAAATACACGGACGCCAGAGAATCGCGGTAGAGGTACTGTTTCGGCGACAGTTCGATGGCACGCTGGTAGTTCGTCACCGACATCGGGGGAACATTTTGCTTCAGGTATGCCTGTCCCAGCGCCGCATACACTTCCGCGTTGTTGCCGTCCAGGTCCTTGGCCCGTGTCAGCTGCACGATCGCTGCATCGACGGAGTCCACGCTGAGGAGGGCCATGCCGTAGCCGGTGGCGATCGACGCATTCTTCGCGGCGTATTTCTGCGTTTTGTGGTACGCGGCAAGCGCCGCGGCTGTGTTCTTCTTGTATACATACACTCGTGCGAGGGTTGACAGTGCGTCGACGTTTTCATCGTCGAACTTCACCGACTCCTCGAGATATCGTTGTGCGTCGTCGTACCTCCTCTGCGCGTAGGCGATCGCTCCCAGGTAGTAGCTCGACTCGGCCGGCCTTTGGCCTGCTTTGAGCGCGGCAGCGAAGGACTCGATCGCGGCAGCGGTGTCGCGCGTGCTCAGCGCGAGTTTGCCTTTCGCGAGATTATCTTGTGCCGTTGCGGTGGTCGCCGCCAGAGCAAGTATCAGGAACCAACGTACCGTTCTTTTCATCGGTTATTTCACTTGTTGGGATGTGAGCGAAACGAGCCGCACCGGCATGGTGACCGGGACAAGCCCGTTGTTCTGTATGATCTTCTGTCCGGGTCCGCTGCAAACAAACGAGATAAAGCCCAGGGAAATGTCCGGATCGACGACACGCGAATACATGTACACGGGCGAACACAACGGATAGTATCCGAGGAACATGTATGCCTGCCAGGGCGCGTAGTACTGTCCGGGTGCCGCGGTCGTGTCCGGACGGTATGTCGGGCCGCCGACCTCCAGCACATTGACGGATCCTTCCATCCCATGCAGCCAGCTCACGCCGACGAGCGCGATGGCTCCCGGCGTGTGCGCGACGCGGTCGAGCCGTCGCGTGGTCGAATCCACGTATTCCACCGTTCGCCCGAAGTCCTTCCCCCCGAGGACGATGGAGCGGAACGACGCGTTCACGCTCGAATTCGGGTTCGCGACATAGGCCTCGATCAACTTTCCTCCCGGCCACCGGGTCACTTCGCCGCGGAAGATCGAATCGAGCTGCGTCATCCGGACGCGCTTCAGCGGGTTCGACGGGTGCACCACCACCGCGACCGCCGTGAGCGCAACCTTGTACTCATCGAGCGGGATCTTCGCGCCCGTGATCGCATCCCGTTCTTCCTTCGAGAGCTCCCTGCCGATCGTGATCACGCCGACGCTGTCCAGACCGAAATCCGACACCGCCGCCCGCGCCTCCTCTTTCTTCAGCGTCAGC
Source organism: Bacteroidota bacterium (assembly GCA_035506295.1). Lineage (GTDB taxonomy): Bacteria > Bacteroidota > Ignavibacteria > UBA10030 > UBA6906 > DATJPR01. The sequence continues at coordinate 18,027 of DATJPR010000227.1, read as the reverse complement.
TTTGAGTCCGGGTACTGGCTCTGGAACTCCGATGCCTCGTTCTCCATGGCCGAGAAGACCGATTCATCCACTTCGACCTTCAGTGCCCCGCGCGTCAGTTGTGCGGACCCCGGCTCGTGGGTGCAGCCGGCGATCACGACGCACAACGCGACGAGGAGCGGAAGCATCACACGCATGGTCTCATCTCCTTGTCGACCCACGGGAGTACGCAAGAACAAACCGGTACAGCCCGTAGAGGAACACCACCGTTCCGAAGACCCACCGGAATTGGTCGGGGATGTTTCTCAGATGCACAACGCCGAGAACCACCACCAATCCGGCGAGCATGACTGCGGAGGAAACGATCAGGATGATGATGCGGACGATCTGGTTGAACCTTTCCGCGCCATCGGGCTGGACAGCTTGATGGTCCATGGTTCATCCCCCCGGAGAGGGCAGGGCGGGACCGCACGAGGGCGGTCCGCACCCTTCCGTCTTCTGTCTGATCGTCGCCCGCGTTACTTGCGGTCCGCCAGCTTGAACTTGAACGGCACGGACACCCATACGGAGACGGGGCCGTTGTTCATGTAGGCGGGGGTAAACAGAAACTGCTTGGCCGCCTCAATCGCCGGCTCGTTGAAGATTTCCGCGTCGCTCTTGAGGACGACGACCTGTTTCGGTTTCCCTTCCTTGTCCACCCAGATCTTCACCCAGACTTTCCCTTCGAGGCCGGCACGCATCGCCAGCTCGGGGTATTTGGGTTCGACCTTCTTCACCACGACCGGTTCCTTTTCCACCGGCACAAAGTCCGCGGGAGGGGCATCGTCTTCGATCTTGATGTCCTGCTGGACCTGGACCGGCTCGTTGCCCGTTGCTTCGGACACCGGCGCCACCTGATTACTCATCTCCTGTTGCGTTGCGATGGTCTGGTCGGCAGCGACTTCCGCATCAGGAACGGGGACCGGGGCACCGATCGTCGGTTTCGCCTGCGGCGCCGACACCTGGATGGGCGGCGGCGTGTTGGCGTTCGCGATCGACGGCGGCGGGCCCAGCTCGCTGAGCTTCATGATTCGCACCTGCACGGTGGGAGGTTCCTCCTCGCGCAGGAGTGCCGCGACATAGTACGATCCAATCAGTACGAAATGGATCGCAACGGCGATGCCGAACCCAATGCTCCAGTACTTCTGGTAAAAGGTTTTCAGCTCGGCGGCGCCGTACTGCGGAGCGCTTTTGCGCACCGTGGCTGTGGCTACATCCGTCATAGGATTTATTCCTTCCGTTACGACACCTTCGCCATCATCGCCTTGTCCGCGTCAAGCAACGGAGCAAGGCTGAAGCGAGTGACACCGTCCTGATTGAGCTCGTCGATGATGTTGACCATCATATCGTACTTCCCGAGCCGGTCGACCTTCACGAGGACGATCAGCTTGGGGTTGCTCGAGGCTTTTTCTCTGAGAAAGGCGCGGAGGTCCTTGTGCTCGATTTTCTTCAACGATTCGATGCCGAAGGAGTAGAAAATGTCGCCCTTCTCATTCAATCTCAGCGTCAGCAGATTCGATTCCGCCACCTCGACCTTGACATTGGCGTCGGGGGGCAGGTTGATCTCCATCGTCTGCGGGCGTGACATGGAAGTGGTGAACATGAAGAACGTCAGCAACAGAAACGCAACGTCGACGAGAGGCGTCATGTCGATGCGCGTGCCGAGCCGGCGTCCTTTGCGGCGCTTTTTCCCCTTGCCTTTATGTTCGCGGGGGCCAGCTACATCTCCGCCTGCCATAACGACTCTCCTTTATTGTGGTTGACCCGGTGCGGCCAGTTCGGTGACGAGGCTGAACCGGGTGACCTGCGTTTTCTGTAGAATGTCCATGACATCTTCGGCATAGCCGTAGTCGGCGCCCTTGTCACCCTTGATCACGGTGATCATCTTCGGGTTCGCCATGCGGGCCTGGAGAACATAACTCGCCAGCTCGCTCTTCTTCACGGGATACAGCGTCGGCTTGTTATAATACAGCGGGCCGTACATCGTCTGGTACCCCGAGAAGATCCTCTGCCGAAGTATCTGGGAATCCAATCCCATCCAGATGTGGGTGGAATCGGCCCCGAACAGGACGTTTCCGGCTGGATCGGTCGCAGCTTTCTCCGCAATACAGATCGTCATCACGTTTGACTCGGGCAGTTTGTAGTCCGCGTGCGATGCCGGGAGTGTCACCTCGACATACTCATCGGGCTTGAACTGCGTCGTCAGCATGAAAAACGTCAGTAGCAGGAATGCCACGTCCACCAGGGGCGTCATATCGATGCGGACGCCTGCGCGATGTGGCTTGAATTTCGGCATTGCTTGCTCGCCTGACAGTTAGTTGTTCGTCCGTGTGTTGAGAATCTGCACCACGTTGTAGCTGGCTTCGTCGATCATGTAGGTGAAATTGTCCACCTTGGTGACGAAGAAGTTGTACGCGACGATGCCGACAATGGCCGCGATCAGCCCGAGCGCGGTGTTGATCAGCGCTTCGGAAATCCCGATCGACAGCTGGATGGAATCCGGGGCGCCTGCGCGCGCAAGAGCCGTGAACGAACGAATCATGCCGATGACCGTGCCGAGCAGACCGAACATCGTCGCGATCGACGCGATCGTCGAAAGGGCGATCAGGTTGCGCTCAAGCAGCGGGGTCTCAAGGGAGGTCGCCTCCTCGATGGCGCGCTGCGTTTCCGCCATCTTTTTCTCCGCGTCGAGCTTCGCCTCGGTCGCGACGCTCTTGTAGCGCTCAAGCCCGGTGCGAATGATGTTCGCCGCCGAGCCGCGCTGCGCATCACAGGACTTGATGGCGTCGTCAATGCGGCCGTTGTTCAGTTGCGACTGGACGCTCTTCAGGAACAGGGTGATCGTTTGCTTGCCGTTCGCCTTGCGCAGGGAGAAGACACGTTCGAAGACCAGCGTGAGGTCGAGCAGGGTGAGCGTAATCAGAATCGGCACAACCCAGCCGCCGGTGTACACGGTGCCAAGAAGGTTGGCGGGCTTCGTACGTGCGTCCCCGTTCAGGAAGTTGCCCGGATCGCCAAGCACGAGAAAGTAGATCGAGAACGCCACAATCGCGGTGGCCAGGATCGCGATCGTCAGAAAGATCGATTGCTTCATTGAAGGACTCCTCTTAATAAATAGACGATGAACTGAATAGGTAAACGATCCCGCGACGGCTCCGGGACTACGCGACTGCTTCCAACGCCTTGATGGCTTCCTCGCGCGTTTCCGACACGTCGAAAACCAACGTCAGCTTGGTGATGACAAAAATGTTGTTGATGTTTTTGTTGATCCCGCACAGCTTCACACTCCCCTTGTTCCTGGAGAACGTCGTGTGCGCCGAGACCAGCACGCCGATCGCCGTGGAGTTCAGGTAGGTCACCTTCCCCAGATCGATGACGAGCTTCTTCGTCCCTTGCTCCACAAAATCCGCGACGGCATTGCGGAGCTCATCGGTTTCTTCCCCGCCCACCAGTGAACCCTTCACTTCGATGACGCCGATCTTGCCGCTTTGGACGCTTGTTGACTTAACTGCCATGGGCCCTCCTGGAATCTGATCTCTGGAGACGTGGTACTGGATTGTGCTCAGATCTTCGGCAAGGTCAGTGCCAAAACCTTCCGACTATTCCCTCGAAAACCTTCGAAAACATTCTGGATTGGTCAACTTTTTGGAGAAGGAACAGTGTGTTCGCCTTAAGATTGCAATCTGCAACCCAAAACTCTGTCATTCCAAACGACCTTCGCACCTGCGTATGCAATGCGCATTTTCCGGGTCGTGCAAATTGCAAGACATTTTTGTGGAGGGGGACAGAATATCATGCGGGAAAACGTAACGATCGACGAAAACAAACGAGGGCGAACGGTGAAGGTCACAGACCGTACCGCTTCCTCTTTCGCCAGAGGGTTGCCGGGTCGATCCCGAGGATCGATGCGGCCTCTTCCAGGTCGCGCGAGACGCGGAGGACTTTGACGATGTGCTGGTGCTCCACCTCCTCGAGCGACGGTATGCGGCTGGAAGAATTCACGAACGTCTGAAACTCCTCCGGCAGATGATGGAGATGGACCGTTCCCCCGCGCGAGAGAATCACGGCACGCTCCATAACGTTCTCCAGCTCGCGGACGTTCCCCTTCCAGGGATACCCGCTGAGCGCCTTCATCGTCTCTTCGTCGATCTCGGCCGTGTCACCGGACTTCGTGAGAAAGTGATGGGCGAGCAAAGGAATGTCTTCCGGCCGCTCGCGCAGCGGCGGGAGCTTCAGCTTCACGGCGTTCAACCGGTAATACAGGTCTTCACGAAACCGCCCGCTCTTCACTTCCTCTTCAATGTTCCTATTCGTCGCAGCGATCACCCGGACGTCGACTTTGCGGGTGGCGGTCTCTCCCACCCGCTCGAACTCCTTGCTCTGAAGAAACCGGAGAAGCTTTGCCTGGAGCGCGGGCGCCAGCTCGCCGATCTCATCGAGGAACACCGACCCGCCGTCCGCCGCTTCGAAGCGCCCCTGCCGGTCTTTCACCGCGCCCGTGTATGCTCCCTTCACGTGACCGAACAGCTCGGACTCGAGCAGCGCCTCTGCAAGCGCCGTGCAGTTGACCGTGATGAACGGCTTCTCCGCCCGCTGGCTCTGCCGGTGAATGAAGTGGGAAATGAGCTCCTTGCCCGTGCCGCTCTCCCCTTCGATCAGGACCGTGATGTTGCTTCCGGCCACCTGCTGGGCGAGGTCCATCACTTTCTTCATCTTGTCGCTGCGCGTGACAATCGCGCCGCTCTCGGAGAACCGCGCCAACTCCTCCCTCAGCTCGCGCACCTCGGTCTTGAGACGGTGATGTTCGTACACCTTCTCCGCGAAGACTTGCAGCTCGGTGTACTCGAACGGCTTCTGCAGATAGTCGTACGCGCCGTTCTTGATCGCTTCGACGGCCGAGTTAATGCTTCCGTGCGCCGTCATCAGCGTCACCGTCATCTCCGGCGCGAGCTGCCGGGCTTCCCGCAGTAGCTGCAGGCCGTCGATCGGCTCCATTTTCAAATCAAAAAAACCGAGATCGAACGATCGCTCGCGCATCGTCTCGAGCGCCCGCACGGGATCGGTGAACGACTCGACATCGAACCCGGAAGCGTGAAAGCAAATCGTCATTGTCCGGACGATGTTCGGTTCGTCGTCAACGAGAAGAACGGATGCGCGGGCGGCCATGAAGGATGAACGTCTCCGGTATTAGACTGCAGGGCTGTCGACGTGGTGCAGGGGAAGCGTGAACGTGAAGGTGCTCCCTTTCCCCATCGTGCTTACGACCCGGATCTTCCCGCCGTACAACTCAACAATCTCCTTCGCGATCGCAAGACCGAGACCGACGCTCCCCGGCGTCTGGTCCGACGTGTGCTTCACCTGGACAAACTTGTCGAAGATTTTGTCGAGGTTCTCGGGGGCGATGCCGTGCCCCGTGTCCTCGACATCGATGACGAGGACGCCGTTCTCCGCGCGGGCGCGGACGGTCACTGTGCCGCCCGCCTCGGTGTGCTTGAGCGCGTTCGTCGCGAGATTGCTGATCACCCACGAAATCTGCTGCTCGTCCGCCATGATCCGGGGGAGATCGGCATCGGCGGCGACATCAAGCCTGATGCCTTTCTCGGCGAACGGCAACCGGAGAGGCTGCAACGAGAAGTCGATCACGCCGGCGACATCCAGCTCTTCGTTCTTCAGTTCCAGCTTCCCGGATTCGAGCTTCGAAAGCTGGAGAAGCTCGCGGGCCAGCTTCGTCAGGCGATAGCAGTCCTCCTTCGTGGAGTTGATCAGCTCCTTCTGCCGTTCGTTCAACGATCCGAGGATTTCCTGGTTCAGGATGTCGACGCTCATGTTGATCGACGTCAGCGGGGTCCGGAATTCATGCGAGAGTGTTGCAATGAAGTCGGACTTCATGTGATCCAGTTCCCGGAACTGCGTGACGTCCTGCAGCACCATCAAAACGCCGGTGAGAACCCCCTCGCTGTCGGTGATCTTGGTGAGGCGCGGCCGGTAGTACGAGCGCACGCCGTTCCTCTCGAACTCCACATATTGCGTCCGGGGGCTGAGCTGCTGCTCTTTTCCTTCGTAGCAGTCGCGGAGCATCCGCTTCACGCGCGCATCGTGCACCACGTCGGTCATCGACCTGCCGATCACGTCCCGGGAGGTGTCGCAGCACAGCTCGGTCATCACGGTGTTGGCATGCAGGATCACCATGGACGCGTCGGTCATGATGAGGCCGTCGGAGATGCGGTCGACGATCGCCTCCGACTTCCGCTTCTCGGCGAGAATCTGCTCGATGTTCAGCTGCTCATACCGCATGAGCCGCTCGGTCATCTTGTTGAATTCCTTGCTCAGCTGGCCGATTTCGTCGTCCGAGCGCACATCGATCTTCAGATCGAGCTTCCCGGCGCCGATCTGCTTGACGCGGTCGGTGAGTTGTTCCGCCGGGGTGATGAACACGCGGGTCAACCAGAGCATCGCTATGATGCTGAGGACGAGCGCCACGAACGACATGAGCATGGTGCCGTAGGCGGTCTGGTTCGCGATCGCGTGCGCGCGCGGCAGCGCTTCAAACATGCTCGCCTGGTTCAGCTCGAACAGCCGGAGGCACAGCTCGCGGAGCTGATTGGACAGCGGGCGTACCATGTCGTAATAATAGAGCTTGGCATCGCCGAAGGCTCCCTGGGCGATGCGGCCGTTCATCAGATCGGCCTGCGCGGTGTAGCGCTGATAGGCGTTCTGGATGGAGTCCCGCAGCGGAATCTGATGCGGGACATTCCCGATCCGGCCCGCCTGGTTATACCAGTAGTAGAAGGCGTCCCGGTTCGCGTTGTAGTCCCGGAAGAGATCCTTGTTTTCAACAACGCCTCCCGACGATGGCGACTCTCCTTCGCTGGCGATCAACAGCGCGTTGTCCTGCCGTTCAAGCGACTTCATCATGTTCTCCGCGGCGAGAACGCTCTGATAATTCTCGTTGAGGATCGTCGACACCGCGGAGGAGAGGGCATAGAAGTTATAGACCGACCAGAAACTCGAGCCGAGGCTGAGAAAGATCAGGCAGGTGAAGGTGAGGACAAGTTTTGTTCTAATGGAGCCGATCATCGCTGCGTCCTTGGAGGAGCAGTCAGTTGGTGCGCGCCCACGCGCAGCCGCCCGTCAAAAGGCGATCCCGACGGACGGCCCGTGAACGATCATGCGATAATTGACGGAGGCATTCTGCATCGACCAGGTCTGATAGCGGAAACGGTAGCCGACGGACACTCCTTCGCCGATGGGCACCTCGGGAAAGTACGCCATAACCTCCGCGAGAAAGGCGGCAGAGAAGCCGGTGTTGACGCTGAACCCCGCCGTGGAATAGTGCGCCACCGCGATGGTGGAGACCCAACCGTCCACGGAGCGGTTGACGATCCGATACTTCAGTCCCAGCCCCAGGCCGATGCTTGCCACATTGAAACTGTTCCTGGATGCGCCGGACGCATCGGCCCGTGTGAAATCAGCGGCGATCACGACCGGGAGCAGAAGCGCCGACGAACGATGCCCGAGCATCGGGACCTCGGTGCCCACGTTGATACCCGCGAGGATTGCCGGATGCGAAACGTCGCTCTGCGTGAAGCGCGAATAGCCGAAATAGATGTCCATCAACCCGTTGCGAAAATCCAGGACCGGCATCAACGTCCGGAACTGAATGCCGGCGGTGTCTGACGCCGCGTCGGAGGCCCTCGGTCTGAACTCGATGGCGGAGAGCCCGGCCGACAGCGCCCGGAGCTCCGTCGGCTGATACTCGCGAGGCTCGTCATACTGCGCGAACACCTCCGTCGCCGCCATGACCACGAGTACCGCGATGATTCTCAGTCGCTGTCCCGCCATGCTCATCCCCCTCCCGTCAAGGATCCGGCGGGAACCCGCGCCCGGAGGCGAAGCGCCCGCACCCGTTTGCCATCCATCGATTCGACGACGCCCGACCAATCCCCGAAGGCGAACGCCGCCCCCTTCTCCGGAACCTTCCCGAGGAGCTGGATGACGTACCCACTGACGGTCACAACATCGCGCGGCACGGGGGCAATGTTGAACCTCCGGGAGAAGTCATGCAGCGACATCGACCCGTCGACCACAAATTCGTGCTCGCCGACTTTTTTCACTTCGGGCTGGTCCGTGTCAAACTCGTCCCAGATGTCGCCCACCAGCTCTTCGAGAACGTTTTCCAGCGTGATCAGCCCCGCCGTGCCCCCGTATTCGTCGACGACAATCGCCATCAACCTGCGCTTGGTGAGAAAGACCTTCAACAGGCGCTCGAGGTTCATCGTTTCCGGGACGAAGAGCATGTCTCGCTTGATCGAGACGAGCCGGTCGCCGCTCCCCGTCTCCCCTTTCAGGCGAAAGAGCTCCTGGAGATGCACCATCCCGAGAACATGGTCGAGGTCTTTTTCGCAAAGGGGGTATCGCGTAAACTGATTATCGAGGGCGGTGGCGACGCTGCGCTCGAGAGTGTCCGTTGTTGAAAGGAACACCACCCTGGTCCTCGGCACCATGATTTCACGGATCGATCGGGAGCGCAGCTCGAACGCGTTGAGGGATATCGCCCGCCCGAGGGATGACGACTGTACGCCGCGGCCCAGCAGAAGGCGCAGCTCTTCCTCCGAATGGGCGACCTCCGCTTCATGGATCGGGGTGATGCCGATCCACCGGAGAAGCATCGTGGCACTCCCTCTCAGGAGCCGGATGAACGGTCGAAAGACAAGATAGAACAGGTGCAACGGGCCGGAGAACAACAACGCAATCCGGGCGGCGTTGGGTATGGCAAGGAACCTCGGGCCCAGCTCGCCGAAGACGATCAGCAGAAAAGTGATGGCGATGAAGCTGACGATCGCGCACGCGGTGGAAATCAGCGGACTCGCGGGGATGCCCGACCATGCGATGAAGCTGACGATCCGCTCGGCGACGAACGGTTGGCCAAGCCATCCGAGTCCCAGGCTCGTGAAGGTGATGCCGAGCTGCGTTGCCGAGAGATACGTGTCGAGGTGCGTAATGACATGATGGGCTAGCTGTGCGTGCTTGTTGCCACCCTTCAGCAGCGGCTCGATCTGGGTCGAGCGAACCTTGACGATGGCAAACTCTGCGGCAACAAAGAACCCGTTGACAAGAATAAGGCAAAGGATGCCGCCGAATTCGACAAGATTCTCCAGAACGCTCATTCCGTGTACCCTGGGCGGATACCTGATCAGACGTGCTTGGGGCGACGCCTTGACCGACGTCCGCCCATTTCGTCATTGTCGCACCGGTATCTCGCGTCGTGAACGCAAAGCACTTTTCTTAGAAAAAAGGTACAAGAAACGCGATCTGAAATCAAGGCGAGGTCTGCGGACCGGATTGCAGCCATCCGGGTTCCCGTGCCGATTCTTCCTCGAGGAGCCGCTGACGGGCGGCAAGTATTGCGGATCTCCCGAGGTATCCCACGACATTTCGGCTTCCGTTGTTTTCGACCACCGGAAGCCGGCCGACATTGTGATGTGCCATGCGCGAGACCGCATCGCTGAGCGGTTCATCCGGATAAGCAACGACGGGCTCGCGCGTCCCGGCTTCGATGACGGGTGTGTTGCCATCGGGATACAGCTTCAACGCATTCATGAGGTCGCCGCGCGTGATGATGCCGACGAGCGATCCTGATTCGTCGACGATCGGAATCCCCAGATGCCTGACGTACGGCATGGCACCGTCCGCGATGAGCTTTGCGAGCTCCCCGATCGTCATGCCCGCGGGGATCGAGAACGGCCCGGCATCCATCACGTCCCCGACCCGCACGCGGACGAGCGGATCGATGCTGTATTCGCGCGCAACATGGTAGCCCCGGCGCACCACCTTTTCCGTCAGGATCGACCTCCGCATGAGAAGCACGGTCACCGTATGCGCCGCGATGGTTGCAACGAGGAGAAGCGGGAGCGCGTTGACATCATGCGTCAGTTCGAGCGAAAAGATCATCGCAGTCAGCGGCGATCGCATGGTCCCACCCATGACCGCCGCCATGGCCGCAAGCGCCCAGATCCCCGTGGCGCCGGGGGAGATCCACCCTCCGACGAAGGCACCGAGAGACCCGCCGATGATGAGCAGCGGGGCAAGGACGCCGCCTGATGTGCCCGAACCGAGCGCAATCGCCCAGACCAGACTCTTCATCAAGAGAAGTCCCGCTGAAGAGCCTCCCCCGAGATCGCCGCGGAGCAGGGAGTGAATCGTGTCGTACCCGATGCCGAGAATCCGAGGATCGACCATACCGCCGATGCCGACCGCGAGTCCGCCGAGCGCCGGCCACCACATCCAGTGGATGGGAAGCCGTTGAAACGAATCCTCACAAAAATACACCGCGAGCGTCAGCACGCTTGAGAGGAGGCCGGCGAGAACTCCCACGCCGGCGCCCATGATCAGCATTTGCCAGGTCGCTCCGGCGTGCGGCACCGTCGGGAAGATCGGTCCCTGCCCGAGCAGCGGTCCCCGAAGAACGGACGCCGTGGCCGCGGCAACGGCTACCGGAATGAAAGAGCGTGGCTTCCACTCGAACAGGAGAAGCTCGACCGAGAGAAGAACAGCCGCAACAGGCGCGTTGAAGACCGCGGCCATTCCTCCTGCCGCGCCAGCGACAAGGAGCGTTTTCCTTTCGGCGGGTGAAAGATGAAAGAGCTGGGCGAAGAGCGAACCGAACGCGCCACCGGTCATGATGATCGGCCCTTCCGCACCGAACGGTCCACCAGTCCCAATGGAGACGGCGGAGGAGACCGGCTTGAGAATCGCAACGCGCAGACTCATTTTGCTCCGGCCGATCAGGATCGACTCGAGGGCCTCCGGGATTCCGTGTCCCCTGATGCGGTCGGACCCGTATCGTGCCATCAGTCCGACGATGATCCCGCCGACGACCGGCACGGCGATCAGTATCCAGCCGAGCTGTGTCGTCGAAGGAGGATGATATGCCGTGGAGAAGTTCTGGAAGAACGAGAGATTCGAAATGGCGGCGATGAGGGCAATCAATCCCCACGCCACGACGGAACACATGGCTCCGATCACAAGGGCCATTAAGGAGAGCAGGAGCACTCTTTTATCAGTGGTGAAATCTCCGAGCAGAGAGATGGATGGAACCGGTTCATGCGTTTTTGGGGCCATGGTGGGTTGCGATCGTCCTTTCCTTCAAACAAACGTTATTCCTCGGGCAGCTGTTCCTGATTTCCGTTCCACCAGCGCTCACGCGGGCAGCCGTCCCTTCAGCGTATTCGCCGTCATCGGCGCCTTTTCAGCGATGAGCTTTCTGGCGTTGTCCACCTGCCCCCACGTGTTCCACAACAGCACGCCGCGGACCACGCCGTCGCGCAGATAATAGACAACGCCTTCGCGGAATTCTTCCTTCCAATCTTCCACCATCTCGAGCCTGCTGTCCAATTCACCGACCGCTTCGTACCCAAGATCGAACAGATCTGAATAGAAGAAGGGTAGATGCGAGTACTTCTCCTGTGCACCCGCCATATTCCTGCCTGCAGTCTTCCCCATGGAGAGCGCGTTGTCCTCATGTTCGACTCTCATGCGATTTCCCATCACGGGGCTGAAGAAATTCGCAACGTCTCCCGCAGAGAAGACGTGAGGATCGGTGGTTTGCAGGTATTCATTCACGACGATGCCGTTGTTGACTTCGAGTCCGGCAGCCTGGGCGAGAGCGACGTTGGGCTGCATGCCGATGCCGGCGATGATGGCATCCGCGCTGATTTTTTTCCCCGACGACGTTGTTACGCTGGTGGTCCCGTCCGATCGGGTGACGTTCGCCACCTGTTCGCCTGTCATCGCGACGACACCCTTTGACCGATAGTAGTCTGTCAGAAAACTTGAAAGCCTCTTCGGGAAGATTCTCTCGCCGATCCCCTGTTCCGGGAAGACCATGGTCACCTGTTTCTTGTTCATCGCCAGGGCGGCGGCCACTTCGGTTCCGATGAATCCGCCGCCGATGATGACGAAGCGCCCGGCGGTGCCCGCCAGTCGCTTCAGTAACGCGAAGTCTTCGACCGTGCGATAGTAGACGATTCCTCCGGCAGCGAAGGGAAGCCGTCGCGTCTCGCCTCCCGTCGCAAGAAGGAGTTTCTCATACGCATAGACGTCACCCTGATCGTCAACGACCGTTTTTCCCTTCGGATCGATCCGACCGGCCGTGCGCGACGAATGGATTTCCGCCTGCGACCTGGCATTGTCGAGCCAGATGCTTTCGAGCGGATCTCCCTTCCACAGTCCTTTCGAAAGAGGAGGACGCTTATAGGGCGCGCTTCCTTCCATGGTGACAAGGCCGATCGAACCGGATTGGTCGATCTCACGAATTCCCCCCACGGCGCTGTCCGCAGTCATTCCGCCGCCGATGATCAAATAGTCGTAGCGCCTCTGCATGTTTTTCTCCTTCGAAGGGGTCCCGGTTTCCGATATTTGCACCACCTATGAAACGTCCTGGACCTGTCAGAAAGATCCTTTTTTTGACCCCGTCAGGACCGGAATCCGTTGACTTTCCCCCCCCGCGTATGTATCATAATTGGATCCCCCTTTCCGAATTCCGCGGAGATCCTCATGCAAGTCTACCTTGACCTGGTTGACCGAGTCTTGCGCAACGGCGTGCGGAAGAAGAACCGCACGGGCACCGACACGCTCTCCTGCTTCGCCGAACACTACACGGTGAATCTCGCGGATGGATTTCCCTTGCTCACCACGAAGAAGGTCAACTTCGACGCGATGCTGTACGAGTTGCTCTGGTACCTCTCCGGAGAAGATCATATTCGGAATCTCCGGAAACACACCAGGATCTGGGATGCATGGGCGGACAAGGATGGGAACCTCGATACGGCCTACGGGCGATACTGGCGTCGATTCCCCAGCGCGCAATGGAATCCCGAGACAAGAAAATACGACGTCACCGAAGTCGATCAGGTGAATCGCGTCCGCGAGATGCTCAAAAACGATCCCACCTCGCGGCGGATGGTCATCACGGCATGGGAACCGGGCAATGCCCTGGACAGCAAGCTACCGCCATGTCACTATTCATTTGTCTTCAATGTGCAGGGTGATCTCTTGAACTGTCACCTGACGCAGCGATCGGGGGACATCGCCCTCGGCATTCCATTTAACCTTGCGGCATATTCCCTGCTCACGATGATCCTCGCACAGGAGGCAGACCTCAAGCCGGGATCCTTCAGTCATACAATTGTTGATGCCCATATTTACGTCAACCACATCGACGGCTTGCGCGAACAGCTTGAGCGCACTCCTCGCTCACTGCCGAGGGTGGAGATTGCGCGCAAATCGGTGGACGCGCTGGGGTTCGAAGATTTCACGCTTGTCGGTTATGATCCGTGGCCGGCGATCAAATTTCCGGTGGCGGTATGAAGCTCGCACTCATCGCAGCAATCGCAAGGAACCGCGTCATCGGCCGCGGAGGCGCTCTGCCCTGGAGAATCTCCGAGGACATGAAGAGGTTCAAGCGGTTGACCATGGGCCACACGGTGCTGATGGGGCGAAAGACGTACGACTCCCTCGGCAAGCCGCTCAACGGACGAAGGATGCTTGTCGTGACTTCTACACCGATCCCGGGTGTTGAGTGCTTTCGGAATCCCGAGGACGCATTGCGCTCCGCAGGCAAGGAAGAATGGGTCTTCGTGATCGGGGGAGCGGCGCTCTTCAGCGCCTTCCTGGAACGATGCGATGCGCTGTATCTCACGCTCGTCGATCAGGACCCTGAGGGAGATGTCTTCTTCCCCCCGTATGAGCATCTTCTCAAAACACGATACATTCTTCATCACCAAGAGGATCACGACGGCTATCGCTTTGCCGACTATGTGGCAAAGGTGTGAACGGTTCCGGTGCGGATACCGGATTGTCGGCGCAAATGAACTTTCGATTCCTTGACATTGCTCTCCACCGTGTCGCACCGGCCGATGCCGTCCGGCGCGGCCGGGAGTTGTTCCTTAAGGACAGCGTCCGCCTCATCAGCGTCGAGCCCGAGCGGCTCGTTGCGGAAGTCCAGGCCGGCAAGCCGCAGAATATTGTCGTGCGGAAACGCGGGCACGAGGTCGAGTTCACCTGCAGTTGTGGCATTGCCGGTGGACGCTGCGAGCACGTCGCCGCACTCGTGTACGAGTTGCAGCACCGCCAGGGCTCACACGCGGAGCTTGCACCCGATCCCTCATCCCGCGTTTCAGGCAGCGGATCGCCCTATCGTCCTTCGCGGAACCCGAAGTGGGCCAAACATGTCGCCCGCCTCATCGACTCCTCCTCGATCGAGCCATCGCACTCCCGGGACCGCCGCCCGCCCTGGAAACTTGCTTACGCCCTCCAGGTGCACCGTGGAAAACGGAAGATCACTCCTCTCAGAATACGTGTGAGGAAGGATGGCGCGGACGGCCAGGTCTCCACCCTCCAGCATCTTTCACCTCAGGAGCTCGACGGCCTTTCGCGCGACGATCGCCTCATCATCGACAGGTTGAGCCCGGGGATTGAAGTCTCCATCGAAGAAGAGACGGGGGCCGAACTCGCGCAGGCGATTGGTCCCGAAAAAGATCACGGGCTGGTGCGTGACCATTACCGATGGCACGACCTGATGCTCTTGCTGGAGGGCAAGGAGATCTATCTCGAAACGCGCGGCTCGGTCAGGGGAAGACGATTGTCGATCGATTCACGCCCCGGCACACTGGCATTCAGCGTCTCCGATTCAGGAGGCGAACTGAGTTTCTATCCTGAGATTGAGTGGCCGGATGGTACACTGCCCGTCTCGGATGACATGACGATCCTCTCTCTCCGGCCGCTCTGGGTGCTCGTGGATGACAAGGTGCGGCTGGTGGGGAATGCAGAAGGAGAAGAGCTCCTTCGGTTGAAACAGATGGCGACGCCGCTGGTGGTTCCCACCAAAGATCGAGACCTGTTTCTCTCCCGCGCGTTTCCCGCGCTGAGCGCACGGTTTGCCTTCCGTTCCAGCGGGAATGTCATCCAGACTGTCGATTCCCCTCCGACCCCGCGGCTCTATCTTTCCGAGTCGAGAGGAGAGCTCCTTGTTCGATTGCGGTTCGCGTATGGCGAGGGGATCGAGATTTCTTCCGATGCCGTCGCGGCCGAAACCCCTGAAATTCACTTTTCCGGACCAGCGATCGTCACGGTGAAACGCGACCGCGCGTTGGAGGACGCCGCGCGAAGCCGTCTTGCCGGCTCCGGTCTTCGTGAAGCGGAACAAGGATCGGCCGCCTTCCGGATTTCGTCGACGGTCGAGCCTCTTGCCTGGATCACCGAACGCCTCCCGGAGCTCGCTGCCGCCGGCTTTGAAATCTACGGCCAGGAAAACCTCACGCGTTACCGGGTGCGGAACGGACCGTCATCGATCGCCTTCACCGTAGCCTCAGGCATTGATTGGTTTGACCTCAACGTCGACGCGACGTTCGAGGGCACGCCTGCATCTCTCCACGCGTTCGTCGAAGCTGTCCGGGAAGGAAGGCGATATGTGCGCCTCACGGATGGGTCGTATGGCGTTCTTCCGGAGGATTTCCTGAAGAAATTCAAGGCGGCAGCGCTCCTGGGCGACACCAGGCAGGGCGGATTGCGCCTCTCCCGCACCCATGTCGCACTTCTTGATGACCTTTCGGAAGGGATGGAACTCACGGGTGATGAAGGATTTCGGCAGTACCGGGACCGGTTGCATTCCTTTATCGGGATCTCGCACCCTTCCCTCCCCGAGGGGTTCTCCGCCACACTCCGGCCGTACCAACAGGGAGGATATGACTGGCTGCGGTTTCTTCATGAGTTCGGGTTCGGCGGGCTGCTTGCCGATGACATGGGGCTCGGCAAGACTGTCCAGGCCCTGGCACTTCTTTCCCATGTCCACGCCGGCCACAACGTCCGTCCGTCGCTGATCATTGTCCCGACTTCTCTCGTGCACAACTGGCAACGGGAGGCCGAACGGTTCGCGCCGGTGTTGCGCGTCCTCGCGTACCACGGCCTCGATCGGAAACACGTCCGCGACTCCTTCGAGTCGTACGATCTCATTGTCTCGAGCTACGGGATCCTCCGGCGGGACATTGAGTTTCTCCGCAACGTTCCTTTCACCTACGTCATTCTCGACGAATCCCAGAACATCAAGAACTTTGCGTCCGTGAATGCCCGCGCCGCGAGGCATCTCCAGGCGGAGCATCGCCTTGCCCTCACCGGTACGCCGGTGGAGAACAATCTCACGGAGCTCTGGTCCCAGCTTCATTTTCTCAATCCCGGACTGCTGGGAGGACTGAAGACCTTCACGGACCATTACATCCGGGCGATCGAACGGGACCGGGATGAAAACACCGCGGCATCCCTTCGCCGCATTCTTCACCCGTTCCTGCTGAGAAGAACGAAGGAACTCGTCGCCGCCGAGTTGCCGCCGAAATTCGAATCCGTCGTCCTGTGCGACATGGAGGAACTGCAACGATCGGCGTACCACCATTGGCGCGAATACTACCGGCAGGCCATTCTCCGGAGCATCGATACGGTGGGAGTGAAGCGCAGCACGGTCAAAGTGCTCGAAGGGTTGACGAAGCTCCGCCTCGTGTGCTGCCACCCGAGCCTCGCAGATGAACGGTATCGCGGTGGGTCGGGGAAATTTTCCGCGTTCGAAGATATGCTCGACGATATACTGCAGGAAGGGCACAAGGTTCTCGTCTTCTCACAATTTGTCAGGATGCTGAGCATCCTCCGTCATCACCTGGACCACCAGAAGATTCCGTACGAGTACCTCGATGGCAGAACCCTCAACAGAAAAGTGCATGTCGACCGATTTCAGGATGATCCCTCGGTGAAGGCCTTCCTGATCAGCCTCCGTGCCGGGGGCACGGGCCTCAACCTGACCGCGGCAGACTACGTTCTTCATTATGATCCCTGGTGGAATCCGGCGGTGGAAGCCCAGGCCACTGACCGAACGCACAGGATCGGCCAGAACCGGCAGGTTTTTTCTTACAAGCTCATCACCCGGGATTCTGTCGAAGAAAAGATCCTCGAGCTGCAGGAAAAGAAGAAGCATCTTGTCTCCTCCGTGATCACGACGGAGCCCGGCTTCGTGAAATCCCTGACCCGGGAGGAGATCGAAGATTTGTTTTCCTCGTAGTTCGGAAAATCGCCCTCCCCGCACTATTACTATTGCAGTAGAGTGACCGCACACCTGACTGCTCCTTTTCTCAAAAAGACACAGTACAGGGAGGCATGATCATGTCTGAACGAGACGACCAGATCCAACGCGATTTGAACGACGCCAAACGCCGCCAGATCGAGGAACAATACGGCGGATTCTTTTCCCCCCGGGATTCCTCTCTCCCACCCGACATCGAATCGGAATGGCTCGAGAGCATCGCCGAGTTCGAACGGCAGTTCGCCAGCGCGGAGCCTACGACGGTGCGCCATTTCATCGGTGATCCGACATTTGTCCCTGTCGACGATGTGCGGCCTGAAGACTTGCCTGCCGAAGTGGACCGCCTTCTCGAGTATCTCGAGGACCACAGCGTGGTGATCGACTTTCTCACTCCGGTCGACGACGATGAGATCTACCGGTTCATTACCGAAGAGCTCCTGGACGAGGAGGTGGACAACATTCATATTGAAGGGATGACACACAATTTCATTTATGAAGAATTTCATCGGAACGATGCGCTGGAGATCTCGGTTTGGGCGGAATACCTTCTCCCGAAGCTCCTCGATGCCGATGTCCAGAGAACGCACTGCATCAGTTCCCCGGACGGCCCCCTCGTTAACCTGGATGAAATCGTTTCCGGCGAACCTCTCCTTCGAATGATCGAGCGGGTGTCGACACAGACCGCATCCATCCTCGACGTCTCCGCAATCATCACCGAGAGCCATGTCCGGGGGGATGCCGCATCGGTGAACGCCGTCCTCCATTGGCATGGATTGAAGAAGGATTCGATGGAACCGATCGAAGGGGAGGAACGGTTGTCGATGAGGTTTCAGCGTGCCGGCAGGGACGAGTGGCCCGTGACCGGGTTTGCCCTTGACAAGCCGGTG
>DATJPR010000226.1:0-9360 GCA_035506295.1 Bacteroidota bacterium | reverse complement strand
GTCGAGCTGATGATCTTTCCGTCAGCGTCGGTCGCGTCCAATTGTGCGTCGGCTAATCGTGTGCTTTGATACATATCGTGGATGTCCGATGTGGCCGCGAAGAGCACACCATCTGTCGCCCGACGGGCGATCCTGTACATCGTGTTTGCATTGTCACCCGCATAATTGAAGGACCATGTGTTTCCGCCGTCCGTGCTGCGAATACCCTTGATGTCAGTGAACGCTGCAAAGACGTTCTCTGGATCCGACCAGCACACCTGCCAACAGCTCGTCACCTCGAGTCCAATCCCATGATAGGCCTTCCCCGTCGGAGTATTGTGACCGGTCGGATTTTGATCTGCCGGAGACAGGTAGGCCTGCGACCAGCTCGTTCCACCATCACTGGTCCGGTGGACAAACCCGAAATCGGTGAAGAGCACCCGCCTCGAGTCGTTCGGTGCAACCCCGAGCCCGAACACGCATTCGCCGTATCCCCAGCCGCGGTCTCCCCCGGACCCGCTCCAGCCGGTCGAGATGTTTGCATTACCGCTTGAAAGGAAAACGTGCGACCACGACGCACCGCCATTGGTGCTTTTCATAATGTTCGGAGCGCCATCGGTGCTCGATCCGCCAAGGTAGGCGACCGAGGTGTCATTGGAGGCAGTTGCGACAAACATCGGGAAATCGGTTCCCGCGGCGATCCCGTTCATGCACGAGATCCAATTGCCCGAACCATAGCGGAGGCTATATACTCCCTTCATGAAGCCCCAATAGTTGTCGCCTGTTTCGCCGGTATAAACGTCGTTGGAGTCTGCGGTGAGACAAAAGAAACGCACGGTCGATCCCTGCTTCGCGGCTGCAATGGAGAATATGCGCTCACCGGGCCCAAGCCCGCCGATCACCGTCGGAGCGAACGACACTCCACCGTCAGTGCTGACGATGAGTCCTTCATTCGTCCCCAGGACTATGGAGTTACCGTCGAAGTATGTGCCGCCGATGTTGACTCCCGCTCCGGAATTCTTTGCTGCATAGATCTGTCGGAACGAATTGCCGCCATCGGCCGAGAACTGGATCGAACCGTAGTAACCAAGGATCACCCTGTTCGGCAGATTGTAGTCCACTGCGATCGTAAACGTCTCTTCCGAGGCATCCGGATTCCCTGGCAGGGTGTTCCATGAAGTCCCGCCGTCGGTGCTCTTTACCGGAACCGCCTGATCATTCGCGTATGTCACGCAATAGAGAAGCTGAGGAGTGTTCGTGAACTGCACCCTGGCATTGTGCCCGCCTTGAATCTGCTGGAAGTTTAGAAGGGTATATGAATCCCCAAAGTCCGTCGTGTGATAGAGGCCACTCATGTCACACCCGACGTAGAATTCATCCGGATTAGAGGGGTTGATACTGGGAGAGTAGAGTGATCCGCCGCCACCGACCCCGCGGGATTCCCAAGCAAGCGGCTGTGCCTGTAACGCCTGAATCGCCGCAATCAGTACAACGAGTACAACACTGTGTCGTTTCAACGCTCTTCCTCCCCATTGAAAGAAGTTGACGTATGAGGACATTCCGAGCAAATATGGTGCCAATCAAAAGAAAGCTCCCACCAGCTTTTGGATGGCGGGAGCTTCTCTGCAGATAAAGCGCCAGGAGTAGGAAGTAGGCAGTAGGGTGGAGGAAGAAAGAGGAATCTCTTGGCCTCCCTCACTGTCCGCTGTCTGCTGTCTACTGTCCGCTGCTATTTCAGCATCAACATCTTTTTCACCTGGACAAATGGCGAGGCAGTCTTGCCGGTTGGGTTCGCAGTGATCCGCACAAAGTAGATCCCGCTTGCCATTGGGGCATTGGCCGAATTGCGGCCGTCCCAGACAACCCGGTAGTAGCTTGCCTTTTGTGCCTCACTCACCAGTGTCCGCACTTCCTGACCGAGGATTGAGTAGATCTTGACGGTCACGTTGCTTTCCACGGGGAGAGCGTACTGGATCGTGGTTGTCGGGTTGAACGGGTTCGGGAAGTTCTGCGACAAGGCGAACTGCTGCGGTACGCCGTTCGGCAATGATTCCACTCCACCGATGATATCAGGCACGACGTCTGACGAGTCCACCGGGAGCAGTTGATATCCTGTTGTCGCACTGCCCGAAGAGAATTGCCCCACCACACCGGTGTACGTAAATGTGCCCGTCGGAGCGGTCAGACCCCCGAGCTGCGTATCCGTTGCACCTTGCACACGGAATGAGACGGCTCCCGAAGTATCGGACGAATCCGCGATCGAGTAGGTATGGGCATTGACGTACGTGCCGATCGCTGCACCTTTGAACTTCATCTTGTGGATCGTCACGAGTTTCGCCTCGTACTGCTCGCCGCCATTTTTGATCTGCAGGAGAGTGACGAGTTTCGGAACCGGCAGCGGATTCCCGCGGGAGATCCGCTGGAAGCTCAGAATATCAGTCGTCGCGATCTCCTTCAGGGCGTTGAACTCGGAGGTCCGTCCATCCACCTCCAGCATGTCGCCTGCCTTGATGTAGCCGCTTGCGACGGAGTCATGGGCGGGAAGCCCGACCGCGTTGGAATACATGATCATTCCACCCGAGGTATCCTGGAAGAAGGTGTAGGAACCGAGGGCGCGCGTGATAATACCGCGGATGATCACCTCCGTGCCGTTGGGCAGCGCACGGGCAGCGGCGATCGTGATGACATCGATGGCCGTGCCGCGGAGGACGAGCGTATCCTTTACCTCGGCCGTGTTGCTGGTGAAGACCACGGTGTCGGCATGACTTCCGCTTGTCAGCGGCGCGAAGCGCACATACACCTTCGTGCTGTCGCCGGCCGCGACCGAATCGGCCGCCAGTGTCACGTGGAACGTCGTGTCCTTCTGGGTGAATTGCGCGATCTTCAAATTCAACTCGCCTGCGTTTTTCAGCTTCAGCGTGTCGGTCACGGACTGACCAGCGCGAAGGTTCCCGAAGTTGACGCTTGCCGGGCTCAGCGCAAACATCGCACGACCCGTGTCCGCCACGCCACTAACGAAGACCGTATCGTTTCCTTCAGGTGCGTTGCTGGAGATGATAATCGTATCCGCCTTGGCACCCACGGTGAGCGGATGGAATGTCACCCTCATATACGTGCTGTCGCCCGCCGCAACCGAGGTGGTGTCAACCGCAACGCCGAAGACCGAGGTGTCCTTGCTCGCCACCGAACTGATAGTGAGCGTGAGTTCCTTGGCGTTCTTGATCTTGACACTGTCGGCTTTCGAGTGACCCAGGAGGACCCTGCCGAAGGCAAGGGCATGTTTGTTCAGACTCAAACCGGCTGTCTTGACTGCGCCCATCCCCGTCACAAACACCGTATCCTGGTGCGATGCCGCATTGTGATAGAAGATCACCAGGCCGGTGTCATTCCCCGCTGCGGCGGGATGGTAGGCCACGGCAAACTTCATGCTCTGGAGCGTATCAAGCGTGGCACTGGTGGGATCAACAGAGAAGTTCGCGTTGGTGACCTTTACCGAATCAATCATCAGCTGATTTGTAACGCTGTTGTCTGTCACGGTCACCGAGTCCGTCGCCGTACTATCCGTGAAGACCTTCCCGAACGCGAGCGTCGATGTCGACACCAGGAATCCTTCCTTGAATCCCTGGCCGGACACCGTGACGACGGAATCCGATCCGAACACGCCGTTGCTATGGAACGTCACGGTGGCGTTGCGGGCCCCGGCGGCGAGGGGAGCAAACGTGATATGGAACCACGCACTATCGCGCGCGGCGATGTTCCCCGTCTTCGGGCTTATCTTGAACGTTGTGTCCGTCGTCGAGACGCCGCTGATCACCAGGGCAATCGAACCGGTGTTCGTCACGAGAACACTGTCAACCACCTGTGTTCCGGGGTTGATTCTGCCGAAGTCCAGCGACTTGGGAGCGATTTGCGCCGTGGCGCCAATCCCGAGTGCTCCTGCCCACGTCGTATCGATCCTAATCCCATCGATGCTCAATGTCGGCGCCGAGCTCGCAGTGCCCTGCCGCAGCGTGAAGAGGCTGAGGCTCGGGACATCCGATCGCGTCGTTGCCGTGTACGGGCCGACGGCGGGCGTGCCCGGGTCGGTCTGCGGGAGATTCGGGCTGGTAAATGCATACACACTGCACACGTCGTTGGAATCCCCGGCGACGAATGCATACTTCAGGACGACCAGGTAGGTGGTATTGAGACTGAAGTGCGCGGTCCCATAGACCTGGGGCGTCTCATTGCTCTTCGTAAGCCCGAGGTAGAATCCCCCGGCGCTATCCGACTTCGCAAAGAGTCGCAATGTATAGTTGGAGGCGGCAGTGCCGGGAGAGAATGCAAAGAAATAGTCTCCAGCGTTCTGCACCGCCGAAAGATTCAGCATGAAGGAGGCATACAGCGTTCCCGCCTTGATGCTGTCGGACACAAACCTCGCATAGAGGTCCTGACCGGTGGTTTTGAGCCCGGCGGCATTTCCTATCCCGGAACCGGGATATAAACCGTACGTCAGACCCGGACTGACGATTGAAATCGGGTTCACGAAGGATGACTGCAGCGAATAGCCATGACCATTCAGCGTGTCGCCGACATTTCCGGTGTAATCATCCTTGAACAACTGGGCTTGAGCGGACGTGGTCAGCAGCCCCGTCAGCAGTAGCCCAAGAAGAATAGTAGTTATCCTCTTCATGCCTCCTCCAAGAATATTGAGTGATGAATCGGTGGGTCGCATGCAGAGCTTACGAAAAAGAATCCAGAGCATCCGCTCGCTCAATGCACGTCCTGCCCGTGGCAGGAAGTACCAGCATCAGGTCCCCAGGAGATAACCGGGAAGGTGGTGAGACGTTGACTGGCCAGATACAGAAGCAAGTAATGAGCACCGGGTCTGCGCGAATCCGCCGAATGGCTAAGACATTCCTGTGACTGGCGCTCGTCCCTTGAGAGGGATATCTCCTTCACGCACAGGCTGTCGAAATATACGGCGAGTTTTCACGCATTGCAAGGAAAGATCCAACTCTTAACAATATGTTAACGGCAAGTCCTGAACCGTGCCACAGTACAGGATTGTGAGTCAGAACCTGGGTTGCCTGCAGATTTCGTCGTCGCCGGTCGTGGAACATGTGCAATCACCATTCATCGACGCAAGAGACTTAAGGGGGAAACGATATGGATTTCTATGTTCTCACTACCTCGTAACGAATCCAGATCGTGCCATTCACCCGTTTAGCCACGGACTTGAGTTTCAGCCGCACGGGCCGGATTCTTGCCGGATTCATTCCGTCGAATACGGTTGGTATCCCGCGACGTCCATCGATGCCCGGGGCGAGGAGCAGGCTGACTTCATCAACCAGGCGAGCTTGCAGGAATCCGCCGTTGATGTTACCGCCGCCCTCGAGGAGGAGGTGCTTGATCCCGAAATGCTTCCCGAGGAGACGTACAGCCCTGGCGAGGTCGACGGAGGTTCTCCCGCTCACGATGTAGGATATTCCCTTCTTCCGAAGCATTTCGAGATAATCGTCCGCGGCGCGCTCACTGACGATGCAAATGAGATGATCGCCGCCGATGTCGCTTCGCGACCATCGCAGCTTCCCCAAAGTGTCGACAGAAATTGCATAGGTTTTTGATCGTCGGGCAACATGGACAGGTTGAGGGCCTGCATGATGGCGCGTCCTTGAGACGAAGACTCGTTTCTCCGCGAAGTGCCGTTGCATGGTGGTCCGTCCACATACCCAGGCATCGCCTTTGAGTGTTGCGCCGGTTTCCTCATAACCGCCCATCGTGGCGAGCTCTCCTAGGAAAGTCCCGTCAATCCTGCCATCAAGAGAGCAGAGCATATGACAAGTGACAAAAGGCCTCATATCTTCCCTTCCGTTGGTAAGACCATCCGTCTCGTAATCAGTTTTTCCAGAACTCTTTCTTCTGGTCAAACCTCTTCTTATGTTGCTCTTGTCTCCCGACGAATTGAACCCACCTGAAGCTCCACCTACTCTCTGCATCACCCAGGGGACAACTCTCGGGATTTGCTTTGTCAGCATTTCACAAGACCGCCCGACACCACGACGGAGATCTGAATGAATCCCAGAATGTTGATCTTGAACCTGGCAGTGTTCTGCCTCGTACCCGCTACTGTTTTTTCGCAGTATGTCGGTCAATCCACGGATCTTCAAGCTATCAAACCTCAAGGACAGATCAAAGCCTACAGCTTTGACCTGCAGGATGTGAAGTTGCTTGACAGCCGGTTCAAGGACAACATGCTGCGTGATGGCAGATGGCTGCTGAGCATCGACAACAACCGGCTGCTTCACAGTTGGCGGGTCAACGCCGGGATGCCGACGAACGCCCGACCGCTCGGAGGCTGGGAAGGACTGGATGTCGAACTGCGGGGTCACACTCTAGGTCATGTGCTTTCCGGTCTGGCTCTTATGTTCGCATCCACAGGCGATGCTGTCTATAAGGAGAAGGGAGATTCGCTGGTGGGCGCATTGGCGGAAATTCAGCGAGTATTGGATCAGGGAGGCTACTTGAGCGCGTTCCCACAAAACCTGGTCAACCGGGCAATCGAAGGGAAACCTGTCTGGGCGCCGTGGTACACGTTGCACAAGATCATGGCGGGACTGATCGACATGTATCAGTACGCCGGTAACAGACAGGCGCTGGAAATCGTCACGAAGATGGGCAACTGGGCGTACCACAAGCTGGAAGGCTTGTCGCCGGCACAGTTGGCTGTCATGCACAGAACGGAATTCGGCGGAATGATCGAGGCGGCCTATAACCTCTACTCGATTACCGGGAACAACGACGACAAGAAGCTTGCAGAGTGTTTCTACGACCATCGTGTGTTGGACCCTCTGGCCCGTAAGGTAGATAGTCTGGCCGGATTCCATGCCAATACGCAAATACCAAAGATCATAGGAGAAGCCAGGGGATATGAACTGACCGGCGACGAGAGAGCGAGGACGATCGCCCAGTTCTTCTGGCAGACGGTCATCGATCATCATACCTATGTGACCGGCGGCAACAGCGACAATGAGTTCTTTTTCCAACCCGATCAGATCTCTAAACATATTTCCCGTGCGACCACGGAATCGTGCAACACCTATAATATGCTGAAGCTTACCCGACACTTGTTCACGTGGACTGCGGACGCAAGATATGCCGACTATTATGAGAGGGCGCTGTACAATCACATTCTGGCTTCGCAGGACCCGGAAACCGGCATGGTCACCTATTTCCTGTCGTACACTCCCGGCACGTTCAAGACCTATTGCACCAAAGAGAATTCATTTTGGTGCTGCGTCGGAACGGGGTTTGAAAACCACGCGAAATATGCGGAAGGTATTTACTACCACGATGACAGGGGAATTTACGTGAATCTCTTCATCCCATCGGAATTGACATGGAGAGACAAGGGAATCACGCTGGTTCAGCAAACGAAGTTTCCCGACGAAGCGACGACGCATCTGATCATGAAAGGGGTCGGCAAGGGCGAGACGCCCCTGTACATCCGCTATCCATCGTGGGCGACGTCGGGTGCCGTCGTAACGGTGAATGGCAAGGCCGTGAAAGTCAGCCAGAAACCGGGGAGCTATATCGTGGTGAGCAGAAGCTGGAAAGCCGGTGATACGATTGATGCCACGTTCCCGATGTCCTTGCACCTGCAACCTACCAACGACAACCCCGACATCGCGGCGGTATGCTATGGCCCGATCGTGCTTGCCGGAGATATGGGCTCGGAAGGCATGGACACCCCCATCCCCTTTGCCAGGGATCAACTTGACTACAGAGATTCCCCCGTCCCCGCAGACATCCCCGACACCCTGAGCGCCAAAGGACGTGCAGTGAACGAGTGGCTGTTGCCTTCAGCGGGCAAGCCTTTGGTGTTCACAACCCTCCACGCGGCGCAGAAAGAAATTACCCTGGTTCCATATTACCGGCTCGACAGAGAACGATATGTCATCTATTGGGACTTGAAGTAGGAACGAGCCTCGGCGAACGTCGTCGGTGCCCTGTGACGGCTTACGCAAGGCGTCCGGGTTGCAGGGCGCTACCTCAAAAGAAGCATCTTCCTCGTCTGGACGAAAATTCCGGCAAGCTCGCCATGTAGATGGCGGGCTTGCATCCGATAGAAGTAGATACCGCTTGCCAAACCTGACGCATCGAACTGAACGTCGTAGCTCCCGCGTGCTTTCCTCTCATTCACCAGCACAGCCACTTCTCTTCCCAGGAGATCATACACTTCAAGCTTCACATCGCTGACCCCTGACACCTGAAACCTGATCCTTGTCTTCGGATTGATCGGGTTGGGATAATTCTGAAAGAGCTCAAATGCTGCCGGGGCCGCTTCGTGTTCTCCTACCTGACTGGGTGTCGACTGTTCAATATCGATCAGCTCAATGCCGTTCCCTGTTCCCAGGTTCCTGGAGTATTTCTTGTCGACGGCATTGTTCCTGTGTTCATGGACACCCAGGCTCGCTAAATATATCCCGTCGCCGTCAGGATCATACCTGATGCCATGTGCCAGTTTGACGAGTCCGCCGCCTGGTGCAGATAGTCGTCGACGCCCGACATTTGCACGGGAGAGGACTCGAGTGTCGGATTTTCTGGGTCTCGTGATGAGTGCTTGCGGTACGATCTTCCTTCATGGGTTGACGTCCTGACGCGCGCAAGGGCTGATCGCGCAGAGATTAGTCTGAGACAAAAGTGGTCACGCTCGATGAATCCAGTTGCGCAGTGAACTGGCCGGCCGATACCGAGATCTGGGTCCCCGGCACACAATTCTTGGAGCTCGATGTGATGTACGGGGTTACCGCACTCAAGGATCCATTTTGGATAGAAAACGTTTGTTGGAGAGCCGCCCCGAGGTTCACGACAACGATAACTGTCTTGCTGCCGTTCGTGTACGCCGTGACCAGGACATTTGTTTGTGGATTGGCCGTCGCGTTCACTCGCACATATCCCGGTCGGATAAACCTCGCGTACTGGGACATCACATAACCCCGTTTGGAAACCGTTCCATCCTCGAGGATCGGCCCGTAATATCGGACGATGTACCACCAGATGTATGCGCTCATTCCGGACGTCATACAATCGTTGATTTGTTTTCCGGTACCGAGGACGGAAGGCCAGTCAGTATTCAGATCAAGGAATTCCGTCATCCAAACTTCCTTCCCTTTGCTGCCGGCGAGAGCGTATGGCGCGGGCGTCGAGCCGTAAAGGTGCCCACCGACGATCGAGAGGTTTGCAGCGGCAGTTGGATCGTTCAAGATCGCGTCCGTGATCGTGTGGTCGAACCCTGAGGACTCGTCGGCGATGATCCGGACACCGACCGCTGGCGCGTTGTCCCGCACGAACGTCAGCATTTGTGATGCATTCCAGAAACACGACTCATAGGAGACGGTA
>DATJPR010000225.1:0-3967 GCA_035506295.1 Bacteroidota bacterium | reverse complement strand
GCACCGTTCTCGTAACTGATGACGAACGCGTTTCCCATCAGATCACCACCGAGGATCGAATCTCTGTCGAAGACAATACCGTCCGGTGAACGGTGCGGCGTAAACGTCGGGATCGGAAGGCCGAGAGTACTTGCATCCTTGACCTGACCCGTGACCGTGTCGCGAAACCGATCCGCATCCGGCCCGTAGCTGAGCACGGGATCGGTAAAGGAGATGCTGTCGGGCTGCGGAGGATATGTCGAGTCGTTGCTGAAGGTGGTATAGAGGCTTCCGCCTCCCCATGCAAACGGACTGAGAAGGGGATCCGTATGGGGATTGTATGGGACAAACTGCTGCGGTGTCCAATCGCGGCCAATGCGCCACGGAAATCCGTAGTGGTGCCCTTCGCGGAGCCAGTTCATCTCATCCGGATCGTCTCGATCGCCCGAATTCTGGACGTCAAAGAGATCGCCGTTCCCGGAGTACGCGAGGTCGAAGTCGTTGCGGATCCCCTCAGCGAAGAGGTAACCGTTCGACTTCAGCCATGCCCGGTCATCCTGCAAGAGGATGTTTTGCCCGGAGATGGGGAGTTTCAGGATGATGGACGTGAGCCCGGTTTCCCGGAGGCCGTCGTGCACCTCACCATGGTCTGTGGCAGCCCCGCTGTTGACGTAGATGGAGTCTCCGGTGAGGTTGACGACAATGCCGCTCATCCGATGATTATAGATGTTGCCGTAGTGGTACGGCACCGTCCGAGCCAGAACGCTCCATGTCCGTGGTTCGCTCCGAAGGTTCACGGGAACGCCCTTCACGATCATTGCCGTCCCGATCGGACCCGTGGAATCATTTCCTACCAGATACATGGTCCCGTCCTTTCCAAACGCCATGCCGAGCGGCGCGTTGAGGCCGTGATCGGACGTTGTGAAGACCGTCGTGAGCGTGGCATTCCCATCAGCCCCGAGGTCCACACGCTGCACCTGCCCCGTATTCTGCAACACATACAGTCTACCGGATGACGGATCCCGCCTGATACGTACCGTGTTGCGGCCGAGAATTCCGATCTGCTTGATAGAAACGCCTGGATAGCGCGACTTTGGTTGAGCGAACACGACCACTGCGGGTACGATTGCAGCAATCATCAGCCATCGAACATTACGTCGTATCGAATTCAGCATCACGGACCCTCGGAGATTGTTGTTCTAGAGGAACATACACGCCACCTTGGTCGTTCCCTGCTGCCGCGATGATCCGTCGGCAATCCCGGTTCCTCTTGTGCTTCTGACAACTCTTCGCGATCTTGAAGCGTTTTCACTGCCGAGCCACCACGTTGTCATCTCCACAGGAGAAACCATGTTGCGTTCAAGAGCCTGCTGCGCCGTACTCTTTCCTCTTGTGCTCGGAGTACCGTCCGTGCACGCACAGATTCTCCGTCACATCCAACAGAAAACTTCCGACGGGATCGTCGAAGGCGTCGTGAGCGCCGACGACAAAGTTCGAACGTTCAAGGGAATCCCGTACGCTGCCCCGCCGGTCGGTCCACTGCGCTGGAAAGCGCCGCAACCCGTCACGCCGTGGAAAGGCGTGCGTCAGGCGATCGACTTTGCGCCACGCGCAATGCAGGGGCACATCTATGATGACATGGTGTTCCATGACAACGGACCGAGTGAGGACTGCCTGTATTTGAATCTCTGGATGCCGGAACACCATTCGGAGGGGAAGCTCCCGGTCATGGTCTGGATCCACGGAGGAGGATTCATCGCAGGAGCGACTTCGGAACCGCGGCAGGATGCGGGCAACCTGTCAAAGAAAGGCGTCCTGGTCGTCAGTGTCGCATATCGCATGGGCATCTTCGGGTTCTTCGCACACCCGGAGCTCACCAAGGAGTCAGGGCACCATGCGTCGGGAAATTATGGGCTGCTTGATCAGGTGGAAGCGCTGCGGTGGGTAAAGAAGAACGTCGCTTCCTTCGGTGGCGATCCGGACAATGTCACCATTTTCGGGGAGTCCGCCGGCTCGTTTTCGGTCAGTGCCCTGATGGCTTCACCGCTTGCACGAGGTCTTTTCACAAGGGCAATTGGTGAGAGCGGAGCGTTCTTCGGCACAGGACTGGCGCTGGAATCGCTGGCCGACGCAGAAGAAGCGGGCGCGGAGTTCGGCGCGTCAGCATTCGGCACATCGTCTATTGAAGCGCTCCGGGCGGTCCCTTCACAACAACTGCTCGATTCTGCGATGGGGCGATCATGGGAAATGTTCCGACCGATCATTGACGGATATTTCCTCCCGACCGACACGCGGACAATCTACGCCGAGGGAAAACAGGCGCACGTGGCTCTTCTCGCCGGATGGAATCGAGATGAAGGGAATTACCAGTCCTTCTTTGACAAGGAGGCGCCGACGGTCGAGAACTACGTCTCACGCGCAACAGCGCTGTTCGGGAAAAATGCCGGGGAATTCCTCGCGGCATACCATGCGACCACCGACGAGGAGGCGCAACGCTCAGCACAGGATTTTGCGGGAGACGAGTTCATCGCGTACGGGACCTGGACGTGGATTGAACTTCACCTTGCCACAGGACGTTCGCCGGTGTACCGATATGAGTTCGACCAGACGCTCCCTCTTCCTTTAGATGTTACGCCTGGGACAATGCCGACGGCGCCGCATGCATCCGACATCGAATTCGTGTTTCAGATGCTCGCAGCAAGAAATCTTCCGTGGAGACCGGAAGACGAGAGGACATCGGACCTCATGTCTTCCTACTGGACGAACTTTGCGAAGACGGGTGATCCCAACGGTCCCGACCTCCCGCATTGGCCGGCGTACACGAAACAGGACGACTACCAGGTGATGCACTTGCAGGCCGAGCCGACGGTGAAGCCTGACAAGCATCGCGATCGGTATCAGTTCCTCGAGACGATTCTCGGGACGCGCTGACGCCTCTGCTGGCGGTGCCCGAGGAGCGAAGATTTCTTTCATGACTTCGTGACTCACGCCCCGAGTTGCGCATCGCGCACAGGATTTCGGATTGCAGTTCAAAACACGCATTTCGACCGGTGTTACCCTTGTCGATTTCTCGACCCTTCGTTCGATTAGTTGGTGTGAGCGGTGCACATCAATCAATCGTAGGGAGGGATCATGAAATCCACTGGGACGGCAATTTCGAAAAAGGGTGTCCGAACGGGCTATGTTCTCACATCCCTGGCAGTGGTGACTATGCTGTTCGACAGCGTTACAAAATTGCTTCAAGTTGACGCGGTCATCAAGGCGTCAGCGCAGCTGGGGTATTCGGCGGGGCAGGTATTTGCGGTCGGCGCAATTCTTTTCGGGTGCATCATCCTGTATGTCATTCCGCGGACGGCTGTCCTCGGCGCCGTGTTGATCACGGGCTACCTCGGCGGTGCCGTGGAGGCGAATTTCCATGCGGGGACGCCGGCCTTCTCCAACGCGCTGTTCCCGGTGTATTTCGCAGTGATCGTGTGGGGCGGGATTTATCTGAGGGAGCGAAGGATCCGCGACATCGTGCCGTTTCGAACATTCAGGAAGCAAAGTAACGTTCTGACAGAGAGCAAGGCCGCCGCCTGAGTCGGCACAACGCGAGAGGAACTCAATTGGGATTGGCAGTTGGAACCTCCCACGCGGGAATTCGAACTGCCAACCTCAGCCGCAATTCAGCGCTTCATCCGGGAAAGAGTAAGCGTTCCTCCTTGCACCAGCCACGCATGTGAAATCGTTGGCCGGTCGAGAACCTTACCGTTGCATTTCCACTGCAGGTCTTTTGCCTCCGGTCGTATCCCACCTTCCTTTGCGATCACGATCTTTTTCCCGGGCCAATAGACAGGATCCAGCGTGATCACCAGGCAGTCGAACGCCGGCCACCCAAGCTGATAATCCAGAGATCCCGGGCAATCCGGGTACAGTCCCATCGCTGAAAACAGGTACCAGCTTGATGTGGTCCCGGCATCGTCGTTTCCCGGCAGACCGCCGGGCCCCG
>DATJPR010000224.1:0-19171 GCA_035506295.1 Bacteroidota bacterium | reverse complement strand
AGTGTCATCGGCGATACCCGACTCAGCTTCCCTTCCGAATATAGATGTTCCCGTTGAAGCTGTTGAATTGGATTTCCTGTCCACCACCGTTGATCGTCCCGCGCATGGCCTTCTCCAAAGTGAGCTTGAACTTCCCCTTGTTTCCTTCGTTCTTCTCCATATGCGTCGATGGCGATTTCATCTGGATATCGAAATCGCTGTAGATTTCTCCCTGTTCCGATTTCAACTGGACGTTGGCCTTCAGTGATGACGGGAACGACACATCGATGTCGCCATTCAGGGTGCTGAACGACATCGCCTTGTCCTGGTTGATTTGCGCGAATGTCACCTTGATTTCGCCGTTCACCGTTTGTGCCACGGCCGAGCCCGAGATGTGCGAGAGGGTGATGGAGCCGTTCGTATTGTTGATCTCGACGTCGCCGTTGACGTTCTCGACAGTAATGTCGCCGTCGTTCACCGTGCTCAACTTCATCGAACATGCCGTGGGTACCTGAATGATCAGGTCCACCTTGTTGGTGATGCCGCGCAGACCTGTACCAACGCTGACGGTGTTGTCCTCCTCTTCCACGGTCACACCGCTGCTCGTGTTCGGGACGCGCTTCATGCCCTTGGCTTTTTCGTCCGGCTGCTCTTCATCCTGACCTTCATCCTGGTCACTTCCCACGCGTGACTCGACGATGACTTCCTTCCCGGCATAGCCTTTGACGGAGATCCCGCCTGCGACAAGGCCGACCTTCAGCAGAACAGGACGATTGGGGTCGGTCAGCGGCACGGGAATCTTCTCTGTCGATGCCTGGCCGAATGCCGCCTGTGCGATGAGCAACGTGAGTGCGGCTGCCCCGCCCCGAAGCATGATATCCTTGAGAGACATGGGTTTTCCTATTGATGATTCTTGAGAATGTGTATGTCGCCGTTGAGTGTTTCGAAATCCAGGCGCGGTCCGCCGTTGCCGGCACGGACACGCGTGTAATCATTCCCGTGGTACACGGTGCGCCGGCCGAATCGTTCGGACGAAGGGCTGTCGTGCGGGAGTCCTGTGAACTCAAAGTCGCTGTAAACCTCCCCGTTGAAAGTCTTGAACCGGAAATCGGCGGACAGATTGCGGTCAAGCGTCACGTCAATCGATCCGTTGATCGTGGCAAACCCGCATCGCGACGCCGGGTTCTCGCGGAAGTCCACCTTGACATTTCCATTGACCGTTTTCGCGGAGCCGGATCCCGCAATGCGGGTCATGGCAATGCCGCCGTTGACGTTGCGCACCTCGAACGTTCCAGTCATCCCGCTCACGGAAATTGACCCGCCGTTCACGGTCTTCAAGATGCAGTCGGTCCGGGACGGGACCTTGAGTTCGAAATTGAACTCAGCATCATAGCCCTCGTCATCCTCATGGATATGCGACCCCGAGGAATTCTCGTACCGCCAGGGGGTACGAACGTAGAGGACGATCCGCCCGCTGTCCTGGCTGACGTCCAGCGTGATGTTCTTCTTTGCTTCCTCGAGCTTTTCTTCCGTATCACCGTACGACGTACGGTGTGCGACGAGCTCGAGTTTGTCACCGTCGTAGCCGACCACGTCGATGGAGCCACGGATATTGTCGACCGCGAGAGTCCGGGATGCTCCTGAGCCGGGGAAAGGGATCGAGCGAATGATATCTTCTTTTGCCGTATACTCCTGCGTCTCAACCCCCAACGCGAGGGGCATGACGATCGTCAACGTCCAGAGAGCCCAATGCATAGCCTGATTCTCCTCATATCAAAGTGCGTGTTCGAGACCCTGGTGAATTCTTTCCCGGACTTCCGGCCGCAGGTCAGGCCTGTCGAGAGCCCGCTGGAGAGCGGCTTCGGCGTTGCTGTCATTCATGCTGGTCAATACATCCACGAGCGCAATCTGCATCAACGGCGATGTCTGCTCGGGGAATGACCGGATGATCTCGTTGCGGACCGATGGGTTGTCCAGGTCCTTGGACAACGCGTCGAGGGCGGCGAGACGGACGTTCACGTTGCGGTCATGCTTCATCGTATTGATGAGGGCGGCTTCGATCTCGGGGTCCTTGGTGACAAGCTTGTCGCCCCAACTGACCCCTTTCAACCGATCGCTTGCTGACTCCTGCTTCAGCAGGGAGACAGTGAGGAGATTACTCAGTCCGCGCACTTCCTCATGAAGCTGGGCAATGTCCTTATCGTTGCTGGAGCCGCTCCGGAGCACGTACCCGGAGCCCACACCGGCCAGGAGGAGGCAAAGGGCGAATCCTACCTGCACCGCGGGACGGCGGAACCACGGCATTTCCGAAACTCGCCAGCCGGCCATCGCGCCGTGTCCCGGTTGATGCGCACTTGCTTCGTATCCCTTGATCATCATGCGCACGTCCCGTTCAAGAGAACGCGAAGGAAGCTCTGACGGCGCTTTCCCGAGGTCGTCCCAGAGAGCCATCAGTGTCGTGTATTCTGTCCGGCACTGATCGCACAACTCAAGATGGGCTGTGACCGTGCGCCTGTCTGTTTCCTTCAAATTTCCGCTGATGAGCGCCATCAGCTGGTCTGCGACATGCGATCCATTCATCTGCTTTTCTCACCCGAAAGTTCAAAGAATATCGTCCTCAACTCGGCCATGGCTCTATGCACACGCACCTTCACCGCTTCGACCGAACACCCGAGGATCTCCGCAATGACTTCGTATCGAAGATCCTGATAGCGCGCCAAAATCAGGATCTCCTTTTTCTCCGCCGGGAGGCGCCCCAGGGCCTGCAGCAGCAGCTCCTGTTCCTGTTGTTGTTCCAGTTGCTCCTGCGCGAGCGGGTCAGGAGCCGGGACATCGTGCTCACCATCCCTGCCGTCCGACTCATGGACCCGTTTCTTGAAGTGATCGTTCAATACGTTCCGGGCCAGGTGATACATCCATGTAACGAATTCCCCATTCCCCCGGAACGTATGCCGGTATTTCAACATTCGGAGGAACACTTCCTGCACGAGATCTTCGCTCGCCTCGCGCTCATTTGACATGCGGAGGCAGAAATTGTAGAGCTTGACGTGATGCCGGTCGAACAAATGCGCGAGCTGCGCAATGTCGCCGTCACGCACGCTGTTCATCAATTCTATGTCGGTCAATGAGCTCACTCTGGAGTGCCGGCACTGGTGGCTTCAATTAGGTAAACTGTGATACTGGCAAAAGGTTACACCTGTTGCAGTCCCGCCTCTCTTTTCCATGGTTGCTGCGGTCGTGGCCTGCCGGTTCGGTGGACGATTTCCCCTGTCCCCGCGCCCTCTCAGATCCCCACAAATCCGCGCCAGCTTCGTCGCAGCAAAACTTACTGCCTTCCGGCCGGGGGGCTCCGGGGTCTCGACGTTGAGGCGTCCGCGATTCGACGGCAAGTGGAGTTCTAGGGAAAGGGAAGAGAAGGATCGAGGAAGAAAAGCGCGGACAGGTGACAGTCGACCGTAGAGAGTGAACCGTAGACAGTTAACAAGATATCTATTCCCCATCACTGTCCGTGGTCTGCAGTCAACCGGTTGCCCAATGTAGCTATTTCACAAGAGCCATGCTTCGAACGAGCCGGGTTTCCCCGGACCGCAGTTCATAATAGTAGACCCCGCTGGCGAGCCTGCTCCCGTCAAACGCGAATGAGTATTTCCCCGCGGGATATCGCCCGTCGGCGAGCACCGCCACCTCCCGCCCCAGCAAATCGTAAACTGCAAGCCGTATCCTACTGTCCGCTGTCCACTGTGCGCTGAGAACTGTCGTTGGATTGAACGGGTTCGGATAATTCTGGTACAGGGCAAGCTGTTCCGGCGAAGGCGGCTCGGATGGCACATCTTCGATGGTCTCATGCGCCCACCGGGCGTAGATCTGCGATCGTCCGGACCGATTGCTCTCCCACACCGTGAGCAAGGTGGGGCCGTTTTCAGCAAGGAGAGACGAGGACAACACCGCATTCCTGTTGTGTCCAACACTGCGAATCGTGTCCGAAGAAAACCCATGAGCTCCGAGAAAGACCAGCGCCGAATCTCCGGCGGCGGTTCTTTCGAAGACGACCAGATCAAGAGGAGTGAAGGATTCAAGCTTCGGATGAACGCGGATAATGATCATTATTGGTTCGGCGTACGCCGAGGCGTGGGAGAGATCGGCATTCGAATCCGCGAGTACCAGTTGGGTGGATCCGCCGGCTGGATCTGACATGAAGATCCCCTCTCTGCTGCCAGCGTGCGAGTCGAAGAGAAATTTCGTGCCGTCGAGGATCCACATGATGAACCGCGGTGAACTCATGTCCATGCCGACATCGACACTATCTGTCGAACTCCATGGAATCTGTGGGAGCCCCGAGTGCCGCCTCACATACGCCCTCTGATGTCCATCAGTCCACAACACGCTGTACTGCCCGTACTGGTAGAGTGCGTCAATTGCGAAATCAGATGACGGAGCCACGCCGAGTGCCTCGGTCGCAGTCACGGTGGTCGGCGAGATCCGCGCATCGACCACCGCCGAATCCTGCCTCCAAACCACAATGAGTGACGTATCGCTGAATCGTCGAACGCACGCATTCTCACTGTTTTCCTGGCCGCCCGATAGTTGGCGCGGCGCGCTCCATGGCGGCGGGAAGGGTGACGCCGACAAAGGATTGTACACACGTTCGCTGTACCAGATCTGCCAGTGCGTGCCGTCCCATCGCTGCCAGGCAGCCACGGTAAAAACCATGACGTTCTGATAACCGAAATGCATCTCGCCGATGTCAGGGTTCGTCTGCATCGTATCACTCGAGGTACTCGAGATGACGACGTCGAAAGGAAACCACGACCTTGAAGATGCCATCCCATAATGCACCACGATGTCCGAGGTCGTTGCCGTGTGTCGCTCGAACACGACCTTCACATCGTTTGACGGATCGGCCGTCTGGTAGTCGTTGTGGATCACTGACGGATGAAAGCAATCGTATGCACCCTGAGTGAGTGTGTCGACAGGGTACCAGAGCATTTGCGCGGGGGAGGCAACTGCGCCGAAGAGAATGGAGAAGAGGGAGAAACGGAAGAATCGTTGCCGTGCCATGACTTGTCGCCTCCGAAAAATTGGAGCGGAAGGCTCTGCATGGGGGATCTGAATGAATAAAGCCAAAATCCGACAGAAGTCAAGCTGGAGCTCTCCGAGCAGGATATTGTACCGGGAGGCAGAATCGATATCGGGAAAAACACGCAGGAATTCAAATGGAACAGCCGTTCGGCAGAACTTGTTGAAAATATGAACGAAGCGATGGAAACATGACGACGACATTTGAAATCCAAGTAGACAACGAACGGACGCTCGACCAATTCCGCAGATGGGGATACCTTGCAGCGCATCTGAATCCCCTGCGCACGGACGCCTCCGAGTTGCCGCCGGAGCTCCGGACGAACGGCGAGACATCGGCACTCGGCCGGCGCATCTATTGCGGTGCGATCGGCGCGGAATTCATGCACATCCCCGATCAGGAAAGACGCTATTGGGTTCAGGAACGCATGGAAGGTGAACCGGAGTCACCTGATCGGCCCTGGCTGCTCGAACGCATTGTTGCCGCGGAGACCTTTGAACAGGTGATCCAGAAACACTACCCGGGGACGAAACGATTCTCGCTCGAAGGCCTCGCCTCGCTTATCCCGCTTCTTGACGCCGTTGTGAACGACGCCGCAGATCGCGGAGCAATCGAAGCGGTCATAGGAATGAGCCATCGAGGGCGACTGAATGTGATGGTGCACATCGTCGGGACCGCTCCCGTCGACATTTTCGCGGAGTTCGAGGATGTCGATCCCCGGAGTGTGCTGGGCGGCGGCGATGTGAAGTACCATATCGGTGCGACCGGCCAGTACATCACACGGAAGGGACAGCATGTGCAAATGCGGCTGGTCTCCGGTCCCAGCCATCTCGAAGCGGTCGACCCTGTCTTGATGGGCCGGGTGAGGGCGAAGCAGCATCGACTTGGTGACGGCGGTCAGGCGAAGGTGCTTCCTATTCTTATCCATGGCGATGCCGCGTTCGCGGGGCAGGGGATCGCTTCGGAATCACTCAACCTCGCTTCCCTTAACGGGTTCTCCGTGGGCGGGACGATCCACATCATCGCGAACAACCTGATCGGGTTCACCGCGATGGCGCAGGAACTGTACTCAGGTAGCTTCGCCTCAGACGTTGCGAAGCGGCTGGCAATGCCGATCTTCCACGTGAACAGCGAAGACCTGGAGGCCGTCATCCGGGCAGCGCGCATGGCGTCCGAATACCGCGCGACGTTTGAGAGCGATGTGCTGATTGATCTCATCGGATTCCGCCGGCACGGTCACAGTGAAATCGACGATCCCACGATGACGCAACCCGTGCTGTACGATCGCATCAAAGATCACCCGACGCTGGCGACGATCTTCGCTAAGTCGACAGGGACCGATCCCGCTTCGCTCATCTCGGACCATACGGACAGGTACGAGTCCGCGAAGGCCGAGGCGGGATCGATGAAGAAGAAGCCGCGTTTGAGCATGCTGCCTCCTTACTGGCAGGGCTACGTCGGTGGGCCATACAGCGCCAGCTATGAAGTGGAAACATCCGTCGGCGAGGCAGAGCTTCAATCAGTTCTCGGCGTTCTCTCGACCATTCCCGACACCTTCTCAATCCATCCGAAAGTGAAACGGGTCCTTGACCGAAGGGGGGAGATGATGAAGGGGACGACGTTGATCGATTTCGGCACGGCGGAGTTGATGGCGTTCGGCACTCTGATCCTGAACGGCGTCCCCATTCGCGTCAGCGGTCAGGACAGCCGCCGCGGGACGTTTGCTCAGAGGCACGCGGTCTACAAAGACATCCAAACGCGGGAAGAATATGTTCCGCTCAGCCATCTTGATCCCGATCAGCCTGCCTTCGAGATCTACAATTCCATGTTGTCCGAAGCTGCAGTCCTGGGGTTCGAATATGGGTTCAGCCGGGAGTTCCCGGACGGCCTCGTGCTCTGGGAGGCGCAGTTCGGCGATTTTGTGAACGGCGCACAGGTCATTCTTGATCAGTTCATCTCGGCCGCGGAGGACAAATGGGGTCTTCTTTCCGGCCTGACGCTGTTGCTCCCGCATGGCTATGAAGGGCAGGGGCCGGAACATTCGAGTGCCAGGATCGAACGGTTCCTGCAACTTGCGGCGGAAGACAACATGCAGATCTGTCAACCTTCGACAGCGGCGCAATACTTCCATCTTCTTCGTCGCCAGGCGCTGCGGAAATGGAGGAAACCGCTGATCATCTTCACCCCCAAAAGCATGTTGCGCATGCCTGACGCCTCGTCGGCGATAGGAGCGTTCACGGCCGGTCAGTTCCAGCCGATTCTGCAGGATCTCGAGACTGCCGAGGCGAAGCAGATCATTGTGTGCAGTGGAAAGATCGGGCGCGAGCTGAGGCTCGAACGCAAGCGCCGGCAACGGACGGACATCGCAATCGTGTTCGTCGAGCAACTGTACCGTTTCCCGGAAGAGGAACTCGGAGCGGAACTTCGTCGACACGCCGACGCGCGTGAAATATTTTGGGTTCAGGAAGAGCCCGCTAATATGGGGGCGCTCAACTATGTCGTCCCGATTCTCGAACGCATCGGAGACGGGCGGTCGATCCGCACGGTAAAACGGTCAGCGAGTGCCAGTCCTGCGACAGGATCCGCAAAAGCGCACGCGCTCGAACAGAAGACCCTGATCGATCTCGCACTTGGTTGAACAACATCATCGAGAAGATACACGCAGGGAAAAGCGATGAAGACGCGCAAGCTTGGGTCGATGGCGGTTCCCGTGTCGGCGATAGGGCTGGGGTGCATGGGCATGTCGGGCACGTACGGGCCGGCGGACGACACGGAGAGCATCGACACGATTCATGAAGCGCTCGACAAGGGAATCACCCTTCTTGACACCGGCGACTTCTACGGCATGGGGCACAACGAGATGCTGATCCGTGAAGCCCTTCGCGGAAGAAAGAGGGAATCCGTGATCTTGAGTGTGAAGTTCGGCGCGATGCGCGAACCCGGTCAGCAATTCATTGGCTTCGACGGCCGGCCGGCGGCGGTGAAGAATTTCCTTAGCTATTCCCTTCGCCGACTGGGGACAGAGTACATCGACATTTACCGGCCGTCGCGTCTTGATCCGACCGTTCCGATCGAAGAAACGGTCGGCGCCATCGCCGAGTTGGTGCGCGCGGGGTATGTAAGACATATCGGCCTCTCGGAAGTTGGAGCAGAAACTCTCCGTCGCGCACACGCTGTCCATCCGATCGTCGATCTGCA
Organism: Bacteroidota bacterium; assembly: GCA_035506295.1. Classification (GTDB taxonomy): domain Bacteria; phylum Bacteroidota; class Ignavibacteria; order UBA10030; family UBA6906; genus DATJPR01. The sequence goes on along the minus strand of DATJPR010000224.1, from coordinate 10,917 downwards.
ATTCGAGTACTCCCTGTTCTCCCGTTCCATCGAGACTGCGGTCCTTCCGACGTGCCGTTCCCTTGGAATCGGCGTCACCGCATACGGCATCCTCTCGCGAGGATTGCTCGGCGGGTCGTGGTCCAGTCAACGGGCTGCCGGGACACGCGATATGCGCGTGCATCTCCCCAGGTTCAGCGGGTCCAACGTGGAACAGAACCTTGCCCTCGTCGACCGGCTTCGTGCGATAGCGCAGTCGAAGGGAATTGCCGTCGCTCAATTGGCGATGGCCTGGGTGGCTTCTCGGGGTGATGATATTATCCCTCTTGTCGGCGCGCGAAACCGCCGGCAACTGGACGAAGTGTGGAACATCTTTGACATTCGGCTGACCGCTGAGGATCTGGCGGGGATTGAGGCAATCATTCCCGCCGATGCAGTGGCCGGCACCCGGTATGGCGGTCAGCAAATGGCGAACCTTGACAGCGAGCGTCGCTAGCCGGGCCGCGGATTGCATCTCATCTCACGTCGGAGTACCTTGGTTCATCCGAACGCACTTTCCTTACTCCAAATCAGGTTTCCCATGAGCAGATTCTCCCTTCTATGCATCGCGCTACCTATTATTCTCTTCCTCGGCTGCAGTACTCCGGGTCGGGACCACACGCCGGCATCAACCACCAGGATCGATCATCCTCAACCGACGAAGGACGAGCAGGCGGCGTGGCTTGCACACGCACAAATGAAAGAGAAGCAAGGGTGGATCTATCTCCATGTCGAGGGAGGCGCTCGCGAACGGGGGTTCCAGCACGGGTACCTTCTCGCAACCAAGATCAAGGAATCGTTGCGGACAACGCGTGCGACGTGGGAATACGAGAGCGGTGTTGCGTGGGACACGCTGGTGAAGCAGGCCATAACAATGTTCGTTCCGAACATTGACACAGAAGACCTCGACGAACTCCGGGGTATCACGGAAGGGTATGAAGCTGCCGGGGACTCTTCGTCGGTGGAGGAAATGATCGCCTATAACGGCATCATCGAACTTCAAAGTTACTGGTGGCCTGAACAGAAGAAGAAACTCGACGTCGCTTCACCCGACCCGAGGAAGGACGGCTGCAGCAGCTTCATTGCGACCGGGAGCATGACGAAGGACGGCACGATCGTGCTCGGTCACAACACGATGACCGACTATGTCGGTGCGGACTGTTATGTAATCATCGACATCGTGCCGGAGAAGGGGCACCGCATGCTCATGCAGACATCACCGGGCTGGATTCATAGCGGCACGGATTTCTTTATCACGAATGCAGGGCTTGTGGGGTCGGAGACGACGATCGGCGACTTCAAAGGGTTTGACGAACAGGGAATTCCCGAGTTTGTGCGGATGCGTCGCGCTGCGCAGGATGCGTCGACGATCGACGAGTGGTGCGAAATCATGAAGAAGGGGAACAACGGCGGATACGCGAATGCGTGGCTCATCGGCGATGTCAACACGAACGAGATTGCCCGGCTGGAACTCGGCTTGAAGTATGTCGGCATGGAGCGCACGAAGGACGGATACTTCGTTGGCTCCAATGTCGCGGAGAATACGAAAATTCTCCGGCTGGAAACGGAAGAACATGAGACCGACATTAGGCAGTCAAGCGTGGCGCGCCGCGTTCGCTGGAAGCAGTTGATGCAGCAATACAAAGGCAAGATCACCGCGGAGCTTGCACAGCAGTTTGAGGCCGATCACTACGATCCATACCTGCACAAAGCCGCGCTCGGATGGCGGAATCTCTGCGCGCATGGAGACGAGGACTCCCTCGACACGCAATTGCCATTCGAGCCGGGAGGGACGGTTGACGCAAAGGTCGTCGATGCCCGGATGGCAAAGGCGATGTCGTTTGATGCCCGATGGGGCTCCGGGTGTGGCAAGGCGTTCGACGCGAAGGCCTTTTTGGAGCGGCATCCGCAGTTCGATTGGCAGGAAGGGCTTTTGAAATCGCGCGCTTCTCACCCGTGGGTGCAGTTTACCGCCGGAGAACGTTGACCGGCGAGCCTGCCGGACCCGATCCCCCTATTTGACAAGCACGACCTTGCGCGTCTGCACGAACGTGCCCGCCGTCATCCGGTAGAAATACACGCCCGACGACAGCCGACTGCCGTCGAATGTCACCTGATGTTCTCCCTCCGAAATCTCACCGTCGACGAGCGTGGCGACACGCTGACCGATGCTGTTAAAGACGAGAAGTGCCACATGCGACGCCGAAGGCACCTGGTAGCGAATGACGGTCGTGGGGTTGAAGGGATTGGGATATGCCTGGAAAAGCGTGTAGCGTGCCGGCGCTGCCGTCGGCGTCTGAGCGACGTTCACCAGGGTCTGATTGTTGAATTCGATCCCCCATCCATAGAGAAATCCTGAGAAACCGCTGATGAGCTGCGACGCCCGCAGCCGCCAGGCTCCTGCGGAGTTTTTCCCTGCAAAGGCGGCGTTGATCGGCGTATGCGGTCGGACGGTCGGCGTGAAAGAGAGATCCGTGTGGCTCATGGCGCTGTCGGCGGCATCGTCGAAGATCGCCGCGACACCGTTCGTGTACACCGATTGGAAATCGAGGTTCCAGAAGGTCAGCGAGTCCCCGTCGGGCGAGAACAACGTCAACTGCAGAGCGCTTTCGTTGAAGTGATTAAAGCCTGCGAAGATCTTGAGATTGTTGATCGAGACGGATTCGGAGACCTCCAGAGTATCCTCGATCGATCCGGCGTTCGTCCCGCTCGCGGGAATTCTCTTCGCAGAAGACTTCAGGTAGTACCCGTCGGGAAATGAGCCTGGCGAGGCGGGGTCTCTGGTTAACGGCGATACAGGAAACTGGTTGAGTGAATGCAAGGGCGCAAACATCGCCCCCGTGCCGCGTAACGTCAGCACGGGAGATGCGTATGTCGTAGGATTGACGGATCCGTCGAGTCCGTAGACCAGTTCGAGGTCCGAGCTTGTGCGCCGGTTATTGTTGTCGATGGAGGTGAACATCCCCTTTCGAATATCCCCCACGGTCTTGACATATCCCGAGAACCGCACCTCGTCGATGTACCCGTTGAAGTAGTTGGTGTTCCCTGCAGATCGACCGATACAGACCGAGTCCGCGACGTCGGAAATGGGCGACGCATTGTAGAACCCATCCCGGACGCCATTAATAAAGAGCTGCGTGGTCGCAAAAGTCCCATCATAGGTATACGTCACTGCGACATGCGTCCACTGGCCGCTCGGGATCGTCGCAGCGGATGAGCCTATCGTGTTCGTGGTAATGAGAGCCAATTTCCCGGTGCTCGTGAGAAGCATCTCATACCCGACGAATCCGCTGGTCTCACGGGAGATAATGGTCTGCTGCTTTCCTGTCGCCGAGTTGACAGGATAGATCCACGCCTCGATGGTGAAAGGGCCGAGGGCCGGCAGATTCGGATCCTTTCCCGCTTCTGCATACCCGCTGAGGCCATCGAAGTACAGAGATTCATTGGGCACAAGATATATCGTGGGTGCGTTCGACATGTCGACGGCCGTCGCGCGCCGGTTTACCCCATTGTTTGCGTTGCCGGACTTGTCCTTGACGTCGAGCGAGAAGTCGGTGTTGTTCAGGCTTTGGAATGTCATCGAAAGAACGAGGTTCGCGTAAACGCCAGTGCCGACCGCCAGGCTCGTATGTTGTTCGGCGTTGATGGAAAACCCCGAGAGGGCCGCATTCCAGATGCGGATCTCATCAAGCATCGCCGGAGCACTGCCATAGATGCTCCTCCCGATCGTGATCGAATCGGTCCCTGTCGAAGGGACGGTAGAAAGCGATCCCGAAGTGTCGAAGGCGCCGTTCACATAGAACGTGATGGTCTTCCCGCCATTGTCAAGGACACACGCGATGTGGTTCCATTTCCCGTCGTTCACCCGGGACTTGCTCTCGAGGCGGGTGTTGTTGTTGACCTGGATCCTCCCCCGACCGGCGTCGATGAGGAGGCGAAATTCATCGTCTCCCACAACGGTGACGACTCCCGTGGAGGTCGTGTTGACCCATGCCTCGACGGTCAAGCTGCTCGTAATATTGAGGGAAGAGGAGTGGGGTATGGCGATGTACGCCGAATCGAGGAACTGTGCCGCGTGGTTCCAAACCATCTGAGCATCGACGGTGAAGTGTGCAACGGCGGTCAGAGTGACGAGAAGGAGTGAAACGAAGAAGCAATGCCGCGCCCGCATAACAGCCTCCTGTAAATTGCACTGCATCCCCCCGGATAAGTCGCAAACGAGACAACCTCTCAGGAAGTTCCCGCCTGGTTCTGTCACGGGTTCCCGCCGTCTCCGGCGATGCCGCCAGAGCATAGCCCGATTCCGCGATGTGGCTATTTTACAAGGACGACCTTGCGAGTCTCCACATATCGGCCGGCCGCCATCCGGTAGAAGTACACTCCCGACGAGAGTCGACTGCCGTCGAATACCGCCTGATGCACGCCTTCCGAGACTTCTCCATCAATGAGAGTGGCCACCTGTTGCCCAATGCTGCTATACACAACGATTCTGACGTGCGAAGGCGAAGGGACCTGATACCGGATCACCGCCGTCGGGTTGAACGGATCAGGAAATGCAGGGAAGAGCGCGTATGGGCCCGGAACGGCCGGGGACTGCTGGCTGACATCCGCGAGCGTTTGATTGTTGAACTCGAGACCCCAGCCGTAGAGCGTGCCGGAGAAACCGTTGACGAGCTGTGTCATCCTCAGCCGCCATGCCCCCGCGGAGTTCTTCCCGGCAAACGCGGCGTTGATCGGTGAGTGTGGTCGTACCGTCGGTGTGAAGGAGAGGTATCGATGGTTCATTGCACTGTCAGCCATGTCGTCGAAAATGGTCGCCGCGCCGCTGGTGTAGTCCGACTGGAAATCGAAATACCAAAGGGTCGCAGAATCCCCCGATGGGGAGAACAGCGTGCATTGAAGAGCGCTCTCGTTGCCGTGATTGAACGCGACGAACACTTTCAGGTTGTTGATCGTGACCGATGGTGCGACGTTGATGGTGTCTTCGATTGATCCCGCATTGATGCCTGTTGCCGGCACTCTCTTTGCAGCGGTTTTCAGGTAATAGCCGTCGGGGAACGATCCCGGTGACCCAGTATCTCTTGTGAGAGGGGATACGGGGACTCCGCTCCCTGAAACAAGGGACGAAAACTTCGCACCCGAACCCCTCAACGTCAGTGCCGGAGCGGCATACGTGGTCGGATAAGTCGAGCCATCGAAACCATAGACGAGTTCGAGATTCGATTGAGAACGCCTGTTCCTGTAGTCGATTGACGTGAACATTCCCCTGCGGAGATCATCCGCCGTTTTCACGTACCCTGAAAAACGCACTTCGTCAATATAGCCGCTGAAGTAGTTCGTCAACGCCGCCGAACGTCCGATGCACACGGAATCCGCAGTGTTCGCGATCGGCGAGGAACTGAACGAGGTGTCGCGAATTCCGTTGTTGAACACCTGCGCAAGTGCAACGGACCCGTCATACGTGTAGGTGACGGCGACGTGAGTCCAGCGGCCGCCCATGATCAACCTGCTCGAGGTATCACGGGTTCCCATGGTTGTCACGCCGAGCCTGCCCGTTCCCGTGAGGTAGATCTCGTATCCCACGAGTCCGCTGGCTTCCCGCGAAACGATCGTCTGTTGGTTCCCTGTCGCCGCGTTCAGGGGATAAATCCACGCTTCAATCGTAAACGGACCCAACGTCGGCAGTGAGGCGTTGCTCCCCGCCACCGCATATCCGCTCACGCCGTCCAGGAACAACGATTGATTCGGTATGAGGTACGAACTCGGGACCCCGGACATGTCGATAAGCGTAGCGCCTCGATTGAAACCGTTGTTGGCATTCCCGGATTTGTCAGTGAGATCAAGGGCGGGAGGGGCATTGTTGAGGGACTGGAACGTCACCGAGAGGACGAGATTCGCGTAGAGACCGGTCCCTCCGGCGAGTGAGGTGAACCGATCCGCGGCAATGGTGGAGGGCGGCAGCGCCGTATTCCAGATGCGGACCTCGTCCAGCATTTCGGGTGCATGCCCGTAAATACTCTTTCCGACGATGATGGAATCCGTGCCTGACCACGGGACGGTGTTCACCGGGCCGGAGGTGTCGAGGGTCCCGTTGACGTAAAAGGCGAGGGTCCTCGCCGCACTGTCGAAGACACAGGCAATGTGATTCCATTTGCCGTCATTGATGGGGATCGTTCCGTCCAGGAACGTCGTGTTGTTCATCTGCACTCTCCCCCGTCCTGATGCCAGAAGAAGGCGATATTCGTTATCGCCGACAATCGTCACGGGCGCGGACGAGGTTGTGTTGACCCATGCTTCCAGGGTGAAGCTGCCCGTGATGTTGAGCGAGGCGGAGTGGGGGATGGCGATGTAACCCGTGCTGTCGAAGTTCGCCGCGTGGTTCCAAACCATCTGCGCGTGGACGAAAGGAATCGCCGACGCGCTGAGAGCGATGAATATGGCGGTAAGACAACGGTACCGATGCTGCATAGCAGCCCCCCAGACAGTGTACACGATCACTCAGCGATGATGCAAACGAGACGTGCGATGAGGGCGATCATTTCGCGGCCGGGACATCTCCCCCGCGTCCTGCGCGCCCTTGTTTCCTTTCTGCACTTTGAATATTGTTGGATTACCCCGGTGTGCGATTTCCTCGAGCATCCATTTTGAAGGAGCCAGCGATGATTGATGTTGCGCGTTCTCTGAAGGCGAAAATCGACGCGGTGAAGCCACGACTTCTTGCCATCTCCAACGACGCAGCCGGGGCGAAGCCCGTTCCGGATAAATGGTCGTACAAGGAGATTCTCGGCCACCTGGTCGATTCCGCATCGACCAACCATCAACGCATTGTCAGGATGCAGCAGATCCCGGACATCGGAAAGTTTTCCTACGATCAGCAGCGCTGGGTGGCGGTGCAGCAGTATGCGTCGGAGCCCTGGCCCGAACTCGTGGAATTCTGGTATCTCTTCAACGCACACCTTGCGCACGTCATCGCCCATGTGGACCAGGGGGCACTGCAGCATACCTGCGACGTGGGCTATGCCAAACCCGCCACGCTGAAATTCATCATCGAAGACTACCTGCGACACGTGGAGCACCACATCACGCAGATTCTCGAGGAGCAGGAACCGCTCGAGAGAACGAAGTGGGTGAGACGTACGCCGTAAAGGGGGAGGGGGAGAATGGGAGACAGGGAGATGGGGGGAAAAGGCAGTTCCGCAATTTCGTAAGATAATTCGAAACTGCCCCTCCCGTGTGCACCTTCCGATACTCTCAGTTGTCCGGCTCAGAAAAGCGGTTTGATCTCCCCGAACAAGTGGCTCACGTTCACGGTATTCGTGGTGTGACATGTGAAGCAGTTGGAGCCTGTCCCCGCCAGCGTGTTGCTCCCCTGTTGATAGGTCTCCATCGTGGAGTTCGCAAGCTTGCTGGTGCCCACCTCATTCCCGCTTGGGAAATTCCCCGTCGGCGGGGCGCCGCCGATGGTCCACGTTGCTCCTTCGAAAATGTAGTTCGCCCGTACATCTCCATTCACCAGCATCCCGCGAATACTATTGTTCATCGATATGATCTCAGTATTGGATGCGGCCGGGGTCGCATCGAGAGGGTTCGGTGATGCGTCCGAACCCGCGCCCCACGGTTTCCAATGAATGGTGTTGCTCGGACTTATCGTGAACGGGTTCACCGAAACGATATCCGTTGAACCAAACGGATTGTTCATGTGCGCCGCGTTGAACGGCCCTGCGGAATTCGTTGCGCAGAAAAGCCAGCTGCCCGCGGTCGACTGATTGACGGTGGTCGTCGCGTTCGAGGTGTTGATGTATGCGTAGGTGGCGCTTGGTGTGTTGCCGACGTGTTCGAAGGTGGCCCAGATCATCTCCGGATGGCCCGCCGTGCTCCCTACAACGTGGATGCCGACCAGGGCAAGCTGGAGGGTCTGTTGTCCATTCTGCACCCAGTGATTGGGATCCGTCTTGTCGTACGTGGGGACCACGCCCTGCATGGTGATGTAGCTGCTGGGGTCGGTCACCGTCGAGGCATCGACCCAGGAGGTTTTCAGTTCCACCGCAAGGGCGACACTGTCCGGCAGCGTCACGGAGTGCCCCGCTGCGAAGGTCGAAATCTTGTTTAACTCCGCCTGTGTGGTGGGGAACTGCGTCGGCTTGGGCAATATCCCACCGTTCTTCGTGCCCGTGAGGAAATAGGCGTAGACATCGTTGACCATCGATGCGTAGTAGATCAGTGAATTGCTCTGCGTCTCCAGCACGCCGCCGTCTGCCTGCCCTTCCTCCACATCAACGACGTTTCCTGCAGCATTCAGGAAGATGGGGATCTTGTCGATGATGAACTTCTGCACGACGGCCATGCGTTCGATCTGCACGGGAATGATCGGCCTTGCACCCTTGATCATAGCCCCGTTCTTGTCGAAGAACTCGGGTTGCTTGTTGTCGCCAAGCGCGGTGCGTTCCACTTCCACCGTATCATTTGTGGCGCTTAGCATGAGAAGCTTTCCCGTCTTGGAGAGTCTCGGCGGCACGATCTCCAGCATCTTGCCGCTCCTGTCGAAGATCACCGGAAGTTTCAACGGCCCAACTTGCGCGGCACGCAGGCTAAATCTTCGCAGTCCGCCGGCGGTATGGGGAATCAGCGTCCTGTTCCCATTGGAATCGACAGGCGACACGTCAAAGAAGCCGGGCGAATCGAACACATGTTGCCCTCCACCATACGACGGCGGTGCGGGCGAAGTCGCCCACAAGAACATGCGCTCCGACCACTCGTAGAAGCTGCAGTTCGGCGAGTTGGGGAAGGTGACGCTGTTTGCGGGGGTGACGATCCCGTTCAGCGTGATCGAATCGGACTGAAACCAGGTGGTGAAATCCGAGAGAGCGACAGTACAGGTCGGCTTGGCGTCCGACGGGACGACGACGGGCGTAGAAGGTCCCGGGCACCCGCAGATCGCCAGCATGCCGATGGCGAGAGCGACCGCGACGGCGGGCTTGCGTACAGCGCCTCGAGCGACAATGGCGTTCATGTTTCCCTCCTGACGAATGTGAACGGATTGTGGACACAACGACAAATTCGTCCGCCGGGCCGCTGATGGGGAGCGCTTAACGTCCGCGCGACCCTCAGGCCCGATGCACACTATCAGTCAGCGGCAAATGCTGTGATTCAATCCGAAGGAAGCACTACCGTCTAGCGACATCGCAGGGGTAGGAAAGCGCCCTCAATAATGGTCGCGAAGCTGAGGTGAGGGAAGAACGAGCTGCATGGATCCTGGTAGGGTTCAGCTTCCACTGGTCGTAAATATAGACGAAGGAATCCTAATGTCAAGCGATTCTATTCAAAAAAATCTGAGAATTATCGCGATTCGATTATGTTGCAATCATGACAAATGCCCCTCCGGGGTCATTTTCTCTCCCTATTCCGTTATCAACCGGAATTGTATATCTTCCAGCTTCGAACGGGACTGACGTTCCGCTCGATAATACCTTTCCCTCGGCCCGGTCCAAGGGCCGGAACCCCGATCTTTTCCATGGCGATCATGAAACTGCCCAGGCGTACAGTCATTACCATGACCGTTCTCGTCGTTCTTGCTTCCGCAATGGCGCAGGAACGCACCTATGTCACAAAGACCATCTCGACGATCGATCGCGTCATCACAAGAGATCCGAGCGTTCAGCGTCTCCAGCCGCTCATCGACAAAGGGTTCAACCTTCACATCAAGCTCCCCCGGTTCGCGTATCAAACACTCGACCCATCGGTGGTGAGGAATTTCATCGCCGATGCGAGCGCGTCAGACCTCTCAGCCGAGAGTGTCGCACGATCGATGGATCGGACAATCCTCGCTTCCTACCGCAAGGCAATGCTCGGCAGAAGCAAGGCGGTCGCGGAACAGGCGGTGACCGAAGTCGAAAAGGAAAGTAGCTCCGTCGTCAAGCAGAAAGAGAGCGCGGTCACTTCCGCCGATATCCTGAAGGCGATGAACACGGGATACATCTATATCCCGGTGGTCACGTCGTACAAGGAAGAGGTGAAAGAGAAAACCGCCTCGGCGGAAATCAATGGCTACATGCTCTGGTATCATCTGGAGACGGACGCGACCGGCGCTTCGCGATTCGTTCTTGTGGAACAGAAACCGGACCTATGCACCGGCACCGGCACCGGCACGATGGGAACGAGCTATAGCCTGAAACGCCGATCGGTCGAAGGGCGGGAGTTCGCCCGGATTCTTGCGATCGATAACTGGGCGAAGAATCTCTCCCTGGCGATGCGGCGCAACCCTGAGTTCTCCCTCTCCGGCGAAGTGAAAGACATTCGGGGCAGCGAAGTGTCCGCGACGATCGGCACGCGTGAAGGGATCAATATCGACGAGGGGTTCACGCTGGTGGATTTTTATGAAAAGGACAACGGAGAAGTCGAGCCGCGGACCGTCGGCTTCTTTCGTGCGAAGAGCGTCGCGAACAATGATCCCTCCGGCAACGGCGATCCGAAACAGATGTCGGTGTTCGCCAACTACATCGGCCATGGGTACGAACGGGGAATGATCCTCCTTGAGCATCCGCGCATGGGGCTGGACATCGACATTCGCGCGCGCTATACGCAATTCAATGTCCCGAAGACCTCGACGATCGCGTTCTTTGATTCATATTCCAAACCCGGTGGACCGTTGAGCGGCACTCCCGACGTCGACCTGTTCAACGGCGTTGTCGGCAACGCCCATCCCTATGCACTTTCCGATGATGCGACCTCGGCGATCGGCGTCGACCTGAATTTCCGGTACAACCTTGCCAGACTCATGAACACCCGGCAGCTCTTCCTTGCTGTTGACCTCTCCGGCGCATTTCCCATGATTTCGACAGATCAGCAGGCGATCAGTTCGGGAACAACGGTCGTGCCGATTCTCCTGAGCGGATACATCGG
>DATJPR010000223.1:0-3971 GCA_035506295.1 Bacteroidota bacterium | reverse complement strand
GACGCGGATCGTGATCCCGCGTCGCCGCAGAGAGCGGAACGCGTCCTCGTCGGTCACGTCGTCGCCAACATAGATGGGAAGCCCTCGTGCAACCCGCTGCAGGATTGCAAGCCGCCTGATGGCGCTCGCCTTCGTCCACCGTACAGCGGGTCGGAGTTCGAGAACTTTTTTCCCGCCGGACACGCGCACACGCGGTGCGTGCGAAGCGGCTGTCCGGTGGGCAATGGTTTTTACCCGACGGATCATGGTTGCCGGGACGTTCCGGTAATGCACGGCGGCGATGACATTCTTATTTTCAACAACCACGCCCGGAATCCCGTTCAGCCCCATGATGAGCTCCCGGCGCACGGTGCGCATCAGCGGCACCGCGGCGTTCGCTGCCGGGTGGATCCACGTTGTGCCCGACCGTGAGATCTCAAGGCCGTGATTGGCAATGATGACGGGATGCACCGTTCTCAAGAACGCCCGAATCTGCTGCAGCGATCGGCCGGTCACGATTGCAAGTGTGACGTGCGGGTGTGCGAGGAGCGCATGGAGGATCTGAACTGCGCGGTTCGAGAGCGTGGCCTCCTCCGGATTCGACCGGATGGGCGTGAGCGTGCCGTCATAGTCAAGGTACACCGCCAACGCCCTTGCGCGACTTAACCTGTCGCGGACGGGTTTCCGCAGGGCCCCGTCTCCATCATACAACGACTGTGGTCCGCCGCGTCTCATGGGACCGTCGGCGCGATGTTCTTCGGCAATCGAATGCGTGAGAGCGCGGTAATTATGCTGGCGGCCCATCGATACACGTTGCGCTCCCTCACGACCCTCTGCAGTGAGGCCATCCGAACCTGTTGCTCCTCCGCGGGCATCGTGACCGCCGTGTAAATCGCCTGGGCCACGGCTTCCGTGTCATAGGGATTCACAATGAGCGCGTCCTGCAGCTCGCTGGCGGCCCCCGCAAACTGGCTGAGGATCAATACGCCATTCCCATCAACTCGTGAAGCGACGAACTCTTTGGCGACCAGATTCATGCCGTCGTGAAGCGACGTCACGAGGCAGAGGTTCGCCGCCCGATAATATCGGCTGATGGTCTCGTGCGTGTGGTGGGCTTTCAGGAACACGATCGGTTTCCACGTCTTGGTCTGAAAGGACCAATTGATGCGTTCGGCTGCTTCGTCGAGCTCCGCAATAAGGTCATGGTAGCGCTTGATATGGGTGCGGCTTGGAGCGCCTAATTCGACAAAGGTGAATTTCCCGACATATTCCGGATGATGAGAGAGAAACCGTTCAACGGCGAGAAAGCGCTCCAGGATTCCCTTCGTGTAATCGATGCGGTCAACCCCGACCCCCATCCATGCGGCGGCGATGCCGTGCGATCGCAGGAGAGCCATGCGGTCGCGTTCGGGAGATACCGAGCGATTTTCCTCGCCCGAAGCATCCGGCAAGGCGACGCTGATGGGAAACGGCCTGACCATGGTCGACAGTTTGTTCCGCTCGATGGAGAACTGGTCCCAGTTAGTCTTCGATTCAAGGAACCGGTCCACCGTCCCTAGGAAATTATTGCAATGGAATTGGGTGTGAAAGCCGATGAGATCCGCACCCAGGAGCCCGATGAGCAGCTCTTCCTTCCAGGGGCAAATGCCGAACACTTCTGGGTTCGGCCAGGGGATGTGCCAGAAGATCGCGACGCGCGCATCGGGCCGCTGGGATTTTACCAGCATCGGGAGAAGTGAAAAATGATAGTCCTGGATGAGAACGAGCGGTGATTCTTCGTGCCGGATGTCCTCGAGGAGGGTGTCGGCGAATTTCTTGTTGACTACCTGGTAGTCTTCCCAATCTTCCGGTCGGAAAAGCGGTCGGGTGTGCGTGATGTGGCACAGAGGCCAGATTCCTTCGTTGGAAAAGCCGAAGTAGTAGCCTTCTTCCTCTTCCTTGGTGAGATAGACACGGTGAAGAGTGTAGAAGGGCTCATCCGGGGGTACCCGCAGACGGCCTTCTGCGTCGGCAGTCTCGCGGTCGGCACTGCCGTTCCCGTGGGCAATCCAAACACCGCCGCATGCGCGAAGGATCGGATCGAGCGCGGTGACAAGCCCGCCAGGCGGCACGATGCATTCGACGCTGCCGCCGGTGCTGACGTGCATATAGGGTTCACGGTTCGAGACCACGAACAAATTCTGTTCGCGAAGCTCCACCCGGACATGCTCTTTCAGACGTTCCGCCGTCCAGAGCGACTCGCCTTCGACCCGGAGGCGTGCTTCCTGCTGCGCGGCGGCTCGCGCCTGCGCGAGGCTTTTTGCAAGAAGGGACACTTCGAGGGCGATGGGTCCGAGGATGTCTCCGCGCGGAGGTCCGGGGAACTGCGAGCCTTTTTCCATGCGCAGGCCGCGCAGCCACTTCGCCGCCTGCGCGATGGGACCCGTAATGCTCCACCGGACGACCACAATCGTTGTAACGACAATAAGGACGAACTGGGCAAGCAAGCGGAAGAAATTGTTGTACCAGATGTCCCGGACGCGTTGATCGATGAATGACGCGTCGTGGCAGAGAAGGATGGTGCCCTGGTCTTCGTTTGCTCTCAGCATCGGAAAGGCAAAAAGCTCAGCCGGGTGTCCTCCGACCTCGTCCAGTGATGAAAGGGCGGAACCCTGCACCACAGCTTCACCCACGATGGAAGGCGTGGAGGGGAGCAACGCTCGAAGTCCCGTGCTCGTCGCAAGTTCCTCCCCCATGCTGTCAAAGACCGCGATTCCCATCAGCGGTGCCCCGGATCTGAACCGATCCACCAGATGCTGGAGCTCTGCGAGATCGTTCCTGTGAAGATAGAACTGCACGGGTCCTTCCAGCCCCTTGGCAAGGACGTCTGCCCTGGCGTCTAACTCGCGAACCATCATGTCCTTCTCGTTCTGCACCTGAATGTAGGAGAACACCGCCGCAGCGGAGGCGGCAGCGAACAGGAGCGATATGATGAGTCGGACTGTAATCTTCATGGTGAATGCCCATTAGGGCCCCCTCTGGAACTCCCCGTGGTCGGGGTTCGCCGGCGCCCGGAAAATGGAACCTGGTGATGAACCTTCAGGAAAGGGGCGGGGCGCGATTCGCGGTCGCCGTGACCGCTTCGGCAGGTTGATGCGCGCGCGGTTGGCTCGCCACGGGTCGTTGACAAACGAAAGGGGCAGGATGTTCAGAGCCGAGAATGGAAAGGGAGACCGACAACCGGGTACTGTTCGAGGATCCCATGTGCTTCTGCGGGATCCAACAGACCTTCAGGGCGACGAGGGAGGAGGCCTTGGTTGATTGCTCGACCTTGATCGCCGCCTGCACCTTCCAGAAATCCCCTGCTGCCGGCAGCACCGCAACCCTCAACAGGAGATAGGACCAGAGGAGTGCAATGGTGAAGGGTCGCGCGGGAGACAAGGAGAGATTTCGCCTCCACGCGAAGGGAGTCAAGATGGTATTGGCTGAGTCCATGCGTGAATGCGTGCATTGCTGCAACACTACTATGTACGCATGGACGAACTCAGAGTCAAGCTTTTCAGCGAATCGCCAGGACATCATCAGGTGAGATGCACGAGATCACCGGAATGCAGCGTTGACAAAAACAGGAGAAGATAGTCCTTGATGTGACGTGTGATAAGATAGTTGTTGAGGATGTGCTCGTGGCCGTTCTCCCCGAGCCGTGCTGCGTATGCCGGCTCGTTGATCAGCTGCTTGATCCAATGCGCCGTCCCGTCAATCGAATGCGTCAGGATGCCCGAGTATCGGTGCGAGATCTGGAGCGGAATGCCACCGACCGCGCCTGCGATCACGGGGCGACGTTTCCACAACGCTTCTGCGACCGTCAGGCCGAAACCTTCCTTTAGTGACTTCTGGAGAATGATCGTGGAACCACGCTGCAAGGCGTTGATGATCAGATCGCTTGACGGTGGGAGAAACAGCAGATGAATATCGGGATCTTTCGCCGCTTCGGCCTTCACCTGCTCCATGAT
>DATJPR010000222.1:0-2158 GCA_035506295.1 Bacteroidota bacterium | reverse complement strand
ACATGGCGCGTGGCGTTCACGATCGAGTCGATGGTCCCACGCTCGGCGAAGAGCGCCTGCTTTGCGCCGCGCAGCGCGGTGTTCCCCGAAGATGCAATCCGATCAGGCGGAAATTCCACGAGGCCGATCCGTCGGGCGCTGAGGCGATTGACATAGTTCCCGAAGGCACCCGCGAGGTGGATCGTCGCAATATCTTCCGGCCGGATCCCCGACTCTTCGCAGAGAATCCTGACTCCCGCGGCGATGGCCCCTTTCGCCAGCTGGAGCTCCCGGACATCGCCCTGCGTCAGGCGGACATTCCCTGCGAGCCTGATTGAACCCGCATTGCCCGCGATGAGGCCGCTCGGCTCGATCCTGCCGGATTGAAGCAGCGCGGCAACTGCATCGACCAGGCCGCTGCCGCAAATGCCGCGCGGTTCAGCATCACCGATCACCTCGCATGTCAGGCGATCGCCGTCAACAGTCACCGCTGCAATTGCTCCCGTCGCTGCACGCATCCCCATCGAAATGCGCGCACCCTCGAATGCCGGTCCCGCCGCCGCGGAACAGCAAACGAGTCCCCGCCGCGAACCGATGACGACCTCTCCATTCGTGCCGAGATCGATGAGGCAGATGGCATTCTCCTGCTCGTTCGCCTTGGTTGCGAGGATCCCGGCTAGAATGTCGCTCCCCACGAATCCTCCCAGCAACGGAAGGAATCTCACGTGAGCCTGAGGCGGGAGATCCCACGACAAGTCCGTTGGTGAGAACTCCAGAGATTCCAGATGAACTGGCGTGAAGGGAAAATGCGAAAGGGGAAGACAATCCAGTCCGCCGAACAGGTGGTGCATGACGGAATTGCCGACGAGAACCATGTCGACGATCTGTGCCGGATCTACACCGGAAGATTTCAAAAGGGCGCGGATCATGGCGACGACCTGGTTGCGGACCGTGGAGGTCAGGTCCTCCTGTTGCCCGTGCGTGACAGCGGCATCGACGCGGCTCATGATGTCTGCACCGAACACCGCCTGTTGATTGAGGCCCGACTCCACTGCCAGGACCGTCCCCGCTCGAAGATCGAGGAGCTGGGAAACGATCGTGGTCGTTCCTACGTCAACAGCAATGCCCAGACCGTCCCGGGGAGTGAAGGCGAATGCGGATTCATCGGAGAGGAACGGCGCTTCCCACTGCGCGACGTCGAGGAGGAGATCCCCGTCAAGGGTGTTCTGGCATGCAAGCCGCCAGCCGTCCCGGAGTTCCTCCTCGCTGAGGATTGACTCCTCGACAAGAGAAATCGGCAACGAACCTTCGAGCACTTTCACCCTGCAGCCGCGACACGCGCCCCGTCCGCCGCAGGGGAATTCGATGCCGTACTGGAAGAGGAGTGAGTGAAGAGACGTGCCGGTGGGAGCTTCAATGCGGATGCGAAGCGGTGTCAGCGTCAGCGTCGCCGTGGACTTCATCGCGCCTTCGACAAATCCGATGAGTCCTGAAGAGCGGCCAGTCGACGGGAGATCTCCCGGATGAAATCCGGCGTTGTGCCGCAGCACCCTCCGATGAAGGAGGCCCCCGCGGCCAGGATTTCCATTGCCGTCGATGCAAAGTGTTCCGGCGTCACATCATAGATCACTTCGCCGTCCACCAAACGTGGCAGCCCGGCATTCGCCTTGATCCAGACGGGAAGGCTCGAGGCCTGTTTGAGCCGTTGACAAACCGCTCGATAGTGTTCGATGCCAAGACCGCAGTTGGCTCCGATCACATCGGCACCGGCCTCCTCGAGGGCTGTAGCGGCATCTTCCGGCGTCACCCCCATCATGGTCCGGGTCTTGTCTTTTCCGGAATCGAAGACCATGCTTGCAACGACGGGGAGTCCTGTCCGTTTGGCGGCGCGGATGGCGATCGTTGCCTCTTCGACGTCGGTCATCGTCTCGATGACGATAGCATCCGCCCCTGCATCCGCAATCGCGACCGCTTGTTCGTCGAAGGCCGCTTCGAGCTGTTCGAGCGAAACGTCGCCGCTCATCAGCATCTTTCCGCTCGGCCCGATGGACGCGAACACCAGGGCACGGTCGCCTGCTGCTGCGCGCGAGATCCGAACCCCGGCGGCGTTCAGTGCTGCGATGTCCGGCGTCGGTTGGTGATGTCCGAGGGCGATGCGATTCGACCGAAACGTGTTCGT
>DATJPR010000221.1:0-2830 GCA_035506295.1 Bacteroidota bacterium | reverse complement strand
CGGGCAGCCGGTGACGGGAAACGCTCGAAGGTCGCGGCATGTGGGCGTGGAATTAGAATCGAACATAAAAATCTTCGAGGGGCTCTCATGCGAAGGCAACGCGACCTGGTCGACGAACCGCCTCATCCACTACGCCATGGTCGGCGACGACGGATTGGTGCACACGCTCGACGGGAATCCGATTGCCGGATTCCCCGACTTCCTTGCGAACCTCCGGCTGACCTGGAGCGAGCATGACTGGTCGGCGGCGTTTGTCCTGAAGTACGTGGGGCCGTTCTATACGGACAATTTCGAAAACGCCGACAACCGAAACGATGCCTTCACCGTGTGCAACCTTGAGCTCCTGTATCGCGTTCCGCTCGTTTCCGATGCGTCGCTCAACCTTCGCGCGGAGGTGCGCAATCTGTTCGACCGGCTCTACACATTAAGCGGCGAAGGGAACACCTTCTTCCCAGCGGCGGAGAGGAATTTCCTGTTCGGCCTTCAGGTCAAACTCTAGCGGAGATCGCGTATGGCTTCGCGAGCGATATCAGTTCTCCTTCTATGCAATGGTTTGGCGCCAATGGCGCGGCTCCTGCGCCGGCTGGTGCGCGAACATGATCTGTTCGTCTGCGCCGATGGAGGCGCCAACGCGGCGCGCGCGGCGGGCATCGCTCCGGACGTGATCATTGGCGATCTGGATTCTGTTTCTCCTGTGACGCTTCGGGCGTTTGCGTCGTCGCTGATCCTTCGTGTCCCCCGACAAGACAATACCGACATGGAGAAAGCTCTCGACTTCTGCGTTGAACAGGGCTTTCATCGCGTCACGCTTGCGGGGATTGCCGGCGGCCGGATGGACATGACCCTCGGGAACATGGTCACGCTCTGGAAGTACGCCGGGAAAATGGAGCTTGCCCTGGCAGGTGACGGCTGGGTCGGCTTCCCCGTTCGAGGACGTGCGCGCTTTGCCGCTCCGGTTGGATCGACCGTGAGCATCATCCCGTTCAGTACGCTTCGCGGCGTGACGCTTCGTGGCCTTCGATATCCTCTGCGGCATGCGACGATCAAACACGGGGACGTAGCCGTTAGCAACACCGTGGTATCCTCACCGTTCAGCATCCGCGTCGATTCCGGCGACATGTTGGTGCTCATCCTTCACGAACAAGCCCGCCGCATTGCCTGAGCGGGGAAGGCAAAAAGAGACCACTGATGCAGTTTTCCTTCAGCCTTGTTGATGATGCGATCATCGCCCTGTATTTCGGCGGAGTGCTCGCCGTGGGTTTCCTCACCGCGCGGAAGCAAGGGAAGGAAACGATCGAGTATCTCCTCGCGGGACGATCTCTTACAACGCCGATCTTCGTGATGACGCTTGTGTCGTCGTGGTATGGTGGGATTCTCGGCGTAGGCGAATTCTCTTATCGCTACGGCATCTCGAACTGGGTGGTCCAGGGAGCGCCATACTACGTCTTCGCGTTCATCTTCGCATTTCTTCTCGCGGGACGGATCCGGAAGACCGATTTCGCGACCATACCCGACAAGCTGCACGCATCCTACGGCAAGCCGACGGCGGTCCTCGGCGCGGTGCTCACGTTCTTCCTCATGACGCCGGCGCCGTATATTCTCATGACGGCCGTCCTCCTCGAGCTTCTCACAGGGTGGGGCTATCTCTTCTGCGTCATCGTGGGGACGCTTGCGTCGACGATCTATCTGTATTCCGGCGGGTTCCGTTCGGATGTGAACACGAACGTCTTCGAATTCATCCTGATGTTCACCTGTTTCGCGGTGATCCTCCCGTTTTCGTACGACAAGCTCGGCGGCTTCGACTTCATCCGCACGCATGTCCCGCCACTGCATCTGACCTGGAACGGCGGGAACTCGATCCAGTTCGTGGTCGTCTGGTTCTTCATCGCACTCTGGACGCTCGTGGATCCGTCATTTCACCAGCGGTGTTATGCCGCGAAGACTCCGAAAGTGGCCAAGCGCGGGATCCTCTGGTCGATCCTCTTCTGGTTCATTTTCGATGCCATGACTGCAACCGCGGGACTGTACGCTCGAGCGGCGATTCCTGACCTTAAGCAGCCGGTGATGGCCTATCCCGCTCTGGCGGAGCTGGTGCTGCCGCCCATCGCTAAAGGGCTCTTCTACGTGGGAATGTTCGCGACGATCATGTCGACATTGAACACGTTGATGTTTGTGTCGGCGACAACGCTTGGCCGCGACATTGTGTGGAGACTGAACGATCAACGTGGAAATGATGTCGGTTGGACGAAGGCAGGACTTCTCGTTGCGGGTGCACTCTCTATCGGTCTTTCCCTGGCGATCCCGTCGGTCATCAAGCTCTGGTACACGATCGGCACCGTGATTATTCCCGGGCTCCTGGTGCCGCTCGTGATGTCATACTTCCCCCGCTTGACCGTCGGTCCGCGGTATGCGTTTGTCGCGATGATGATGGGATGGCTTGTATCGCTGACGTGGCTCGTCGCCGGTTGGTCTCAACAAATTGGCGCGGAGTATTACCCCTTGGGCGTGGAGCCGATGTACCCGGGGCTCATTGCATCGATCGCCGTGTGGACTGCCGGGAAGGCGGGAGGGCAACGAGAGTATGCAGGAGGGAGTAAGCAGTAAGCAGGCGGGGGTCGTGCTATGAGTAGGAAGTAAGAAGTTGGATGTAGGAAGAATACGCTGGCGGGCGATGTCGCCTGCTGTCCCCCGTTCTCCCCCTCTCTCTCGCTCTCCCGCTCCCGCGCTCTCGCGCTCTCCCTCAGACCTTCATCTGGTATTGCTGAATCTTCGTATACAGCGTCTTCAGACTGATCCCCAGCACCTTCGCCGTCTCCGCTTTTGCGCCGCG
>DATJPR010000220.1:0-2845 GCA_035506295.1 Bacteroidota bacterium | reverse complement strand
TTTTCCGACTGATAGAGATTTTCGTGAATCAGCGCCATGGAACGGACGCGCTGCCGGCTCTCCCGGAACGCGGCGCGCGCCGCGGGATCTTTCAGTTCCTCCGCCTGAAGACTGATCAGGCTGCTGATGACCTGAAGATTGTTCTTCACCCGATGATGGATTTCTTTGAGAAGGATTTCCTTTTCGTGGAGAGACGCCTTGAGTTGTTCTTCCGCATCGCGGCGGGCCGTCACATCCCGACAAAAAGCAAGATACCGGCTTTCATCGAGTCGTACGGCGAGGGTGGAGACCCAGATTTCCTCCCCATTCTTCCGCACCATTCGATACTCTCCCTCCGACTTTCCGTTCTCCAGCAGTTCCCAGAACGTCGTCAGCGCGAGCACCCGGTCCCCTTCCGCCGTGAGGTCTTCAATCCGTTTGCCGAGGAGCTCGTCACGCTCATATCCCAGCTGGTTGAGCGCTTCGGGGTTCATGTCCACATACCTTCCCCTCGCGTCGGCCTCGAAGATCGCCGTCGGAGCTTGCTCCACAAACGATCGGAACCGCTGTTCGCTGGTCCGCAAGGCCTCTTCGGATTTTTTTCGTTCCGTGATGTCTGAAACAAATCCATGCCACAGGATCGAGCCGTCTGGCTGCTGCAAGGGCATCGAGTGTCCCTCAATCCACCGTTCGCCTTTCACGGAATGCTGTATGCGATATTCATCGTGCCATGGCGTAAAGGTGCGAGCCGACTCCATAATGGATTGCAGGACGTGGTCTCTGTCGTCGGGATGAATGAGCCGCAACACGGGACTGCTGTCCTGTGCGACATCATCCGGCGAAAGACCGTAGACGTCCTTGATCATCCGCGTCGCGAAGGGCATGGCCGTCGATCCGTCAGGCCGCAGAAGGAACGAGCAAATCAACCCTGGAACCGTTTCTGCGACCTGGGCGAACTGGACCTGCAAGTCCAGCTTCTCCTTCAGCACAAATTCCGCCCTCTTCCGTTCAGTGATGTCGACATGCGTCCCCACGAACCGGACCGGTTTTCCCTCGATGTTGCGCACCAGCGTGCCGCGGGAGAGGACGTTGATGTAGGATCCATCCTTGTGCCGCATTCGGAATTCCGCCTCAAAGTTGTTCGTGCATCCCGCAAAAAACTCCTCCAAGTATTTTTCGACCTGTCCGATATCGTCGGGGTGAACATGGTCCTTCCATGACTCGAGGGTGTTGGGAATTTCTTCGTCGGCGTACCCGATCATGCTCTTCCAACGCGGGCTGAAGTAGACCTCGTTCATATCCAGCTGCCAGTCCCAGAGCCCGTCGTTGGCACCCTGCACGGCGAGCTGAAAACGCTCCTCACTTTTTCTCAGCGCGTCCTCATATTGCTTGCGGGCAGTGACATTATGCCAGACGGTCACGGTGCGGCTGACTTCATCGTTCGCGTCGCGCGCAGGAGACGTCCGGGTGCTGAACCAGTACCACTGTCCGTTCCAACGGATGAGATCGTCGCTTGCGGCGGTCTCCTGCGTCGCCAGCACGGTGCGGTGACGATCCATAATCTTCGCCGCCGTTGTCGCGTCAAAAAGGTCATCCGGGATTCGCCCGACGACATCGGAGGGCGAGACGCCAAAATGCCCCGGTCCGCTATAATGAACGTATCGTCCGTCCCTGTCCTGCATGATCAGGACGTCGTCCGAATTTTCAATCACGATCTGCAGCCGTTCCTGGTTCTGTCGGAGTTCCTTTTCGGCTTTCTTCCGCCCGTCGATCTCATCGCCCCAACGCCGGAGCTGTGCCCGCAGCGTGATGTACAGCAGTGTTCCCGTCACAAGAACGAACCCCCATCCTTTGTACGTCGAGAGCTTCACATAGAGATTCGGGTCGGAAGTGATCGAGAGCACCGCGCGGTCCGACAGCAGGATCCAGATTCCGCTCAGGAGGATATAGAGGAAGGTTGTGCGAAACGCGATAGCGGTGAGCTTCGTTGCCATGAGCATTCTCCTTGCACGAAGACGCGAAACACCAGCTTAGTCAACGGAAGCAGCCAGGTGGGAGATTCTAATCAGAGGAATCCTTCTGCACGATCCGAAGTGGCTACTGTGGGGGGAAACGCAAACCTCTGGAGACAGCGACCTTGCGTCTCCCGTGCAACAATTATGGTAGAACGGTATGCACCGGCCGCTGGAGGATGTCATGACCGGGTGGCCTTACCAGCCATAATCTACTGCACAGCCTTTTCGGAATCAAGGGAAGGGTGTGATTGCAATCAGGAAAAGCCGCGAGGATGGAATCCCGCGGTCGGGATCTGTGAGTCCTGATCCCTCGCTTTCAAAATCGTTCCAAACAGCGCAATATGAGGACGCCCGCGCACAACACCGTAGTCTCAACGTCTCTCAGACCTGTGCGCGTTGTGACCAGTTGTCGGTGACCGGTGGCCAGTGTCGGACCTCTGTCAGACATTTTCCGTGATCTTCTTCAACTCCCTGACCATGTCGAAGAACTCTTTGAGGTCCATCTCCTTCAAGTAGATCATCCCCCGGGCGGCGCGCAGACGAGGATGATCGTTCTTGAGGAAGAACTCCGATCCAAGACAAGTCTTCAGCATCCCGTATTGCTGGACCTGTATCGATTGGGCGAGTTCGGAGAAAGGTCCGTCATGTTCATAGCTCGGGAACGACGCCGCGCTTTGCGAACCGAAGCAATTCATGAACGCGGTGTGGAGCATCGACAGACCGTTGAGTGAGACGGGGGTCATGAGGCTCGCCTCACCGATGCGGAAGCGATACCAGACGTTGCGGTATCCCCAGACGCGGACGTTCTTGCCGGGGTTGTCGCGCGTGTAGAGTTTGAGCGCTTCGGCGAC